>NZ_JAZAQP010000027.1:0-20326 GCF_036231725.1 Pseudomonas sp. JH-2 | reverse complement strand
GCACCGGAGCCACCAGTCATCACTGACAACAACGGCAACGGCCTGGGCGGTACCGGCGAGCCGGAAGGCATCGTCACGGTCGAACTGCCGGACGGCAGTACCGTCACCACCGTGATCGACGAAAACGGCAACTGGGAGTTCCCGGAAAACCCGCTGGAGAACGGCGAGACCGGCACCGTCACCATCACTGATCCGTCGGGCAACGTCAGCCCGCCGACCGTGACCGAGCCGGCTGATGTCATTGCACCGGAGCCGCCAGTGGTTACCGAGAACAACGGCAACGGCCTGGGCGGCACCGGCGAACCGGAAGGTATCGTCACCGTCGAGCTGCCGGATGGCAGCACCATCACTACCGTGGTCGATGAGAACGGCAACTGGGAGTTCCCGGAAAACCCACTGGAAAACGGTGAGACCGGTACCGTCACCATCACCGATCCCTCGGGCAACATCAGTCCGCCGGTAACCACTGAGCCGGCCGACGTCATCACGCCGGAACCGCCGGTGATCACCGAGAACAATGGCAACGGCCTGGGCGGTACCGGCGAGCCGGAAGGCATCGTCACCGTCGAACTGCCGGACGGCAGCACCGTCACCACCGTCATCGACGAAAACGGCAACTGGGAATTCCCCGAAAACCCGCTGGAGAACGGCGAGAGCGGTACCGTCACCATCACCGATCCCTCGGGCAACATCAGCCCGCCGACCGAAACCGGTCCGGCCGATACCATCGCGCCGGAACCGCCGGTCATCACCGACAACAGTGGCAATGGCCTGGGCGGTACCGGTGAGCCGGAAGGCATCGTCACCGTGGAACTGCCGGATGGCAGCACCGTCACCACCGTGGTCGACGAGAACGGCAACTGGGAGTTCCCGGAAAACCCGCTGGAGAATGGCGAGACCGGTACCGTCACCATCACCGATCCGTCGGGCAACGTCAGCCCGCCCACTGTGACCGAGCCGGCAGACAACCTTGCCCCCGATATTTCCGAGGCCGAGGCGAGCCTCTGCCTGATCGACGATGTCGGCGCCATCACCGGGCCTATCGCCCAGGGCGGCCACACCGATGACAACCAGCCCGAGTTCAAGGGCCAGCTGGTCGGCGGCGATGCCGTGCTGGTGAACGTCTACGACAATGGCGAGCTGATCGGCAGCACCCCGGTGAACCCCGACGGCAGCTGGAGCTTCACCCCCGAGCAGCCGCTGGAGGAGGGCGAGCACAGCCTGCAGGCCAGCGCGGTGGATGCCGCCGGCAATGCCAGCGCCATGCTGCCGGCCGATGGCTGGAGCTTCACCGTCGATACCCTCGCGCCGGTCACCCCGCCTGAGGCGGTCGGTGCGCTGAGCCTGGTCGACGACGTCGGCGGCGTCATCGGCGAGATCGCCCGTGGCGGTGTGACCGACGATGCCAAGCCGAGCTTCGGCGGCAATGGCGTACCGGCCGATATCCAGAGCGTGAACGTCTACGACAACGGCGTGCTGATCGGCAGCGCCAGTGTCAGCGCTGGCCAGTGGAGCTTCGAGCCCGCGCTGCCGCTGCTGGCCGGCGAGCACAACTTCCAGGCCGCGCTGGTGGATGCCGCCGGCAACGAAGGGCCGAAGAGTGCCGACTGGCACTTCACCCTCAAGCTGACGCCGCCGGCCGCGCCCTCCATCGAGCACGTCATCGACGACCAGGCGCCGCTGACCAGCGAGCACCTGCAGCCCGGTGCGCAGACCGACGACCGTACCCCGACCATCAAGGGCACCGCCGAGGCGGGCACCCTGATCCACCTGTACGTCAATGGCAGCGAGGTCGGCAGCGTCGCCACCGACGCCGAGGGCAACTGGTCGATCACCCTGGACGACCTCGGCGCCGACGGCCTCAAGACACTCACCGCCAAGGCCGTGGACACGGCCGGGCAGTGGAGCCCGGCCACCGGCGGCTTCGACATCTTCCTCGACACCCGCGCACCGGCCACCCCGGATGCGCCGAGCGCGCTGGACAACGTCGGTGCCGTCACCGGCCCGATCACCGGCGGCGTAACCGACGACAGCACCCCGACCTTCAGCGGCAGCGCCGAACCGGGCGCCACCGTCACCATCAAGGATGGCGACAGCGTCCTGGGCACGGCCATCGTCGATGGCGAAGGCAACTGGAGCTTTACCCCGGCCGAGGCGCTGGGGGAGGGCGAGCACAGCATCACCACCGTGGTCAGCGATGCCGCCGGCAACGTCAGCGAGCCCAGCGATGCGCTGGTGCTGGTGGTCGACACCCGGCCGCTGGTGGTCAGCGTCGCCAAGGCGCTGGACGATGCCGGCAGCCTGACCGCCGAGCTGGGCAACGGCGCGGTGACCGACGACCGCACGCCGACCCTGGTGGGCAGCGCCACCGCCGGCGCCCTGGTCACCGTCATGGACGGCGCCAGCGTGCTCGGCTCGGTGGTGGCCGATGCCGCCGGTGCCTGGAGCCTGGAGCTGCCGGAGCAGGCCGATGGCAGCTACAGCTACGACGTCACCGCCAGCAACGGCGCCAACAGCGCCAGCACCCGCTTCGAACTGACCATCGACGGCAGCGCGCCGGCCAAGCCGGGGGCGATCCTCGCCGTCGACAACCTGGGCGACGTCACCGGCCCCATCGACAACGGCATCACCGACGACTCCACCCCGACCTTCAGCGGCAGCGCCGAGCCGGGCAGCGTCGTCACCATCCTGGATGGCGGCAGCGTGCTGGGCACGGCCGTGGCCGATGGCGACGGCAACTGGAGCTTCACCCCGGCGCAGCCGCTCACCGATGGCGAGCACGCCATCAGCGTGACCGCCACCGATGCCGCCGGCAACGTCAGCGAGCCGAGCGACGTGCTGGCGCTCACGGTCGACACCAGTGATGTGCTGGTGAGCATCGAGGCCGCCATCGACGATATCGGCGAACCCCAGAGCCTGAGCAACAACGCCCTGACCAATGACGCCACCCCGACCCTGGTCGGCAAGACCCTTGCCGACGCGGTCGTGGTCATCTTCGAAGGCGAGGTCGAGATCGGCAGCGTCACCGCCGATGCCGAGGGCAACTGGAGCTTCCAGCTGCCGGCCCAGGCCGATGGCGAGCACACCTATACTGCCAGCGTCTCCAATGGCGCCAACAGCGGCAGCGCCGAGTTCAGCCTGAACGTCGACACCGCCGCGCCGGCCACCCCGGCAGTGGTGCTCGCCACTGATGACCAGGGCCTGGTCCGCGGCCCGATCGCCGCCGGCGGCGTCACCGACGATGCCCAGCCGGTGTTCTCCGGCACGGCCGAGGCCGGTGCCGTGGTCACCCTGCTGGACGGCGCCGAGGTGCTGGGCAGCGTCACCGCCGATGCCAACGGCGACTGGAGCTTCACCCCGGCGCAGCCGCTGGCCGAGGGCAGCCACAGTATCAGCGCGCAGGTCAGCGATGCCGCCGGCAACGTCGGCCAGCCCGGCCCCGCGCTGGCGTTCAGCGTCGACACCGCGCCCATCAGCGTCAGCGTGATCAAGGCCAGCGACAACGTCGGCACCAAGCAGGGCGACCTGGCCGACAAGGCGCTCACCGACGACAACCGGCCGACCCTGGTCGGCACCGCCAGCGCCGGCGCCATCGTCAGCATCCTCGACGGTTCGACGCTGCTCGGCTCGGTGCTCGCCGACGCTTCCGGCAACTGGAGCCTGGAGTTGCCGGAGCAGGCCGACGGCAATCATGTCTACGACATCCTGGCCACCGCCGCCAACGGCAACGAGGCCGGCACCCGCTTCGAACTGGACATCGACACCCAGGCCCCCGACGCCCCGGCCGGCATCGTCGTGACCGACAACGTCGGCGCGCAGCAGGGCGGCCTGGAGGCCGGCGCCGCCACCGACGACAGCGCCGCGGTGATCAGCGGCAGCGGCGCCAACCCCGGCGACCTCATCACTGTCCACGACAACGGCAGCGTGATCGGCACCGCCATCGTCGACGCCGACGGCAACTGGAGCTACAAGCCGGAAACCCCGCTGGCCGAAGGCGAGCATGCGATCACGGCCTCGGCCACCGATGCCGCCGGCAATGAAAGTGCCCGGGGCCCGGCCCTGGGCTTCGTGGTCGACACCACCGCGCCGGGCGCGATCACCGACCTGGCGCTGGTCGACGACGTGGAAGGCGGCATCCTCGGCAGCATCGGCCAGGGCGAGCTGAGCAACGACGCCACGCCGACCTACAGCGGCCATGTCGAGGGCGGCGCCGTGCTGGTACGCATCTACGACAACGGCGAGCTGATCGGCTCGGCGAGCGTGGACGAAGCCGGCAACTGGCGTTTCGAGCCGCAGACGCCGCTGGCCGATGGCGCGCACAGCTTCCAGGCCGAGGCGCTGGACGCCGCCGGCAACCTCGGCCCGCGCAGCGAGGCCTGGGACTTCGTGGTCGATGCCGCCGTCCCCGAGACGCCGCGCATCACCCGCGTGCAGGACGACTTCGGGCCGCAACAGGGCGACCTCGACAAGGGCGCCGCCACCGACGACGCCAACCTGACCCTGAGCGGCACCGGCAGCGCCGGCGCCACCCTGTTCCTCTACGTGCGCCTGAGCGACGATGCGCAGGCGCCGAGCGAGCTGCTGGGCTCCACCGTCATCGATGCCAACGGCCAGTGGAGCCTGACCACCGACGACCTCGGCCAGTTCGGCGGCGACGGCATGAAGTACCTGTGGGCCAGCTCGCAGAGCCCCTCGGGGCAGATGAGCGAAGCGCCCGGCGAGGACTTCCCGGTCGAGCTGCAGAGCGCGTTGCCGGAGGTGCCGCAGCTGCTGGCGCTGGAGACCGAAGCCTTCACCAGCCTGGTCTCCGGCAACCTCACCAGCGACACCACGCCGAGCATTTCCGGCAGCGGTGCGCCGGGTTCGCTGGTGGTGGTCTACGACAATGGCCAGGAACTGGGCTCGACGCAGGTGGACGAGGCCGGCCACTGGAGCTTCACCCCGCAGGCGCCGCTGGCCGATGGCTCGCACGCGCTCACCGCGACCCTCACCGATGGCGTGGGCAACGTCACCGAGCCCAGCGCGCCCTGGCTGTTCGTGGTCGATACCCTGGCGCCGAACGTCGGCCTGGACATCAACACCGCCGAGCAGCTGGCCGGGCAGACCGAGCCGGGGGCGATCGTTACCGTGGTCGACAAGGCCGGCACGGCGCACAGCGTCACCGCCGACCAGGACGGCCGCTGGAGCATGCAGCCCAACCCCCTGGGCCTGGGCGAGGACGGCAGTCTTTCGGTACAGGACGCCGCCGGCAACCCATCGCAAGCCATCGTCATCCAGGGCGACGTGCTGGCCAGCTACGACCTGAGCCGCTATACCAGCCAGGTCAACACCACCGAGGCCGGGCCCCAGGCCAACCCGAGCGTGGCGACCCTGGCGGACGGCAGGATCATCGTGGTCTGGCAGGGTGGTGATACCAGCAACGATGCCGTCGAAGTGTTCATGCAACTGTTCGAGGCCGACGGCATCACCCGCATCGGCGGCGAGCAGCAGGTCAACCAGCGCAGCGCGTACAACCAGGACAGCCCGCAGGTGGTGGCCCTGGCCGACGGCGGCTACCTGGTGGTCTGGGAGTCCTACCTGGCCGGCCCGGACACCAGCGGCGACGGCATCATGGCACGCCGCTACGGCGCCGACGGCAGCCCGCTGACCGACGAGTTCGCGGTCAACCTGAATACCGCCGGCGGGCAGAAATCGGCCGTCGCCATCGCCCACCCGGATGGCGGCTACACCATCAGCTGGATGAGCGACCCGAACGGCAGCAGCACCGACCTGATCGTGCAGCGCAGCTTCGATGCCGACAACCAGCCGCTGACCGGCGACGTGATCGTGGGCAGCGGCGAGGCATACGGTGCCTCCGGCGCACCGGCCATGGCGGCCTTCGCCGACGGCATGTACGTGACCGTGTGGAGCGGTGCCAAGGGCCCGGGCGACACTTCCGCCAGCGGCGTCATCGGCCAGCTGTACAAGGCCGACGGCACGCCGCTGGGCGGCAACTTCCAGGTCAACGGCAGCACCGGCAACAGCCAGGACTACCCGGACGTGATCACCCTCAGGGACGGCAGCTTCGTGGTGGTCTGGGAGGGCAACCCGCCGGGCAGCAGCGGCTACGACGTCTACATGGCGCGCTACAGCGTCGACCCGGCCAGCGGCGCCGTGCAGCAGATCGGCATGGGCGATGTCCGCGTCAACAGCAACGTGGCGGGCGACCAGTACAAGCCCACCGCGGTGGCCCTGGACGACGGCGGCTACCTGGTCCTGTGGGGCTCGGCCGGCGGCGACGGCAGCGGCTCGGCGGTCTACGCCCAGCGCTACGACGCCCAGGGCAAGCCGCTGGGCCGCGAGTTCCTGGTCAACCCGACCACCGAGGGCAACCAGGGCTGGGCCGGCGACAGCGTCGACATGAAGAACCTGCTGGACGCCACCGTGATGGACGACGGCAACGTCTACGTGACCTGGCAGAGCGACAAGGCCGACAGCAATAGCTGGGGCATCGAAGGCACCGTCATCGACATCGATGCCGGCTACTACTCGGAATTCCGCGTCAACGGCACCCTGGCCGGCGACCAGGACCGCTCGGCCACGGCCAAGCTGCCCAACGGCGGCTTCGTGGTGGTCTGGGAGTCGGCCACGGGCGACGGTTCCAACGACTGCGTCATGGCCCAGTTGTTCGACGCCAGGGGCATGCCGCTGGGCGGCGAGTTCGTGGTCAACGGCAGCACCGCCAACTACCAGGGCCAGCCCGCGGTGGCAGTGCTCGCGGACGGCAGCTTCGTGGTCAGCTGGACCAGCCACGCCGGCGGCAACGACGCCATCCTGCAGCAGAAGTACGGCTACACCTACGACCTCGATGGCCAGATCATCGGCGCGGTACGCGAAGGTACCGAGCACATGGTCAATGTCAACGACGCCGGCCACCAGCGCTTCTCCAGCATCACCGCGCTGGACGACGGCGGCTACATTGTCAGCTGGAGCTCCAACCCCACCGGCACCAGCGGCAAGTGGCAGATGTTCCTGCGCCAGTACGCGGCCGATGGCTCGCCGCAGGGCGGCGACCAACTGGTCGGCGACGCCACCTACCACACCTCGGCGGGGCCGGACGCGCCGTCCCTGGCGACCCTGCCGGACGGCACCGTGGTGATTGCCTACAACCGCGACGCCGGCGGCGCCGCCGGGGTGGAGTCGTACTTCCGCCTCTACGACCCGGCGACCCAGAGCCTGGGCGGCGAAGTGCTGGTCAACCAGACCTCGGCCAACAAGCAGTCCTCGCCGTCGGTCTCGATGCTGTCCAACGGCAATTTCATCGTCACCTGGGACTCCAACGACAATAGCGGGCCCGACCAGTCCGGCGCCAGCATCTGGGGGCGGATCTTCGATGCCGCCGGCCAGCCGCTGGGCAACGAGTTCCTGGTGTCCAACAGCACCCTGGGCGACCAGGCGGAACCGCTGGTGGTGGCGCGCGAGGATGGCGGCTTCGTGGTCATCTACGTGTCCCGCAGCGAGGCGGCGCCGGGCGCCGGAACCTACGGCGTCTACGCCCAGTACTTCGACGATGCCGGGCACAAGGTCGGCCAGCAGCTGCACATCAACCAACTGGTGAGCGGCGACCAGGTCGAGGTCGACGCCACCTTCCTGGACAGCGGCAAGCTGTTCGTCAGCTGGACCGACAAGGGCGTCAGCGACGGCAGCGGCAGCGCCATCAAGGGCAGCCTGGTGGACCTGGACGAGAGCCTCGGCCTCATCGCGCCGCCGCCCGTGGGCGAAGGCGTGACCGGCATCGACTACGTGCCGGCCGACCCGCCGGCGATCAGCGTGCTCAGCGTCGGCCTGGACAGCAACAGCGCCGAGCAGTTGGGCGGCCGCACCGAGCCGGGCGCCATCGTCACCGTGGTGGATGCCAAGGGTGTCACCCACACCGCCACCGCCGACGAGCACGGCCGCTGGGCCATCTACCCCAACCCGCTGGCGGAGGGCGAGCAGGGCAGCCTGTCGGCCCGCGACGCGGCCGGCCACGAGGCGCCGCCGGTGGCCATCCAGGGCGCGGCCCTGGCCGACTACCAGCTGGTCCGCCACACCGTGGAGGTCAACACCACCGAGGCCGGCCCCCAGGCCAACCCGAGCGTGGCGACCCTGGCGGACGGCAGGATCATCGTGGTCTGGCAGAGTGGCGATGCCAGCGCCGGCAATGCCGAGGTGTTCATGCAACTGTTCGCGGCCGACGGCGTCACCCGCATCGGCGGCGAACAGCAGGTCAACCAGCGCAACGCCAGCAACCAGGACAGCCCGCAGGTGGTGGCCCTGGCCGACGGTGGCTACCTGGTGGTCTGGGAGTCCTACCAGGCCGGCCCGGACACCAGTGGCGATGGCGTCATGGCGCGCCGCTACGGCGCCGACGGCACCCCGCTGACCGACGAGTTCGCGGTCAACGTCGCCACTGCGGGCGGCCAGCGGTCGCCCATCGCCATCGCCCACCCGGACGGCGGCTACACCATCAGCTGGCAGAGCGACCCGGATGCCGGCACCACCAACCACATCGTGCAGCGCAGCTTCGACGCCGACAACCAGCCGCTCACCGGCGACGTCATCGTCGGCAGCGGGAACCTCTACGGCAACGAAGGCGCGCCGGCCATGGCGGTCTTCGCCGACGGCATGTACGTGACCGTGTGGACCGGCCACGGCGGCCCCGGGGACAACTCCGCCAGCGGCGTCATCGGCCAGCTGTACAAGGCCGACGGCACGCCGCTGGGCGGCAACTTCCAGGTCAACACCGGCACCGGCAACAGCCAGAACTACCCGGACGTGATCACCCTCAAGGACGGCAGCTTCGTGGTGGTGTGGGACAGCAACCTGCCCGGCTCGGTCGGCTCGGACGTCTATGCCGCGCATTACCGCGTCGACCCGGCCAGCGGCGAGCTGTCGCTGGTGGGCGCGGGCGACTTCCGCGTCAACAGCGGCCTGGCCGGCAAGCAGTACAAGCCCACCGCGGTGGCCCTGGAGGACGGCGGCTACCTGGTGGTGTGGGGCTCGGACGGTGGCGACGGCAGCGGCTCGGCGGTCTACGCCCAGCGCTACGACGCCCAGGGCCAGCCGCTGGGCCGCGAGTTCCTGGTCAACCCCACCACCGAGGGCAACCAGGGCTGGGGTGGCGACAGCGGCGACATGAACAACCTGCTGGACGCCACGCTCATGGCCGACGGCAACGTCTACGTGACCTGGCAGAGCGACAAGGCCGACAGCAACAGCTGGGGCATCGAGGGCACCGTCATCGACATCGACGCCGGCTACTACTCGGAGTTCCGCGTCAACGGCACGCTCTCCGGCAACCAGGACTTCTCGGCCAGCGCGCGCCTGCCCAACGGCGGCTTCGTGGTGGTCTGGGAATCGGCCACGGGCGACGGCTCCAACGACTGCGTCATGGCCCAGCTGTTCGATGCCAGGGGCATGCCGCTGGGCGGCGAGTTCGTGATCAACGGCACCACCGCCAACTACCAGGGGCGGCCGTCGGTAGCGGTGCTCGAGGACGGCGGCTTCGTGGTCAGCTGGACCAGCTACGCCGGCGGCAACGATGCCATCCTGCAGCAGAAGTACGGCTACACCTACGACCTCGACGGCCAGATCACCGGGGCGGCGCGCGAGGGCGGCGAGCACATGGTCAACGTCAACGACGCCGGCAGCCAGCGCTACTCCAGCATCACAGCGCTGGACGACGGCGGCTACATGGTGACCTGGAAGTCGTCGGTGGGCGGCGAGTGGCATGTCTATGCCCGCCAGTACAAGGCCGATGGCTCGCCGGCGGGCGGCGAACAGCTGGTCAGCGATACCAACTATGCCGACAGCCTCGACACCCGCGCACCGTCGCTCAGCACCCTGGAGGATGGTCGCGTGGTGTTCGCCTACGGCCGCAACCTGGGCGGCGGCGCCGGTGGCGAGGTGTTCTTCCGTGTCTACGACCCGGCGACCGGGAGTTTCGGGCCGGAGATCCTGGCCAACCAGACCAGCGCCAACAGCCAGGCCTCGCCCAGCGTGTCGCAACTGGCCAACGGCAACTTCGTGGTGACCTGGGATTCCAACGACCACGGCGGCCTGGACCAGTCCGGCTACGGCGCCTGGGGGCGGGTCTTCAATGCCGCCGGCGAGCCGCTGGGCAACGAGTTCCTGCTCAACACCCGCACGGCCGGCAACCAGGCCCTGCCGCTGGTGGTGGCCCGCGAGGGCGGCGGCTTCGTGGTGGTGTACCAGTCCGCCAGCGATGGCGCGCCGGGGACGGGCAGCTACGGCATCTACGCCCAGTTCTTCGACGACACCGGGCGCAAGGTCGGCCAGGAGCTGCACATCAACCAACTGCTCAGCGGCGACCAGACGCAGGTTTCCGCGACCTTCCTGGACAGCGGCAAGCTGTTCGTCAGCTGGACCGACAACGGCGTCAGCGACGGTAGCGGCAGCGCGGTCAAGGGGCGCCTGGTGGACCTGGAGGAAACCCTCGGCCTGCCAGCACCCGCCGTGGAAGGCGGCGCCACCCACGTCGACTACCACCCGGTATCGGACATCCTCGGCACCGCCGGCGACGACATGCTCGACGCCCGTGGCTATACCACCGCCAGTGGCGGCGAGGGCAACGACGCCATCCTCATCGACGGTACGGGCTTCGCCCACATCGACGGCGGCGCCGGCTACGACATCCTGGTCTGGGCCTCGCGCAATTCGCTGGACCTGGGCACGATCGCCGACAGGGTGGAGAACATCGAGGCCATCCACCTGGGCGAGGCGCTGGGCCAGACGCTGAGCCTGAGCCTGGCCGACCTGCTGAAGATAGTCCCGCAGGAGGGGGACGCGCAGCGGCTGAGGATCACCGGCGACACCGGCCAGAACGGCGTGACGGATAGCGTCGACATCGATCTCTCGGCATGGTCCCTGGACGCCGGGCAGGCCAAGGTCACCGAGGGGGCGGTCACCTATGACGTCTACACCTCGGCCAGCGCCTCCCATGTGCAACTGCTGATCCAGGAGGGGCTGTACGTGGTCTGAGTGACACTCGCGGCGAGGGACCGCCGCGTGGCAATGGAAAAGGCACGAACCTCGGTTCGTGCCTTTTTTCGTTTTCGCCCCGGCAGGGCGACGGACGTGCTTGAGGAAATCCCTAAAGCCCGGCCGGGGCGGGGTGGCTTTAGGGGGATTCCTAATGGTTAGGAGCCTGCGGCGCTGTAGCCTTCCCGGCGCCCTCGGCCATTGTCCGTGGCCCAGGGGGCGCCGGGCCCTTCGTGCTCACCTGGAAGCTGGCTGTCGGGCAGCCCGCGCTTCGTATCTTCATTGGCTGCCCTAGCCGGGGCGACGTTTCACTGTTTCGGGAGGAATTGAAAATGGACGCAATTGAACTGATTGCGAAAAGCTCGGGAGAGGTGACGGGCCTGACCGGCAACAGCCTGTTGTCCTTGTCGCACCCGAGCGTGGTGAAGATCGCCGCCGCGCCGGAAGACGTCAGGTCCATCAGCCGCGACGGCAACCACCTGGTGGTGCGCCTGAAGAGCGGCAAGGTCATCACGGTCGACAACTTCTTCCAGGACTTCGACGGCGTGCGCAACGACCTCGTTCTGGAAGCCCCCGACGGCAAGCTGTGGCTGGCCGGCTACGAGGAACCCTGGCAGGGCGCGGAGCTGACCGAGCTGGGCTCGGTCGAAGAACTGCTGGCGCTGCAGTCGGACGACCACAACGTCGCCTTCGGCCTGCTGGTGCCGGCCGCCGGGCTCGGCGCCATCGGCGTGGGCAACATGCTGACCCAGCGTGGCGGCGGCGGTGGCGCCTCGCCGCGCAATGGGGACCCCCTGCCGGGAGAGGCGCCGGCCGCGCCGAAGGTCCTCTTCAACAACCAGCAGGGCCTGACCGGCACCTCCGAGCCCGGCAACCTGATCACCCTGACCCGCCCGGATGGCAGCACCGTCACCACCATCGCCAGCACCGACGGCACCTGGGCCTTCCTGCCCAACCCGCTGGAGGATGGCAAGGGCGGCAGTGTCACCGCCAGCAACGGCAACGGCACCAGCCCCGCGGTCGATACCGGCCTGGCCGACCTGACCCCGCCGAAGGACCCGGTCGTCACCGAGAACAACGCCAACGGCCTGTCCGGCACCGGCGAGGCGGGCGACACCATCATCCTCACCAAGCAGGACGGCAGCACCGTCACCACCACTGTTGACGAGAACGGCAACTGGACCTTCCCGGAGAACCCGCTGGGCAATGGCGAGTCCGGTTCGCTGGTGGAGGTGGACCCCGCCGGCAACCACAGCGGCAGCGTGGACACCGGCCCGTCCGACACCGAGGTGCCGGAGGCGCCGAAGGTGGAGCAGAACAACGGCCAGGGCCTGGCCGGTACCGGTGAGCCGGGTGGCACCGTCACCGTCGAACTGCCCGGTGGAAGCACCGTCACCGCCACCGTGGATGAGGACGGCAATTGGAAGCTCCCGGAGAATCCGCTGGAGAACGGCCAGACCGGAATCGTCACCATCACCGATCCCTCGGGCAACGTCAGTCCGCCCACCGTCACCGAGCCGGCCGATACCATCGCGCCTGAACCGCCAGTGGTCACCGAGAATGGCGATGGCCTGGCCGGCACCGGTGAGTCGGGTGGCACCGTCACCGTCGAACTGCCCGATGGCAGCACCGTCACCACCGTCGTGGATGGAAATGGCAACTGGGAATTTCCGGAGAACCCGCTGGAAGGCGGCGAGGAAGGCACGGTCACGGTGACCGACCCCGCCGGCAACATCAGCGGGGAAACGCCGACCGGCCCGGCCACGCCCGATCCGGAAGAGCCGGGCGACCCGCTGGCGGCGCCTGTCATCGACTGGATTCGCGATGACCAGGAAGCACAGGTCGGCGAAGTCGCGCCCGGCGAAAGCACCAACGACCGCAGCCCCACCGTGGGTGGCACCGGTTTGCCCGGCAGCCTGCTGACCCTGTACCTCGATGACCGGGTCGTGGGCAGTACCACCGTGGGCCAGGATGGCAAGTGGGAGATCGCTGTCGCCGACCTGGGCGAGGACGGGGCCAAGCGCTTCAGTGCCGAGCAGTCCATCGATGGGAAGGACAGCCCGAAGAGCGAGGTGGTGGAGATTGTGCTGGATACCCAGGCGCCCGGACGGCCGCTGATCGAGGATGTGTACGACAACTTCGGTCCTGACCAGGGCTCGATCGCCAATGGCGGGCAGACCGACGATTTCTGGCCGACCATCAGCGGCCGCATCGAAGGTGGCGATATCGCCTACGTTAAGCTCTTCGACAAGGGCATGCTGGTCGGCTCGGCCGTGGTCGACGCATCCGGTGCCTGGGTGTTCGAGAGCCCCCTGCTTGGCGCTGGCAACCATGGCCTGCAGGTATCGGCGGTGGACAAGGCCGGGAACGAGGGGCCGCTTAGCGCATCCTGGAGCTTCTCCGTTCCCCAGACGGTTCCCCCCTATCCGGTCATCAGCATGGTTGTCGACGACTTCGGCGGCCAGCTCGGTCCGCTGGAAAAAGGCGACTTCACCGATGACCGGACACCCACGGTGAAAGGCACCGGTACGCCGGGGCACACCATGGAGCTGTACCTGCAGCTGCAGGACGACGGCAGCGGGGTGGACCTCGACACGGCCATCCTCCTGGGTTCGGCCACGGTGGGTGTCGATGGCAGTTGGACGATCGATTGCCCGGACCTGTTCGACTACGGCGGCTACGGCGAGAAGTTCCTCTATGCATCGTCCTACGATGCCCAAGGTGACCGCACGCCGGCCACCGGTGCCTACGACATCATCCTCGAACCGGTGGAAGAGGCCGGGTTGCGCGCGTTGTCCGGCGAGGCGACACCGGAGCCGGCCTACGCGCTGGATGAGGGTGGCAGCCTGGTCCTCCAGTTGTTGACCCATGGCGCTGCGCTGGAGGACGTCCAGCCGCGCGGACAGTCCGCCTGGGAGCAGGAAGGACGCATCGACCTGGCCGGGCTGCTGGGTGAAATGGGGCAACCGGGAGAAGGGTTGCTGGCGGCCCTGGCCGGCGCGGGCGACGACAGCGCCACCGGCGCTGTGCCCACCGTCGACGCCGCGGTGCCGATGGCGGCATTGGAGCGCGTCGACCTGCTCGAACTGCTGCAGGGCCAGCAACTGGTCCTCTAAGACCGAGCGGCCGGCCGCCGTTGATGGCGGTCGGTCTCTTTCCCCATCAAGGGCGCGAACCGTGTTCGCGCCCTTTTTTCATCCGCGCCCGAAGTGCCCCGGGAGGCGATTTACGCCCGCCGGCCGGGTGCTTTAGGGGGTTCCCTAGATACCTTCCCGGGCAACTTTCCTAGCATCGCCGGTGGGACTTCAGCACACAACCAACACTGCCAGAAGTGAGTGCGCCCACGCTGGTGGCGATCTGCCCAATGCAATCGGCCGCCCATCCATGGGCGCTATTTCATCATTGAACAATCAAGGAGTTTTCGGCCCATGACCGAAAAGAACTGGAGCGACGATCAGGACAGCATGCAGGCCAACACATCGGCTGCCCAAGAGGCATCGGCGGGGCGAGTCGCGCCCGCTCCGCAGGCCGAGGAGACCACCCAGGCCAAGCCCACATTCCAGATATGGGATGACTATGGTTACCTCAAGGGAGAGGTGACAGAGGGGACGCGTACCGACGATCCCGCCCTGTCCTTCAAGGGGCAGGGGCTGACCGAAGGGCAGGAGGTGACCGTCAAGGCCGTGCTCGAGTCCGGCGAAGTGATGGCGCTGGGCGTCGCAACGGTGCGTAAGAATGGTCACTGGTCCATAAGCCCGAACCTCTCCTTCGTGCAGGAAGGCATGGAAGGCGTGGTGGACTTCTTCATCACCGTCGAGGGTGTCGATTCCGACCCGGTCAAGGGGGTGGTCATCGATCGCATCAGGCCGGAAGAGATTGCGCTGGAGTCGATGCAGGTGCTGGGTGGCGTCCTGCCGGTGACCATCGAGGGTGCCCAGAGCCAGGTCCAGATCAATGCCCAGCGTCCGGTCTTCGACGGAAAATTCAGCCAGGCGGCCAGCCCGGAGGACCTGCAGCACGTGAGGATCGTCATCAAGAAGGATGGCAAGACGATTCTTGGCGACCTGCCGATCGTGGTGAGTGTCGCGGCCGATGGCTCCTGGCATTACGATTGGCCCGAGGAACTGGTTGGGCAGGGCGGCGACTACACGCTCGCCTTCTACATGATGGACGATGCCGGCAACTCCCCCGAGGCGGCTCCGGGCTCCCAGGTTGACAAGCCCTTCCTGCAACTCGAACTGCAACTGGACTTCGTCGCACCCGATGAGGCCGAGCTCAGCCTCACCCTGCACGACGACTTCGGGCCCGTCACCGGTATTATCGCCGCGGGCGGGAAGACCGACGACGCCACCCCGGCGTTGAAAGGGAAGGTGGAGAATTTCGACGCCACCGACGTCAAGTGGGTGGAAATATTCCTCGATGGCACCTCGCTGGGCACGGTGCTGGTGGATGACCAGGGCAACTGGGAATTCACCCCGGAGGAGGGGACGGTGCTCCTTGGCGAGCACAGCTTCGAGGCATACCCGGTGGATGCAGCCGGCAATCGGGGCGCCAATGGGGCAGCCATCGACTTCGAGGTGGTGGACCCCGCAGTGTTGCCGAACGCGCCGGTCATCAATCAGATCGAGGATGGCCATGGTTCTGTCACCGGCCTGCTGAACGATGGCGACGTCACCGACGACACCAGCCTGAGCGTCAGCGGTACCGCCGAAGCCGGTAATCTCGTGCTGCTGTACGTCGACGGCGAACTGGTCGCCAGCGCCACCGCCGACGAACAGGGCAACTGGACGACGGAGCTGCCGCTGAACGGTGAGGATGGCGAACAGGTCATCACCGCCAAGGCGCAGGACGAGGCTGGCCGCCACAGCGACGAGACCGCTCCGGTTTCCATCGTCCTCGACACCACTGCGCCGGACAAGCCGGGGCAGGCTGGCGCCGAGGACAACGAAGGCGTGGTGCAGGGGCCGATCGGCCAGTATGGAACCACCAATGACAATACTCCGGAATTCAGCGGCCAGGCCGAGCCGGACGCCGTGGTCATCATCAGCGACAACGGCAAACCCCTGGGCAGCGTGGTGGCCGACGCCGAAGGCAACTGGAGCTATACGCCCGAGCCGCCGCTGGACGATGGCTCGCACAGCATCACCGTGCAGGCCCAGGACGCCGCCGGCAACCTCAGCGAGCCCAGCGACGCGCTGGAGTTCAGCGTCTGGAGCGAAGCGCCGCAAGTGCAGATCCTGCATGCGCTGGACGCTGTCGACCCGACCACCGGGCCGGTGGCGGACAATGGCAGCACCAACGACAACCGTCCGACCCTGGTGGGGACCGCGACGGCGGGCGCGCTGGTGATCATCTCCGAAGCCGGGATCGTCCTCGGTAGCGTACAGGCGGACGCCGGGGGCAACTGGAGCCTGCAGCTGCCCCTGTTCCAGGGCGACGGCCCGCACACCTACAGCGCCGAGGTCCAGAGCGCCACCGGCGAATTCGGCCGGGACGACTTCACCCTGACGATTGATACCCGGGTTCCGGACCGTCCGCTCATCGACAGCGTGCTGGACAATGTTGGTGCGGTCACGGGCGCCCTGCAGTCCGGCGATACCACCGACGATGCCAACCCGATCCTGGAGGGCAGCGATGCCGAGCCCAACGGGCTGGTCAAGGTCTATGACAACAATGGCCCTGATCCGATCGCCAGCATCACGGCCGACGAAAATGGCAACTGGAGCCTGGAACTGCCGGAGCTGGCTGACGGCGAGCACCGCCTGACCGTCACCGTTTCCGACACCGCGGGCAACGAAAGCAAGCCGAGTCGTCCGTTCGAGCTGACCGTGGACACCGCTGTGCCGACCGACCTGCGTATCGACCGCATCGAGTTGGTCGACGACTTCGGTCCGGTCACCGGGGTGATCGCCAATGGCGGCTCCACCGACGACGCCGCGCCGCTCGTGCAGGGCCATGTCGAAGGCGAGGCCCAGTACGTGGAAATCTACGACGGCGCGACCCTGCTGGGTACCGCCCTGGTGGACAGCGAAGGCAACTGGAGCTTCCAGGCGCCTGACCTGGCTGCCGGCGAGCACAACATCTCCGCCCGTCCGGTGAATGCCATCGGCCAGGTGGGCGAGGCCAGCGAAAGCATCGGCTTCACCGTGGTGGGCGAGGAAACCCCGCTGCCGCCGATGCCGGTCATCAGCGAAATCATCGATGGCGAGGGCTCGGTCACCGGCCTGCTGAACGACGGCGACGTCACCGACGACGCCAGCCTGAGCCTCAGCGGTACCGCTGAAGCGGGTGACACCGTGCTGCTGTACGTCAACGGTGAACTGGCCGCCAGCGTCGTCGCCGACGAACAGGGCAACTGGAGCGTGGACCTGCCGCTGACCGGCGATGGCGAGAAGGTCATCACCGCCAAGGCGCAGGACGAGGCCGGTCGTCACAGTGAAGAGACCGCTCCGGTCTCCGTCATCCTCGACACCACAGCGCCGGAACAACCGGATGTGGTCGGCGCCGAGGACAACGCCGGCGCCATCACCGGCCCGATCGAGCCGGGCAGCGTGACCGACGAGGCCCAGCCGACCCTCAGCGGTTCGGGCGAGCCGGGCGATACCGTGAGCATCCTCGACAACGGTGAAGAGATCGGCACCGCCGTCATCGACGAGAACGGCCACTGGGAATTCACCCCGGAACAGCCGCTGGAAGAGGGCGACCACAGCATCAGCGTGGTCATCACCGATCCGGCCGGCAACGCCAGCCAGCCCAGCGAGTCGCTGGACTTCAGCGTCGACACCAGTGTGCCGCCGATGGTCATCGACCGCATCGAGCTGATCGACGATGTCGACCCGGTCACCGGGGTGATCGCCAACGGCGGTTCCACCGACGATGCTGCGCCGCTCGTACAGGGCCATGTCGAAGGTGAGGCCCAGTACGTGGAAATCTATGACGGCCAGACCCTGCTGGGCACCGCCCTGGTGGACGGCGAAGGCAACTGGAGCTTCCAGGCACCCGAGCTGGCCTCCGGCGAGCACAGCATCTCCGCCCGTCCGGTGAACGCCATCGGCCAGGAGGGCGAGGCCAGCGAGAGCATCGGCTTCACCGTGGTGGGCGAGGAAACCCTGCTGCCGCCGATGCCGGTCATCAGTGAAATCGTCGATGGCGAGGGCTCGGTCATCGGCCTGCTGAACGACGGCGACGTCACCGACGACGCCAGCCTGAGCGTCAGCGGTACCGCCGAAGCCGGCAACCTCGTGCTGCTGTACGTCAACGGTGAACTGGCTGCCAGCGTCGTCGCCGACGAACAGGGCAACTGGAGCACCGACCTGCCGCTGGCCGGCGATGGCGAGAAGGCCATCACCGCCAAGGCGCAGGACGAGGCCGGCCGTCACAGCGACGAGACCGCCCCGGTCTCCGTCATCCTCGACACCACTGCGCCGGAGCAACCGGACGTGGTGACCGCCGAGGACAACACCGGTGCCATCACCGGCCCGATCGAAGCGGGCAGCGTGACCGACGAAGCCCAGCCGACCCTCAGCGGCTCGGGCGAGCCGGGCGATACCGTGAGCATCCTCGACAAGGGTGAAGAGATCGGCACCGCCGTCATCGACGAGAACGGCCACTGGGAATTCACCCCGGAACAGCCGCTGGAGGAGGGCGACCACAGCATCAGCGTGGTCGTCACCGATCCGGCCGGCAACGCCGGCGAACCGAGCGATGCGCTGGAATTCGTGGTCGATACGGCTCCGCCGTTCGTGACCATAGACGTGGCCATCGACGAGGTTGGCAACATCACCGGCGAGGTTCTCGACGGCGGCGTGACCGACGATCGACGCCCGACCCTGAAGGGCACCGCCACCCCGGACGCCCTGGTGGTCATCAAGGAAGGCCCGGTGGTCTACGGCAGCGTGGTCGCCGACGCCGAGGGCAACTGGAGCCTGCGCCTGCCGCTGTCGCAGAGCGACGGTGATCATGTCTACATCGCCGAGGTGCAGAACGCCGCCGGCAATTCGGCCCAGGCCGAATTCGTCCTGGTGATCGATACCCAGCTTCCGGATCGCCCGGTCCTCGACAGCGTGCTGGATAATGTCGGTGCGATCACGGGGCCACTGCTTTCCGGCGATACCACCGACGACGCCAACCCGACCCTCAAGGGTGGCGACGCCGAGCCCAACGGGCTGGTCAAGGTCTATGACAACGGCAAACTGATCGCCAGCACCACGGCCGACGAATACGGCGAATGGAGACTGGACCTGGAGCTGGAGGAAGGCGAACACCGCCTGACCGTCACCGCTTGCGACGAGGCCGGCAGCGAGAGCCGGCCGACCCGTCCGTTCGACCTGACCGTGGACACGTCGCAGGCCGACCTGCGCATCGACCAGATCGAACTGATCGACGACTTCGGCCCGGTCACCGGCGCCATTGTCGATGGCGGCAAGACCGATGACACCACGCCGGTGCTCAAGGGGCACGTCGAAGGCACCAACGTCGCCTATGTGGAAATCTACGATGGCGAAACCCTGCTGGGCTCCGCCCCGGTGGACGAAGACGGCAACTGGGAATTCGAGGTGCCGGAACGGGCCACGGGCGAACATGTCCTCAGCGCCGTTCCGGTGGACAGCCTCGGCAAGAATGGCGAGGCCAGCGACAGCATCCGCTTCGAAGTGGTGGGGCCGGAGGTGACGTCGCCGAGCGCGCCGGTCATCAGTGAGATCGTCGATGGCGAGGGCTCGGTCACCGGCCCGCTGAACGACGGCGACGTCACCGATGACACCAGCCTGAGCGTCAGTGGTACCGCCGAAGCCGGCAATCTCGTGCTGCTGTACGTCAACGGCGAACTGGCTGCCAGCGTCATTGCCGACGAAAACGGCAACTGGAGCACCGACCTGCCGCTGGCCGGCGATGGCGAGAAGGCCATCACCGCCAAGGCGCAGGACGAGGCTGGCCGTCACAGCGACGAGACCGCCCCGGTCGCCGTCATCCTCGACACCACCGCCCCGGAGCAACCGGACGTGGTCAGCGCCGAGGACAACGCCGGCGCCATCACCGGGCCGATCGAGCCGGGCAGCGTGACCGACGAAACCCAGCCGACCCTCAGTGGTTCGGGCGAGCCGGGCGATAGCGTGAGCATCCTCGACAACGGTGAAGAGATCGGCACCGCCGTCATCGACGAGAACGGCCACTGGGAATTCACACCCGAAGAGCCGCTGGAGGAGGGCGACCACAGCATCAGCGTGGTGATCACCGACCCGGCCGGCAACGCCAGCCAGCCCAGCGAGTCGCTGGACTTCAGCGTCGACACCAGCGTGCCACCGAT
>NZ_JAZAQP010000026.1:0-94972 GCF_036231725.1 Pseudomonas sp. JH-2 | reverse complement strand
TTCATCAGGTCTTCGGTGCTGATGGCCTTGTTGCCTTCGATCTCGATGCTGGAGATCGACGGGCGCTCGACCACGTCCACCACCAGCACGTCGCCGTCGCGGCCGAGGTGGATGTCCTGGAAGAAACCGGTGCGGAACAGCGAGCGCGAGGCCTCCACCAGGGCGTGGTCGTCGGCCTGGTCGCCCACGTTCAGCGGCAGCGCGGCGAACACGCTGCCGGCGGAGACCCGCTGCAGGCCGTTGACGCGGATGTCGGCGATCTTGAAGCCTGCGGCATGGGCCAGGGCGGCGTTGAACAGCAGGATCGGGAACAGCAGGCGGGTAGGGCGCATCGTGACTTCCAGGCAGGCGGTGGCAGGGGGCGCGGACGGCTCGCACGGCGATCGTCCGGGCGCTGCCGCCCGGCCCGGGCTGGCGGCCGATGAGGATAAGAGCGGGCTGTGTTCGGCGCGGTTAACCCAGGGTAAAGATGTGTAAAGTTTGCCCGTGCGGCGGTGACACGGCGGCCTGGCGGAAGGGATCATTGCGGCTTCCAGGCCTTGAACCGCGTGCCCTCCATGATTCCCGTACTGCTGGTCGACGACGACCGCGAACTCACCGAAATGCTCGGCCAGTACCTGGCCCGCGAAGGCTTCCGCGCCACCGCCGTGGGCACCGGCGAGGAGGGCGAGGCCGAGGCCCTCGGCGGCGCCTACGCGCTGGTGGTGCTGGACGTGATGCTGCCGGGCATCTCCGGCATCGAGGTGCTGCGGCGCATCCGCGCGCGCAGCCAGGTGCCGGTGCTGCTGCTCACCGCCCGGGGCGACAACATCGACCGCATCGCCGGCCTGGAGCTGGGTGCCGACGACTACGTGCCCAAGCCCAGCTCGCCCGGCGAGCTGGTCGCCCGGCTGCGCGCCATCCTGCGCCGGGTGCAGCCCCAGGCGCCGGTCGAGAGCGCCCCGGAGGCGGTCGGCAGCGGCGCCCTGCTGCTCTGGCCCGGCAAGCGCCAGGCGCAGTGGCGCGGCCAGCCGCTGGAGCTGACCGGCACCGAGTTCAGCCTGCTGGAGGTGCTGGCCCGCCAGGCCGGGCAGCTGGTCGGCAAGCAGGACCTGTCGCTGAACGCCCTGGGCCGCCCGCTGACCCGCTACGACCGGCGCATCGACGTGCACATCAGCAGTATCCGCCAGAAGCTCGGCCCGCGCGCCGACGGCAGCAGCTGGATCCAGAGCGTGCGCGGCATGGGCTACCTGCTGATCGTCGAATGAAGCGCGGACGCCTGTTCTGGAAGCTGTTCCTGGCCTTCTGGCTGGCCAACGGCCTGACCTTCCTGGTGGGCGCCGGCGCCTTCATGTTCGACGAGCTGCGCGGCGACACCCCGGCGTTGCGCTCGCTGCTGGCCACCGAGGTGCGCCTGCTGCAGCGCTTCGGCGAGGCGGCGGGGCGCCAGTTGCTGGAGGTGTCGCCGCAGCCGCCGGACGTCCAGGTGGGCCTCTACGATGCCCGGGGCGGGCTGCTCGCCGGGCGGGCGGTGGCCCCGGTGCGCTTCGAGCAGGCGGTCACCAGCCAGGACGGCCAGCGCCTGGTGCTGCGCGCCTCGGCCGCCAGCTCCCTGGACGAGGCGCCGCCGCCGCGCTCCCTCGGCCCGCTGCTCACCGGCACCCTGATGAGCGCGCTCTTCGCCCTGCTGCTCAGCCACTACCTGGCCCGGCCGCTGGCCTGGTTGCGCCAGGCCATGGGCGAGGTCGCCCAGGGCCGCTTCGAGGTGCGTGTCAGGCCGCGCCTGGGCCGGCGCCGCGACGAGATCGTCGACCTGGCCGAGGACTGCGACCGCATGGCCGGCCAGCTCAAGGCCCTGGTGGAGGCCCAGCAGCACCTGCTGCACGACATCTCCCACGAACTGCGCTCGCCGTTGACGCGGATGAACGCCGCCATCGGCCTGCTGCGGCAGATGCCCGGGCAGCCCGGCATGCTGGAACGCATCGAGCGCGAGTCGCGGCGCATGGACGAGCTGATCGAGCAACTGCTCACCCTGGCGCGGGCGCAGTCGCGCCAGGACAACGGCGAGTGCCGCCTGCTGGACGTCGTCGAGCTGCTGGCGCAGATCGTCGAGGACGCCCGTTTCGAGGCAGCGGGCAAGGGCTGCCAGGTGCGCCTGGTGGCCGACCAGCCGTTCCTCGGCCGCGCCCACGAGGAGCTGCTCTACCGGGCCTTCGAGAACGTCATCCGCAACGCCGTGCGCTACACCGCGGCGGGCACCGAGGTGCGCGTCGGCGCGAGCCTGGTGGAGGGGGGCGAACGCCTGGTGGTGTGCATCAGCGACCATGGGCCGGGCGTCGACGGGAGCCGCCTGGGGAGCATCTTCGAGCCCTTCGAGCGCGGCCCCGACGCCGGCCCGGACGGCTTCGGCCTGGGCCTGGCCATCGCCAGCCGCGCGGTGCAGCTGCACCGCGGGCGGATCACCGCCGAGCCCGCCGAGGGCGGCGGGCTGCTGGTGCGCATCGAGTTGCCGCGGCTGTTCTGAGGACGCTATTCACGATCTCGCGAGCTGGAGCAGGACAAGGCAGAAACCGGCGAGGAAGCGGAGTCCAGGCCGCTGAATGGGCATTCCTCGCCTGTTTCCAACGCAGTCATGCCGGCGCGCAGCCGATCGTCAGCCCTGCCAGCCGCCGCCCAGCACCTTGTACAGGGTGACGCGGTTGATCTGCTCGGACAGCTCCAGGCTGATCAGCGTCTGCTGCGCCGAGTACAGCGAGCGTTGCGCGTCGAGCACTTCGAGGAAGCTCTGCGAACCCTGCCGGTACAGCGCCAGGGACAGCGCGTAGCTGCGGTCGGTGGCCTGGGTCAGGCTGCGCTGGGCGTCGAGCCGCTCGCTGATGTGGCTGCGCACGGAGAGGGCGTCGGCGACTTCGCTGAAGGCGGTCTGCAGGGTCTTCTCGTAGTTGGCCACGTCGATGTCGCGGGTGATCTTCGCGGCGTTGAGGCTGGCGCGGTTGCTGCCGGCGTCGAAGATCGGCAGGTTGATCGAGGGCGCGAAGCTCCAGGCGCGGCTGCCGGACTTGAACAGCCCGGACAGCTCGCTGCTGGCGCTGCCGCCGCTGGCGGTGAGCGTCACGCTGGGGAAGAAGGCCGCCCGCGCCGCGCCTATGTCGGCGTGGGCCGCCTTGAGCGTGTGCTCGGCGGCGAGTACGTCCGGCCGCCGTTGCAGCAGCGTCGAGGGCAGGCCGGCCGGCACGCCGACCAGCAGGGCGACATCCAGTTTGGCGTCGCCCGGCAGCAGGCTGTCGTCCAGGCGCTCGCCCACCAGCAGTTCCAGGGCGTTGCGGTCCTGTTCCACCTGGCTGGCATAGTTGGCCACGTCGGCGCGGGCCGACTCCACCGTGCTGCGCGCCTGGGCCAGGCTCAGCCCGGACTCGCCGCCCAGGCCGTGGGCCTGTTGCACCAGCGCGTAGGTCTTCTGCTGGCTGGCGTGGGTGTCGCGGGCCAGCTCGAGCAGTTGCTGGTCGGCGGCCAGGGTCATCCAGGCGCTGGCGACTTCCGCCACCAGGCTGATCTGGGTGCTGCGGCGGGTCTGCTCCAGGGACAGGTAGTCCTCCAGGGCGGCGTCCCTGAGGTTGCCCAGGCGGCCGAACAGGTCCAGCTCGTAGCTGCTCACCCCCAGGCCGACGCTGTACTGGCTGCTGACCGTGTTGCCGCTGCCTTCGGCCACGCCGCGCTGGCGGGTGCCGTCGGCGGTGGCGGAAAGCGTCGGGAACAGCTCGGCGCGCTGGATGCGGTACTGCGCCTGCTGGTACTTGACGTTCAACGCGGCGACCCGCAGGTCGCGGTTGTTGGCCAGGGCGCGGGCCACGGTGTCGCGCAGGCGGGTGTCGACGAACAGCTCGCGCCAGGCGATGTCGGCGCTGGCCTGGCCGGCCGCGGTGGCGCCGGGCCACTGGGCGGCCACCGGCGCCTCGGGGCGCTGGTAGTCCGGGGCGAGGTTCACGCAGCCGCCCAGGGCCAGCGCGAGAACCAGGGGTAGAGGCGTAAGGCGCATCAGGCTTCTCCTTGCGCGCTGGCGGCATGGTTGGCGGCGGCCAGGCGCCCGGCCAGGCGTTGCACCAGCACGTAGAACAGGGGGATGAAGAACAGGCCCAGCAGCGTGGCGGCGAGCATGCCGCCGAGCACGCCGGTGCCGATGGCCTGGCGCCCGCCGGCGCCGGCGCCGCTGCTCAGGGCCAGCGGCAGCACGCCGAGGATGAACGCCAGCGAGGTCATCAGCACCGGGCGCAGGCGCACGCGCACGGCTTCGAGGGTCGCTGCGAGCAGGTCCTGGCCGCGTTCGAGGTTCTCCTTGGCGAACTCGACGATGAGGATGGCGTTCTTCGCCGCCAGGCCCACGGTGGTCAGCAGGCCGACCTGGAAGTAGACGTCGTTGGACAGCCCGCGCACGCCGGTCAGCAGCAGCGCGCCGAGGATGCCCAGTGGCACCACCAGCATCACCGCGAAGGGCACCGACCAGCTTTCGTACAGCGCCGCCAGGCACAGGAACACGAACAGGATGGAGATGGCATAGAGCAGCGGCGCCTGGTTGCCGGCCAGGCGTTCCTGGTAGGACTGCCCGGTCCAGGCGTAGCCGATGCCTTCCGGCAGCTGCGCCATGATCTCTTCCACCGCGGCCATGGCCACGCCGGAGCTGACCCCGGCCGCCGGCTCGCCCACCAGCTCGTAGGCGCCGAAGCCGTTGTAGCGCTCCAGCAGCGGCGAGGCGGTGCTCCAGCGGGTGCTGATGAACGACGACATCGGCACCATGGCGTCGTCGCTGTTGCGCACGTACCAGTCACCGATGTCCTCGGCCTGCATGCGCTTGTCGACGTTGCCCTGCAGGTAGACCTTCTTCACCCGGCCGGCGTCGAGGAAGTCGTTCACGTAGTTGCCGCCCAGGGCCGCGCTGAGGGTGTCGTTGATGTCGCTGGAGGACACGCCCATGGCGCCGGCCTTGCGGTCGTCGATGGCGATGTCGAGTTGCGGGGTGTCCTCCAGGCCCTGGGCGCGCACGTTGGCCAGGCGCGGGTCCTTGCCCGCCAGTTCGAGGAACCTGTCGCGGGCCTTGAGCAGCTCGGCGTGGCCGAGGCCGCCCAGGTCCTGCAGCTGCACGTCGAAGCCGGAGCTTTCGCCCAGGCCCATGATGGCCGGCGGGGACATGACGAAGACGTTGGCGTCGAGGATCTTCATCAGCGCCAGGTTGGCCCGGCGCGCCACCGCCGCGGCGCCGTGCTCCTCGCCGCGGCGCTCGGACCAGTCCTTGAGCTTGACGAAGGCGCGCCCGGAGTTCTGCGCGTTGCCGCCGTTGCCCAGGCCGCGCACGGTGAGGATCGAGGCGACCTCCGGCTGCGCGAGCATGTATTCCCGCACCTGCCGGGTCACCGACTGCAGGCGTTCGTCGGTGCCGCCCACCGGCAGGGTCATCTGCATCATCAGCATGCCCTGGTCCTCGTCGGGAAGGAACGCGGTGGGCAGCTTGTGGAACAGCAGCGCCACGCCGCCCAGCACCAGCGCATACACCAGCAGGGCGCGCAGCGGGCGCGCCAGCACCGCCCTGACGCCGCGCCGGTAGCTCTGCGAGCCGCGCTCGAAGGTGCGGTTGAACCCGCCGAAGAAGCCACGGCGTTCCCCGCCATGCGTCTTGCCCGGCTTGAGCACGGTGGCGCACAGCGCCGGGGTGAGTGTCATGGCCACCAGCACCGAGAGCGCCATGGCGGCGACCATGGTCACCGAGAACTGCCGGTAGATGACGCCGGTGGAGCCGCCGAAGAAGGCCATGGGCACGAACACCGCCGAGAGCACCACGGCGATGCCGATCAGCGCGCCGCTGATCTCGCCCATGGATTCGCGCGTGGCCTCGCGGGGCGACAGGCCTTTCTCGGCGATGATCCGCTCGACGTTCTCCACCACCACGATGGCGTCGTCCACCAGCAGGCCGATGGCCAGGACCATGCCGAACATCGTCAGGGTATTGATCGAGTAGCCCATCAGCGAGAGCACGCCGAAGGTGCCCAGCAGCACCACCGGCACGGCGACGGCCGGGATCAGGGTGGCGCGCCAGTTCTGCAGGAACAGGTACATGATCAGCACGACGAGGGCGATGGCCTCGAATAGCGTCATGACCACTTCCTCGATCGATATCTTCACGAAGGGCGCGGTGTTGTACGCCACCTCGGAGTGCAGCTGCAGCCTGCTGGGGAAGAACTTTTCCAGCTCGGCCATCTTCGCCTGCACCGCTTCGGAGACATCCAGCGCATTGGCGCCGCTGGCCAGGCTCACCGCCATGCCGCCGGACTGCCGGCCGTTGTGCTCGGCCACCACGTCATAGCTTTCGCTGCCCAGCTCCACCCGGGCCACGTCGGCCAGGGTCACCACGGCGCCGTTGCTGGCGTGCTTGAGCACCAGGTCGCGGAACTGCGCGGCGGTCTGCAGCTTGCTGCGCGCGCTGATGGTGGCGTTGAGCTGCTGGCCGGGCCGCGCGGGGAGGGCGCCGAGCTGGCCCGCGGAGGTATCGACGTTCTGCGCCTGCAGGGCGCTGCTGATGTCCGAGGGCATCAGCGCGTACTGCTTGAGCCTGTCCGGGTCGAGCCAGATGCGCATGGCGTAGCTGGAGCCCAGGGTGGTCACCTGGCCGACGCCGTCGACCCGGCTGATCTGGTCGTACAGCGTGCTGGAAATGAAGTCGCTGATGTCGGTGGCGCTGACCTCGGGGTTGTCGGAGACCAGCGAGAGGATGATCAGGAAGTCGCTGGAGGAGTTGCGGATCTCGATGCCCTGCTGCTGCACCGCGTCGGGCAGCCGCGCCTTGGCCTGCTCCAGCTTGGTCTGCACCAGCATCTGCGCGGTGTTGACGTCGGTGCCGGCCTCGAAGGTCAGGGTGATGCTGGCGCTGCCCGCCGAGCTGCTGCTGGAGGACATGTAGGTGAGGCCGTCCAGGCCGGTCATCTGCTGCTCGATGACCTGGGTCACCGAGTCCTCCATGGTCTTGGCCGAGGCGCCGGTGTAGGTGGCGTTGAGGGTGATCTGCGGCGGCGCGATGTCGGGGTACTGCGCCAGCGGCAGCTGGACGATGGCCATGGCGCCACCGAGCATCACCAGGATGGCGATGACCCAGGCGAAGATGGGGCGGTCGATGAAGAAACGTGCCATGGCGTGCCCTCAGTCGCGTGCGTCGTTCTGCGCGGTGAGCTGCGCGTCCAGCACCTTCACCTGCTGGCCGACGCGGACCTTCTGCGTGCCCTGGACGATGAGCTGGTCGCCGTCCTCCAGGCCCTGGCCGACCCACCAGCGGTTGCCCACCGCGCGGGCCAGGCTCAGCTGGCGCTGCTCCACCTTGCCGTCGACCACCACCAGGGCGGTGGCTTCGCCGCGCTCGTCGCGGGCCACGCCCTGCTGCGGCACCAGGATGGCGTCCTGCTGCACGCCTTCCTGCAGCGTCGCCTTCAGGTACATGCCCGGCAGCAGCAGGCCCTCGGGGTTGGGCACCAGGGCACGCAGGGTCACGCTGCCGGTGCCCTCGTCGACGCTCACGCCATTGAAGGTCAGGGTGCCTTCGTGGGCGTAGTGGCTGCCGTCCTCCAGCTCCAGGCTGATGCGTGTGGCATCCTTTTCGTCGGCGGGGGCGAGCTTGCCCTCGGCCAGCTCGCGCTTGAGGCGCAGCAGGGTGGCGCTGGGCTGGGTGAAGTCGACGTAGATCGGGTCCAGCTGCTGCACGGTGGTCAGGGCGCTGGTCTGCTCGGCGGTGACCAGCGCGCCGGGGGTGACCGAGGAGGTGGCGGTGCGCCCGGAGATGGGCGCGTCTATCCGCGTGTAGCCCAGGTTGATGCGCGCCGTCTTCAGCGACGCCTGGGCCGACTGCAGGCTGGCGCGGGCCTCCAGCAGGGCGGCCTGGGCGCTCTCGTTGTCTTCCGCGCTGATGGCGTCGATCTTCACCAGCTGGGCGTCGCGCCGGGCCTTGAGCTCGGCCGCCTTCAGCGTGGCGCGGGCCGAGGTGACGCTGGCCTCGGCCTGGGCCAGGGCGGCCTCGTAGGGCTGCGGGTCGATCTGGTACAGCGCCTGGCCGGCCTTCACCGTCTGGCCTTCCTCGAACAGCCGTTTCTGGATGATGCCGCCGACCTGCGGGCGGATCTCCGCCACCAGGTGCGCGCTGGCGCGGCCGGGCAGGGTGAGGCTGAGCGCCTGGGGCGCGCTGCGCACCCGGTAGACGCCGACCTCCTGCAGGTCGGGCTGCGGCGGGGCCGCCCGGTCGTCGAGGCAGCCGCCCAGGGCGAACAGGCCGGCGCCCAGCAGCAGGGCGCGGGCCAGAGTGGAAAGCGGGGGTACGAGCGAGGGCATCCGGGACTCCGATCCTGGGTTGGATTCAGTGTCCAGGGTGCTCGGCGAATGTGCAGGCAATGTGCAGAAATCTGGGAGATTGCCCGCCGCGCCTTGAACGACCGCGGGGGCCGCGCTTCAATGGCGGCATCCCGACAGCGGCGCGGCGGTGCCATGAAAATCAGCCTTTCCAGCAAGTTCTTCCTGGCCATGCTGGCGGTCTGCGCCTTCGCCGTGCTGGGCATGGTCTTCGCCGCCTACCTGAGCCTGAGGTACGGCTTCCTCGGCTACCTCAACCAGCAGGCCGAGGAGCGCATGGAGCTCATCGTCCCGCGCGCCGAGCGGGCCTTCGCCACCCACGGCAGCTGGGACTTCATCCGCAGCGACCGCGACCAGTGGTTCGACATGCTGCGCCCCGAGAAGGTGGAGCAGGACCGCGACTTCGACCCCAGCCACCTGACCGTCTCCGACCTCACCGGCGCCTTCGTCCGCTTCGCCCTGCTGGACGAGGCGCAGCGCCTGATCATCGGCTACAACGCGCCGCCGGCGGAGATGGTCCTGCGGCCGATCCGCCACCAGGGCCGGGTGGTCGGCTGGATGGCCCTGGCGCCGCTGCAGTCGGTGACCAGCGTCGGCGACCGGCGCTTCCAGCTCAACCAGCTGCGCTCCAGCCTGCTCATCGGCCTGGCCTGCCTGCTGGCCACCGCGGTGATCGCCTGGTGGCTGACCCGCAGCCTGCTGCGGCCCATTCGCCAGGTGGCCGGCGCCACCCACCGCCTGGCCGCCGGCGACTACGCCATCCAGCTGCCGGTGCGCTCGGCCGACGAGGCCGGCCAGCTGGCCGCCGACTTCAACCGCATGGCCGCCACCCTGGCCAGCAACGAACGCCTGCGCCGCGACTTCATGGCCGACATCTCCCACGAGCTGCGCACCCCGCTGGCGGTGATGCGCGCCGAGCTGGAAGCCATGGAGGACGGCATCCGCCCCCTGGACGGCACCGCCGTGCGCTCGCTGCAGGCCGAGGTGGGGGCGCTGACCAAGCTGGTGGAGGACCTCTTCGACCTGTCCCTGGCCGAGGTCGGCGGGCCCACCTACCGCCGCGAGCGCATCGACCTGCGGGTGCTGCTGCCGGTGGTGGCCGACGCCTTCCGCGCCAGCTTCGCCGAGCGCGGCCTGGGCCTGGACCTGGAGCTGCCGGACGAACCGCTGTGGGTGCTGGGCGACGAGTCGCGCCTGGGCCAGCTGCTGCACAACCTGCTGGAGAACAGCCGGCGCTATACCGACCCCGGCGGCCGCACGGTGCTGCGCGCGCTGCGCGACGGCGAGCGCGTGCTGGTGCAGTGCGAGGACTCCGCGCCGGGCGTCGACGCGGCCTCGCTGGAGCGCCTGTTCGAGCGCTTCTACCGCGCCGAGCGCTCGCGCAACCGCGCCAGCGGCGGCACCGGCCTGGGCCTGGCGATCTGCCGCGGCATCGCCGAGGTGCACGGCGGGCGCCTGAGCGCCCGGGCTTCCAGCCTGGGAGGGCTGCTGATGACACTGGAACTGCCGCTGGCGGGAGACGCGCAATGAGCCAGGGCGAGATCCTGCTGGTGGAAGACGAACCCAAGCTGGCCGCGCTGGTGGGCGACTACCTGCGCGCCGCCGGCTACGACGTGGCGCACCTGGCCGACGGCAACGCGGTGATCCCGGCGCTGCGCGGCAAGGCCTACGACCTGCTGCTGCTCGACCTGATGCTGCCCGGCCGCGACGGCCTGGACATCTGCCGCGAACTGCGCGGCTTCAGCCGCATGCCGCTGATCATGATGACCGCGCGGGTCGAGGAGATCGACCGCCTGCTGGGCCTGGAACTGGGCGCCGACGACTACATCTGCAAACCCTTCTCCCCCCGCGAGCTGGTGGCGCGGGTCAAGGCCGTGCTGCGGCGCAGCGGCGCCCAGGCGCCGAACCCGGGCCTGGAACTGGACCCGCGGGCCTTCCAGGCGCGCTACCTGGGCGTGGCGCTGGACCTCACCCCGGTGGAGTTCCGCATGCTCGCCGCCCTGGCCGCACGCCCCGGCCAGGTGCTGTCCCGCGACCAGCTGATGAACCACATCTACCAGGACCACCGCGTGGTCGCCGACCGCACCGTCGACAGCCACGTGAAAAACCTGCGGCGCAAGCTGGCGGCGGTGGCGCCGGGGCACGACCCGATCCGCTCGGTCTACGGGGTGGGTTATAGCCTGGAGGTGGGGTAGGGCGGCGTACGCAACCATCCCCCCTGTAGGAGCGCGCCCTGCGCGCGAATCGCGGGCAGGGCCCGCTCCTACGGTCGAACTCAACCGTAGGGCGAATAACCGTTCGCGGTTATCCGCCGTTTGACCTTGATCCCCGGCGCGCCGCAGATTCGGCCACGAAGCGCCTGTTCGAGGCCCCGATCACGCAAGATGCCGGGACGCCCCCGTAGGAGCGGATTCTATCCGCGATCGCGGACAAGGTCCGCTCCTACAGGTGGGCTCGGAGGTGGGTGAATTGTAGGAGCGAGCTTGCTCGCGAACAGACTCCGCTGCGGGGTTCATTCGCGAGCAAGCTCGCTCCTACGAAAAGCCGTGCTCGCCTGAAACGTCGCGATCCGGCCGCCAGGCCGGTGCCAGGCCTTATCGCGGATGAGGCGGATTGCTCCCATTCCCGGAACCTCGGCTAACTTCCCGATACACCTTCCTCCTCAAGGCCCAGGGCGGGAGGCCTATGCTCGACAACCCATGCAAAGGCCGGAGCCTCGAAGATGATCCATATTCGCCCCGCCACCGAGGCGGACGTGGCGACCCTGTTCGCCATCCGCACCAGCGTGCGCCAGAACCACCTGTCCCACGGGCAGTTGGCCGAACTGGGCATCACCCCGGCCAGCGTGGCCGAGGCCATCCGCCTCGGCCCATGCTGCTGGCTGGCCGAGGCGGATGGGGTGGCCGCGGGCTTCGCCATGGTGGATGGGACGGCAGGGGAAGTCTTCGCCCTGTTCGTTCGCCCGGAATACGAAGGCCGCGGGGTAGGGCGCCTGCTGCTGGCGACGGCCGAGACGAGCCTGTTCCGCGAGCATGCGCGCATCTGGCTGGTCACCGACGGCTCGGACGGCATCCGCGCCAACGCCTTCTACCAGCGCCAGGGCTGGCGAAAGGTGGCCAGCCTCGATGCCCGTGACGTGCGCTACGAGAAGCAGGCCGGCGCCGTCGACCGGCTGCTGCAGGACGTGCGTCTGGTCAGCGAGACGAACTTCCGGCTGCTCTGCCGGGTACGCGAACTGGCGCTGGCGGCGGCCCCCGATGTCCATGACGAAGTGAAGTACGGTGGCGTACTGTTTTCCCGGGCGCGACCCTTCGGCGGCGTTTTCGCCTATGCGGGTCACGTCACGCTGGAGCTCAGCCAGGGTGCCAGCCTGGACGACCCCCACGGGGTGCTGGAGGGGAGCGGCAAGCAGCGGCGGCACATCAAGCTGCGCACGCCCGACGACGTCGAAGCTCGCCAGGTGGCCCACTACCTGCGCAGCGCCGCAGCACTGGCCGGGTAACCCGCCGGCCGTCTTCCGGCAACACGGCCCTGTTTGCAGATGGCCAGAATGCCCGGTTACGCAAGAGAACGTCCCAGCCTGGATTTGACGGAGTCGAAAGCACGATAGGGCGGCTCTGAAGTGCCTGTAGGAGAGTGACTACAGTCACGTGCCTACATACCCGTGAAAGCGAGTGGCGACAGATACCTTCGTATATACCCCCGCCCCTGACGTATAGCGCTGCCGTCCCGATGTAGAAGTGCGCCAGGAAGTACCCGCCAATAGCATGGATTCACAGCGACGATTCGCTGCAAGGGTCCTGCGGTTCGGCGCTCGCCTATTGCCCCGCCGGGCGCGAAGGAACGACTTCCAGGTCATTGGCCACTTCTTCCGAGGAACAGTCATGAACATGCATCCGAGCTATCCCGAGCAACAGGATGGAGCCCACCCGCAAAGGGAGGAACTGGTGCCTTCGCGCTATGCGTTGCGCGTCGGCGAGATCGATGTGCTGGTGGTCAGCGACGGGGTGTTGCCGCTGCCGACCGCGACCATGTCCACCAATGCCGACCCGGCCGCCCGCGCGGCCTGGTTCAAGGACATGTTCCTGGGGCCGGAGGCCTTCGACTGGGCGCTGAACGTGCTGGTGGTGCGCAGCGGCGAGCAGACCATACTCGTCGACGCCGGCCTGGGCGGGCAGTTCCCCGGCTTTCCGCGGGCCGGGCAGTTCCCCGGGCGGCTGGCCGCCGCGGGTATCGACCTGGGGTCGGTGACCGACGTGGTGATCACCCACATGCACATGGACCATATCGGCGGGCTGCTCGTCGACGCGGTGAAGAACCGGTTGCGCCCGGATGTGCGGATCCACGTCGCGGCCGCCGAGGTCGAGTTCTGGGCGGCGCCGGATTTCTCCCTTACCGCCATGCCGTCGCCGGTGCCGGACGTCCTGCGCTCGACCGCCGGGCAGTTCATGGAGGCATACCGCGACAAGCTGCACACCTTCGAGAATGAACACGAGGTGGCGCCGGGCGTGGTCGCCAGGCTCACCGGCGGCCACACGCCGGGGCACAGCGTGGTGCAGGTGACGTCCGCCGGCGAACGGCTGACCTTCGCCGGCGACGCGCTGTTCCCGGTCGCCTTCGACCACCCCGACTGGCACAACGGCTTCGAGCATGACCCCGAGGAGTCGGTGCGGGTGCGAGTGCGCCTGTTGCGCGAGGCGGCGGCGAGCGGGGAATTGCTGGTGGCTACCCACCTGCCGTTTCCCTCCGTTGGGCGGGTGGCGGTGGATGGGGAGGCTTTCCGCTGGGTGGCGGCCTTCTGGGATTATTGAGGGGCCTCAATGCTGCCGGTGAGTCCAATCGCGGACGGAGTCCGCTCCTACAGGTCGCCGTGAGGCATGGCATTCCCCCGTAGGAGCGGACCTTGTCCGCGATAGCCGGAGGTATCGTGAGATCCGCTCGGGCCGGTTCAACCATCCGTGGAACGGGTGGTGGCTTCCCAGGCCGCTATTTCCTCTTCCAGCGCCCCCAGTTTCTGGCGCACCAGGCCGAGGGCGTCGCTGCCCAGCAGCAGGTGGGCCGGGGGATTCGCCGAGCCGATCGCTTCCAGCATGGCGCGTGCCGCCTTTTTCGGGTCGCCGAGCTGCTTGCCACTTTTTTCCTGTCGCGCCTGGCGGACGGGGTCGAAGAGGGCGTCGTAGTCGGCGATGCTGCGGGGGCTTCGCACCATGGAGCGGCCGGCCCAGTCGGTGCGGAAGGAGCCGGGCGCGACGGAGGTCACGGCGATGCCGAAGCCTTCGACTTCCTTGCCCACCACTTCTGATATGCCCTCCAGCGCGAACTTGCTGCCGCAGTAGTAGGCGATGCCGGGCATGGTGATGAAGCCGCCCATGGAGGTGATGTTCAGGATGTGGCCGCGGCGGCGCTGGCGCATGTAGGGCAGCACGGCCTTCATCATCGCCACTGCGCCGAACACGTTCACCTCGAACTGCCGGCGCATCTCCGACAGCGGGGACTCTTCGAGGATGCCTTCGTGGCCGTAGCCGGCGCTGTTCACCAGGACGTCCAGCGGGCCGACGGTGTTTTCGACCTCGGCGACCATCGGCTCGATGGCCGCGAAGTCGGTCACGTCCAGCAGGCGGCCCGTTGCCCGGCCGGGGGCCAGCGCTTCGAGCGCGGCCTTTGCCTGCGCGCTGCGCACCGTGCCCACCACGCGGTGCCCGTCGGCCAGTGCCTCCTGGGCGAGGGCGAGCCCGAAGCCGCTGCTGGCGCCGGTGATCAGCAAGGTTTTGGAAGATGACATGGCGATGGCTCCATTGCAGGGGGAATGAGTGCACAATACTCACCATTCGGCCCGCTTGAGAGGCCTCATCTTCTGACTTCATTGCCTGATTCTATGAGCAGCATTGCATCCGACCGCAACCGGGCACGCATGGTCGCCCTGCTGGAGGCGCTGGCCCCCAACGAGGGGTACAACCTCACGTCCCTGGCCAGCGTGCGCATCCTCAGGTCGGATCGCCCGCTGGCCCGGACGCCGGTGCTCTACGACCCCGGTATCGTGATCGTCTGCCAGGGCTGCAAGCGCGGGTACTTCGGCGACCAGGTCTATGTGTACGACGAGCAGCATTACCTGGCCGTCGCAGTGCCCGTGCCCTTCACCATGGAAACGGACGCGACGGCCGAACGCCCGCTGCTGGCCCTCTACATGCACCTGGATTTCCAGCTCGCCGCCGAGCTGATGATCCAGATCGACCAGCAGCGGGCACCAGCGCCGGAGGATGCGCCGCGAAGCATGATGTCCAGCCCCATGGACGAGGCGCTGGCCGCTTCCGTCCTGCGCTTTCTGGCGGCGCTGAACGACCCCCTGGAGGCGAGGGTTCTCGGCCCCGCCTTGCTGCGCGAGCTGTATTTCCGCGTGCTGACCGGCGCCCAGGGCAATGCCATGCGCGCGGCGCTGGCCATGCAGGGGCGCTTCGGCAGGATCGCCAGGGCGCTGCGGCGCATCCACGCCGATTACGCGCAGCCGCTCGATCTGCCGCAGCTTGCCGACGAAGCCGGCATGAGCGTTCCGTCGTTCCACAGCCATTTCAAGGCGATCACCCAGACCTCGCCCATGCAGTACGTGAAGTGCACGCGCCTGCACCAGGCCCGGCTGCTGATCGTGCGCCAGGGCATGACGGCGCAGGCCGCCAGCCATGCCGTCGGCTACGCCAGCGCCTCGCAGTTCAACCGGGAGTTCAAGCGGCTGTTCGGCCGTTCGCCCCAGGCGGAGGCCAGGCGGATGCGCGAGAGTTTTGCGATTCCGCCGGTGCATGGGGAGGCGGTGTATGTGTCTTCCCATTAGGCCGTTCGGGGCAATCGCGGACGGAGTCCGCTCCTACGTAGCCCGGCCCACGCCATTCCCTTGTAGGAGCGCGCCCTGCGCGCGAATCGCGGGCAGGGCCCGCTCCTACGCCCGTACCTCCTGGAACCGTAGGAGCGGACTCTGTCCGCGATCATGGCGGATAACGCCGTAGGCGTTATGCGCCCTACGGGGAGCCCGGGAGCTTCGCGGTTTCGCATCACGCCGAACGGTCCCCTCTCCCGCTTGCGGGGGAGGGTTAGGGAGGGGATGGAGTCAGGGTTCGCGAGCAAGCTCGCTCCTACGAAGAGCAGTGCCGCTCTTGATTTTGGATTTCCAGAGAAATATCCGAGCGCACCGGAACGCCCCTTCAGAAGGCCGAGCGAAACCGGCGCTCAGGAGGTCATGCGACATGGATGTCGCTAGAGCCCCGATCAGCACAGGGACGTGCTGTCGGGGTGGGCCTCCGTGGCGGGGGAATTCGCGAGGGTAGCCCGGCTCCATCGGGCCCGTATGCGGGGCAAGCCTTTTTGGTTCCTTTTGTGGCGTTTGACAAAAGGGACTCGCCCGAGGGGGCGAAACAAGAAACATCAACGCACTCGGAGCGGCGCGCCACACCAAGCCCCCAACCCAATAGACGGTGTTTGCCGGTGGCAGCTGTGTTCCGGGGTTTACGCCGTTCCCTCTCCCCAACCCTCTCCCTGAAGGGAGAGGGGCTGTCCGGTGTGAGTGGGAGGTTCGGCGTCAACCTGTAGGAGCGGACTCCGTCCGCGATTTTCCTTTCAGGCACCGCCCGCCTGGTCCACCGCGGCCAGCACCCGCGTGGAGTACACCAGGGCGGCGCCGGTGTTCATCGCCACCGCCACGCCCAGGGCCTCGGCGATTTCCGCCTTGCTGGCGCCTTCCTTCACCGCTTCGGCGGCGTGTACCGAGATGCAGCCGTCGCAGCGGGTGGTCACCGCCACGGCCAGGGAGATCAGCTGGCGCGTCTTGGCGTCCAGGTGGCCGGTTTCCTGGCCGGCGCCGCTGGCGGTGAGGTAGCCGTCGACGGTGCCCGGGGAGAGCTTCCCGAGCTCGCCCACGCCGGCCATCAGCTGATTGCGGTGTGCGTTCCAGTCCATCATGTGTCCATCCTCCGGGTGATGCTGCCTCGGCAGCCGACAGGTGCCGATGACGCTACCCACTGGCGCGGCGCGGGGCACTACGCCTTTGGCGGCGGATGGGCGGGACTTTGGGAGGAGGGCGCGGCCGCCTATTCCTCGTGGCGGCCCGTGCCCTCGCGGTCGCGCAGGTAGTGCCTGGCCAGGGGGAAGGCCGGCAGCCAGGATTCGCGGCGGAGGGTCCAGCTTTCGTAGGTCGGCACAAACTGGTCCGGGGCGTCCAGGGTGCCCAGGTGCACTTCGATTTCGTCCGCGCTGCGCGAGAAGACCGACGAGCCGCAGCGGGGGCAGAAATGGCGCCCCGCGTAGTCGTGGGTCTCGCCTTCGATGGCCACCGCGGCCTCGGGGAATATCGCCGAGGCGTGGAACAGGGCGCCATGGTGCTTGCGGCAGTCTAGGCAGTGGCAGAGGCCGACCCGGTAGGGGCGCCCCGATGCCACGAGACGGACGTTGCCGCACAGGCAACCGCCGGTGAACTGGTCCATGCTGCATCTCCTCTGGAATCGACCCTTGGGATGTCTCCCGCCGGCCTTGGCGGTTGCTGTGAAAATACAGGAAGGGGCTATGCTCGTGGGAGCATCTTCCGGCCCGGCGCGGGCATCCGGGCGCTTCCCGTCGGCAGGGCGGGGAGGGCCCTGCGAAAAAGCGCCGCGAACGCTTAGAATCCGCCACCCTCCACCGTACAGACAGTCCCGTTCAGACGTATGGCGCTCGATCCTCCCACGATGTTGACCCTCTCGATCGCCCTGGCAGCGGCCGCCGCCCTGTACCTGGCGATCGAGTGGCGCAACGTACGCGAACCCTCGCTGCTGTTCTGGAGCGCGGGCTTCGCCACCATCACCGTCGGCTCGACCCTCGCCCTGCTGCGCATGCGCGGCTTCCCGCTCATCGGCATCTGGTTCGCCAACGGCCTGCTGGTCACCGCCCACTGGCTGTTCCTGCTGGGCGTCGCGCGCTTCACCGAGGCGCGCCTGTCCCGCGCCTGGTACCTGATCTTCGTCGCCTGGGCGGGCATGTTGCTGCTGCCGGACGGGCAGGCCTGGTCGAAGGTGATGCTGCTGGCCAACTCGCTGCTGGTGGCGTTGCCGACGCTGCGCGCCAGCGCGCTGCTGCGGCCCCATGGCAAGTCGTTGAGCGTGGGCGCGGTGCAGCTGCGCTACGTGTTGCTGGTGCACGGGCTGTTCTACCTGGCCAAGGCGCTGACGGCGGTGCTGCCGGGCACGCTGATCGACCTCACGGCCTTGCGCGGCGAGATCATCCAGGTCTCGCTGGTGGAGGGGGCGATGGCGATCATGCTGATCGCGCTGTCGATGACCGGCACCGAGCGCTACCGCCGCGAGAAGCGCATGGCCCGGCTGGCCGCCCGCGACCCGCTGACCGCCCTGTACAACCGCCGCGCCCTGGAAGTGCGCGCCCCGCGGCTGCTGGAGGAAGTCTCCAGCGTGCAGCCGGGCGCCCTGCTGCTGATCGACATCGACAACTTCAAGCTGGTCAACGACCTGCACGGCCACATCGCCGGCGACCGGCTGCTGGTGACGCTGAGCGAGATGATCCGCTCGCTGCTACCCGAGGGCGCGCTCGCGGCCCGGCTGGGCGGCGACGAGTTCGTCATCCTGCTGAGCGACGTGACCCCCGAGCGGGTCGTGGCGCTGGGCGGCGCGCTGCGCGAGCAGTTCCACAAGGCCGCCACGCAGGCCTTCGCCACCCCCGCGGCGGTGACCCTGAGCATCGGCGCCAGCCTGTTCGACCAGCCGCCGGCGAGCCTGGCGGCGCTGATCGAGCAGGGCGACGCCGCGCTCTATGAGTCTAAGCGCGGCGGGCGCGACAGCATCCGCCTGGTGGACCGCAGCTTTTCGTAGGAGCGAGGGGGGCGCCTAGCTCTTGCTCGCGAACCCTGGGTTTCCGCGTTCGCGATAGTTCGTAGGGCGCATAACGCCTACGGCGTTATCCGCCAAATCTTGGACAGAGTCCGCTCCTACGCGGGCCGAGCCATGCCATTCCCCTGTAGGAGCGCGCCCTGCGCGCGAATCGCGGGCAGGGCCCGCTCCTACAGCTCCAGGAAGCACCGTCGTAGGAGCGGACTCCGTCCGCGATTGGATTCACCGGCCACGCCGAACGCCCCGGTAGCACGGCCAACGGCGGATAACCGCGAACGGTTATTCGCCCTACGGTCGGGCACGGTCGTAAGGACTCTGTCCGCGATTGGAGATGCCCCTACCGGATGTCCGGCCCGCCACCGGAGCCGTGCGTTTGGCGGGACAATCCACCGATGGCCCGTCCGGGCCACGAGCCACCCATCTCGACCGGCAGGGCTTCGCGGCACGGCATGTCGCGGTGCCGGCCCGCCGGCGCGAACGCCAGGAGGTCAACCCCATGAGCGCGATTCACATTCACCCCTCGCTGGACAACGGCATCCGCCCGGAACAGCCCGGTTTCGCCGGCGGCACCCTGCAATGCCTGTGCGCGACCGACAAGGTGGAAGTCGCGGTCGGCGCCCAGACGCTGCACAACCACGCCTGCGGCTGCACCAAGTGCTGGAAGCCCGCGGGGGCGACCTTCTCGGTGGTCGCGGTGGTGCCGCGGGACAAGGTCAGCGTGCGCGCCCACCCCGAGAAGCTGCACATCGTCGACGAGAGCGCGGTCATCCAGCGCCATGCCTGCCGCGAGTGCGGCGCGCACCTGTTCGGCCGCATCGAGAACCAGGGACATGCCTTCTACGGCCTGGACTTCGTGCATACCGAACTGTCCCCGCAGGAGGGCTGGTCGGCGCCGGGCTTCGCCGCCTTCGTCTCCTCGGTGATCGAGAGCGGCACCCCGCCGGCGCAGATGGCGGCGATCCGCCAGCGCCTGCGCGAACTGAACCTGGAGCCCTATGACTGCCTGTCGCCGCCGCTGATGGACGCGCTGGCCACCCACGCCGCCAAGCAGAAGGGTACCTACCGCGAGGCTTGACGGCGGCGGGGCGGAGCCCACCCACCCGATCGAGGCTCTCGGATAGCGCGGGCCTCGTCAGGCATACTGCCGGGCAACAGAGCACCGAGTCCGTCCCCATGCCCCACAGCAAGCCCCCCGTTCGCGCCCCCGGCGCCAGCGGTTTCGTCGAAGTGCGCGGCGCGCGCGAGCACAACCTCAAGGACGTGGATGTCGCCATCCCGCGCGATGCGCTGGTGGTGTTCTCCGGCGTGTCGGGCTCCGGCAAGTCCTCGCTGGCGTTCGGCACCCTCTATGCCGAGGCGCAGCGGCGCTACTTCGAGTCGGTGGCGCCCTATGCCCGGCGGCTGATCGACCAGGTGGGCGTGCCGGACGTCGACGCCATCGACGGCCTGCCGCCGGCGGTGGCGCTGCAGCAGCAGCGCGGCGCCAGCAACGCGCGCTCCTCGGTGGGCAGCGTGACCACCTTGTCCAGCCTGGTGCGGATGATGTACTCGCGCGCCGGCACCTACCCGGCGGGCCAGCCGCTACTGTACGCCGAGGACTTCTCGCCGAACACGCCGCAGGGCGCCTGCCCGGCCTGCCATGGCCTGGGCCACGTGTACGAGGTGACCGAGGCGCTGATGGTGCCGGACCCGTCGCTGAGCATCCGCGACCGGGCCATCGCCGCCTGGCCGCCGGCCTGGCACGGGCAGAACCTGCGCGACATCCTGGTCACCCTGGGCTACGACGTCGACCGCCCCTGGCGCGACCTGCCGCGCAAGGACCGCGACTGGATCCTGTTCACCGAGGAAACGCCGACGGTGCCGGTGTACGCCGGCTTCACTCCCGCCGAGACCCGCGCGGCGCTCAAGCGCAAGCTGGAGCCCAGCTACATGGGCACCTTCACCGGTGCGCGGCGCTACGTGCTGCACACCTTCGCCAGCACCCAGAGCGCCCTGATGAGAAGGCGCGTATCGCGCTTCATGGAAGGCCGGCCGTGCCCGGCCTGCGGCGGCAAGCGGCTCAAGGCCGAGGCGCTGGCGGTGACCTTCGGCGCGGTGGACATAGGCGCGCTGGCGCAGATGCCGCTGGACCAGGTGGCGGCGCTGCTGGAGCCCATCGCCCGGGGCGATTTCCGTGCCCGGCCCGGCGGCGCGCTCTCGGAGGAGAAGCAACTGGCGGCGCGGCGCCTGGCCGAGGGCGTGGTGGCGCGGCTGCGCACCCTGCAGCAACTGGGCCTGGGCTACCTGACCCTGGACCGCGCCACGCCGACGCTGTCCACCGGGGAACTGCAGCGCCTGCGCCTGGCCACGCAGCTGAGCTCCATGCTGTTCGGCGTGGTCTACGTGCTCGACGAGCCCTCGGCCGGGTTGCACCCCTCCGACAGCCAGGCCCTGTACGACGCCCTGGACAAGCTGCGCGACGCGGGCAACTCGGTGTTCGTGGTGGAGCACGACCTGGAGCTGATGCGCCGCGCGCAATGGCTGGTGGACGTCGGGCCCGACGCCGGGGAGCGCGGCGGCCGGGTGCTCTACAGCGGCGCGCCGGCCGGCCTGCGCGAGGTGGCGCAGTCGCACACCGCCCGCTACCTGTTCGACGAGCTGCCCGCGCCGCCCAGCCGCGGGCGCGAGGCCGCCGGCTGGCTGGAGCTGCGCGGCATCCACCGGCACAACCTGCGCGGGGTGGACGCGCGCATCCCGCTGGGCGTGCTCACCGCGGTCACCGGCATCTCCGGTTCGGGCAAGTCCAGCCTCATCGCCCAGGCGCTGCCCGAGCTGATGCTGGCGTACCTGGGGCACGAGCCCGAGGACGATGCCGCCCAGGGCGGCGACGAGGGCCCGGCGATCCTCGAAAGCACCGGCGGCCACCTGGCCGGCGATGTCGACGCCGTGCAGCGCGTGGTGCAGGTGGACCAGAAGCCCATCGGCCGCACGCCGCGCTCCAACCTGGCTACCTACACCGGCCTGTTCGACCACGTGCGCAAGCTGTTCGCCGCCACCCCCGACGCGCGCCGCCGCCGCTACGACGCCGGGCGCTTCTCGTTCAACGTGGTCAAGGGACGCTGCGACACCTGCGAGGGCGAGGGCTTCGTCAGCGTGGAGCTGTTGTTCATGCCCAGCGTCTACGCGCCATGCCCCACCTGCCACGGCGCCCGCTACAACGAGGCCACGCTGCAGGTGCGCTGGAACGGGCGCAACATCGCCGAGGTGCTGCGCATGACGGTGGAGGAGGCCTGCGACTTCTTCGCCGCCGAGGAAGCGGTGGCACGCCCGCTGCGCCTGCTGCGCGAGATCGGCCTGGGCTACCTGCGCCTGGGCCAGCCGGCCACCGAGCTGTCCGGCGGCGAGGCGCAGCGCATCAAGCTGGCCACCGAGCTGCAGCGCAGCCAGCGCGGCCGCACCCTGTACGTGCTGGACGAGCCCACCACCGGCCTGCACGTGGCGGATGCCGACCGCCTGATGGTGCAGTTGCAGCGGCTGGCCGACGCCGGCAACAGCGTGGTGATGATCGAGCACGACATGCGCGTGGTGGCCCAGGCCGACTGGGTGATGGACGTGGGCCCGGGCGCCGGCCAGGCCGGCGGCCGCCTGGTGGCCTGCGGCACTCCGCGGCAACTGGCGAAGGCGAAGGGCAGCCGGACCGCGCCCTACCTTGCCGCGGAACTGGCCCGCCACGCGCCGCGCCCGCGCCGCGGCAAGCGCTGAGGGCGGATGGCGACAGGCGCTCGTGCGAGCGCCCGGGGCCGGTCAGGCCCGTTTGGTAGACGGCAGCAGGATGGTCAGGCAGCCCAGCAGTGGCAGGTAGGAGCACAGCTTGTACACGTACTCGATGCCGTGGATGTCGGCCAGGTGGCCGAGCAGGGCGGCGCCGATGCCGCCGAAGCCGAACATCAGGCCGAAGAACACCCCGGCGATCATGCCGACGTTGCCGGGCACCAGTTCCTGGGCGAAGACCACGATGGCGGAGAACGCCGAGGCGAGGACGAAGCCGATGACCATGCTCAGCACGCCGGTCCAGAACAGGTCGACGTAGGGCAGGGCCAGGGTGAAGGGGGCCACGCCGAGGATGGAGAACCAGATCACCGCCTTGCGCCCGATCCTGTCGCCCACCGGGCCGCCGAAGAAGGTGCCGGCGGCCACTGCGCCGAGGAACAGGAACAGGTACAGCTGCGAGCTGGCCACCGAGAGGTGGAACTTCTCGATCAGGTAGAAGGTGAAGTAGCTGGTGAAGCTGGCCATGTAGAAGTACTTGGAGAACACCAGCAGCGCCAGCACCACCAGCGCGGCGTTCACCCGGCCCCTGGACAGGCCGTGGGTGGCCTTGCTGCCCTGCTTGAGCCTGAACAGGTTCAGGTGGTTGCGGTACCAGCGGCTGAGGCCGTAGAGCACGCCGATGGCGAAGACCGCGAACAGGCCGAACCAGGCCACGTTGCCCTGGCCGTAGGGCACGATGATGGCCGCGGCCAGCAGCGGGCCGAAGGCGCTGCCGGCGTTGCCGCCGACCTGGAAGGTGGATTGCGCCAGGCCGTAGCGCCCGCCCGAGGCCAGGCGCGCGATGCGCGAGGTTTCCGGGTGGAAGGTCGAGGAGCCTATGCCCACCAGCGCCGAGGCCAGGAGGATCGCCGGGAAGCTGCCGACGAAGGCCAGCAGGAGGATGCCGACCAGGGTGCAGACGCTGCCCGCCGGCGCCAGCCAGGGCTTGGGATGGCGGTCGGTGTGGTAGCCCACCCAGGGCTGCAGCAGCGAGGCGGTCAGCTGGAAGGTCAGGGTGATCAGGCCGACCTGGGTGAAGCTCAGCCCGTAGTTGGCCTTGAGCACCGGGTAGATCGACGGCAGAACGGCCTGGATCAGGTCGTTGATCAGGTGGGCCAGGGCGCAGGCGCCGATCACGCGCATGACCAGGGGGCTTGCTTGGCTGGCGACGGAAGCGGCAGCCGTGGGGGCGGCGATAGTGGACATGGTACTCCGGGCAGCAAGGTGCGGCCGGCGCGCGGGCGCGGCCATCGTTATTGATTGGCGGAGTCCTATCCTAGGCAGTGCCGGGCCGCCCGTCTTGCGAGTTTCGGACGTTGGGTATCGAGAAACGGGCAATTCGCACCGGGAAGGCCCTGGGCGGGAGCGTTCGGCCGTGGCCAGGCCGCACCCAGCCGGGCATCGAGGCCCGCCTTGCGCGGGCCACAAGGCGAAACGGGACGCCAGGCGTCCCGTTCCGTCATCGCTGGCCGATCAGGCCAGGGCGGCGAGGTCGTTGCGCAGCTCGCGGGCCGCCGCCACCATGTTCACCAGCGCGGCCTCGGTCTCCGGCCAGGCGCGGGTTTTCAGGCCGCAATCCGGATTCACCCAGAGGCGCTCGGCGGGGATGCGCTGGGCCGCCTTGCGCAGCAGCTTGACCATCTCTTCCCGGCTCGGCACCCGCGGCGAGTGGATGTCGTAGACGCCCGGGCCGATCTCGTTCGGGTAGTCGAACTTCTCGAAGGCCTCCAGCAGCTCCATGTCCGAACGCGAGGTCTCGATGGTGATGACGTCGGCGTCCATGGCGGCGATGGATTCGATCACGTCGTTGAACTCGCTGTAGCACATGTGGGTGTGGATCTGGGTTTCGTCGCGCACGCCCGAGGCGCACAGGCGGAAGGCCTCGGTGGCCCACTCCAGGTAGGGTGCCCAGGCGCTCCTGCGCAGCGGCAGGCCCTCGCGGAAGGCCGCCTCGTCGATCTGCACGATCCTGATGCCGGCCGCTTCCAGGTCGACCACTTCGTCGCGGATGGCCAGCGCCAGCTGGCGCGCCTGCACCTCGCGGGGCACGTCCTCGCGCGGGAAGGACCACATCAGCATGGTCACCGGGCCGGTCAGCATGCCCTTCATCACCTTGCCGGTGAGGCTCTGGGCGTAGGTGATCCACTCCACGGTCATGGCCTTCGGGCGGCTCAGGTCACCGAAGATCACCGCCGGCTTCACGCAGCGCGAACCGTAGCTCTGCACCCAGCCGAAGCGGGTGAAGACGTAGCCGTCGAGCTGCTCGGCGAAGTACTCGACCATGTCGTTGCGCTCGGCCTCGCCGTGCACCAGCACGTCCAGGCCCAGGTTCTCCTGGATCTGCACGGCATGGCGGATCTCGCTGTGCATGGCCTCGGTGTACTCGGCCTGGCTCAGCTTGCCCTGCCTGAACGACTGGCGCGCCAGGCGGATGGCCGAGGTCTGCGGGAAGGAACCGATGGTGGTGGTGGGGAATGCCGGCAGGTCGAGGCCGGCGCGCTGCTTGATGATGCGCTCGGCGAACGGGGAGTGGCGCTGGGCATCGCTCGGCTCGATGGCGGCCAGGCGGGCCTGCACGGCCGGCTTGTGGATGCGCGGCGAGGCGGCGCGGCTGGCCTGTACGGCGCGGCTTTGTTCCAGGGCGGCAACGACGTCGGCGGCCTGCGGCTCGGTGGCGGCGCGGGCCAGCACGGCCACTTCGGCGCACTTCTGCACGGCGAAGGCCAGCCAGCTCTTCAGCTCGGCGTCGAGCTGGTCTTCGCGCTCCAGGTCGACCGGGCTGTGCAGCAGCGAGCAGGACGGCGCGAGCCACAGGCGCTCGCCGAGGCGTTCCTGGGCGTGGCGCACGATGTCCAGGGCCTTCTCCAGGTCGCAGCGCCAGACGTTGCGGCCGTTGACCAGGCCCAGGGACACGACCTTGTAGGCCGGCAGGCGGTCGAGGATGCTCGGGTACTGTTCCGGGGCGCGCACCAGGTCGATGTGCAGGCCGTCCACCGGCAGGCCGGCGGCCAGGCCGAGGTTGTCTTCCAGGCCGCCGAAGTAGGTGGCGACCAGTTTCTTCAGCGGCTCGCTCTGCAGCAGGTTGTAGGCGCGCTCGAAGGCGTTCTTCCAGTCCTGCGGCAGGTCGAGCACCAGGATCGGCTCGTCGATCTGCACCCATTCCACGCCCTGGGCGGCCAGGCGCTGGAAGATCTGGCCGTAGAGCGGCAGCAGGCGCTCCAGCAGGTCGAGCTTGTCGAAGTCCGCGCCCTTGGTCTTGCCCAGCCAGAGGTAGGTCAGCGGGCCGATCACCACGGGCTTCACGTTGTGGCCCAGGGCCTTGGCCTCATCGACCTCTTCGAACAGCTGTTCCCAGCTCAGCTCGAACTGCTGGTCGGCAGTGAATTCGGGGACCAGGTAGTGGTAGTTGGTGTCGAACCACTTGGTCAGCTCTTGTGCGAGAAGGGGTTGCGCATGGGCACCGCCGCAGCAGTTGTCGCTGCTCTTCGTTCCAACGGCGCCACGGGCCATGCCGAAGAGCGTCTGCAGGGTCGGCTTGGCATCGCCATGGCCACGGAAGCGCTCGGGGATGACGCCGAAGGTCAGCGAGTGGGTCAGCACCTGGTCGTACCAGGCGAAGTCGCCCACCGGTAGCAGCTCGATGCCGGCGTCCTTCTGTACCTGCCAGTGGGTGGCACGCAACTGCCTGCCGACGGCGCGCAGCCCGGCCTCGTCCAGTTCACCCTTCCAGAAGGCTTCCAGGGCTTTCTTCAGTTCGCGGTCCCGGCCGATACGCGGGAAGCCGAGGTTGTGGGCCAATGCCATGGGTAAATCTCTCCATTGAAAAACCAGTGGAGGGATTTTCGGGATCGGTTCCTCATGAGACAAACTCAATTTATTTACGATGAAATCAAGTTTTATTCATGATAGAGCTTCGTCATCCGTGGTTTCGGGTGCCATGCGGTTCGCGAGCAAGCTCGCTCCTACAGGGGAATGGAATCGGCGCTCGGGCTTTCCCCTCACCCCAGCCCTCTCCCGGAGGGAGAGGGGGCTTGTCCGTGCCGAGAGAAGGAATGGTTTTAGCCGGAAACCTTCAGTGTTACCGGCTAACTCCGGAACACCCAGCTCTGCCCAACGGTCCCCTCTCCCTTCAGGGAGAGGGTTAGGGAGAGGGAAAGGCGTACCAGGCAGCACTTCGGTAACCGGCGAACACCCTTAGCGAGCAGGAACTCGCTAGGCATCCCGCAATTCGAATCTCGGGAACAGCGCTTCCAGCTCGCCCCACAATGCCGCTGCGCCCTGAGGGGCAGGCGTTGCGATGAGTCGCGGATCGAGCTGGCGCCCGCTGCGGGCCAGCTGCACCACGAAGCTTTCCACGCCCATCCCGCGCAGGCGCGTGGCCAGGCGCCGGAGGTGCTCCAGGTCGAACAGCTGCCAATGCACCGTGGTCCGGCATTCGTGGTCCACGCCGCTTTCCAGCAGCAGTTCCAGGCTGCGCCAGTTGGCGCGGCCGCTGCGGGGCACGCCGGTGATGGCGTCCATGTCCTCGGCCAGCGCCTTCACGTCGAACCCCACCCAGTCCGTGTGCGGCAGCGCCCGGGCGAAGGCGCGCGGCTGGATGCCGGCGCTGTGCAGGCCAACGCGAAAGCCCAGTTCGCGGACGGCGGCCATGGCCCCGGGCAGCGCGGCCTGCAGCGTCGCTTCGCCGCCGCTGAACACCGCGGCCTGCAGCAGGCCCTGGCGCCGGCGGAGGAAGGCGAGGATGTCTTCCCAGGGGAGCTGCGCCTCGCCGCGAGCCGGGATCAGCTGTGGGTTGTGGCAGTAGCGGCAGCGCCAGGCGCAGCCCTGGCAGAACAGCACGCAGGCCAGCAGGCCGGGGTAGTCGAGGGTGGTCAGGGGCACCAGGCCCCCGACCCTGAGCGTAGCGCTCATCGCGTCTCGCGGAAGTGGCAGCGCTCGCGGTGCTCGGACTGCTTGCCGGCGTTGAAGGCCGACACCGGGCGGTGGTAGCCCATCACGCGGGTCCAGACTTCACAGCGCTGGCGCTGGTTTTCGGGCAGTTGGCTCGCTTTCATCGGTAGTGCTCCTTTCTTGCGGTTGGTGAAGCGGAGTGTTGCCGGCTCAGCCGCCGCAGCTGCCGCAGCAACTGGCGGCGCGTTGCAGCAGGGCGTCGTCGCACCTGGGGCAGAACTCGTGTTCGCCGGCGAGGTAGCCGTGCACCGGGCAGATGGAGAAGGTCGGCGTGACGGTGAGGTAGGGCAGGCGGAAGCGCCCGAGGGCGCTGCGCACCAGGGTCTTGCAGGCCTCGGCGCTGGAGATGCGCTCGGCCATGTACAGGTGCAGCACGGTGCCGCCGGTGTATTTGCATTGCAGGGCGTCCTGCAGTTCCAGCGCCTCGAAGGGGTCGTCGGTGAGGCCCACCGGCAGCTGCGAGGAGTTGGTGTAGTAGGGCGCATCCGGCGTGCCGGCCTGGAGGATGTCCGGGTGGCGCTTGCGGTCCTCGCGGGCGAAGCGGTAGGTGGTGCCCTCGGCGGGCGTCGCCTCCAGGTTGTAGAGGTGGCCGCTGTCTTCCTGGAAGCCCACCAGCCGCGCCCGCACGTGGTCCAGCAACGCCAGCGCCATCTGCCGGCCGGCCTCGGTGTGCAGGCCCTCGCGGTCGTCGGTAAAGTTGCGCACCATCTCGTGCAGGCCGTTCACGCCGATGGTGGAGAAGTGGTTGCGCAGGGTGCCCAGGTAGCGCTTGGTGTAGGGGTAGAGGCCGGCGTCCATGTGCTGCTGGATGACCTTGCGCTTCACCTCCAGGCTGTCGAAGGCCAGGGCCAGCAGGTAGTCCAGTTGGCGGTAGAGCCCTGCCAGGTCGCCGCGGTGACGATGGCCCAGGCGCGCGCAGTTGAGCGTCACCACGCCCAGCGAGCCGGTCTGTTCCGCCGAGCCGAACAGGCCGTTGCCGCGCTTGAGCAGCTCGCGCACGTCCAGCTGCAGGCGGCAGCACATGGAGCGCACCTGGTTGGGCTGCATGTCCGAGTTGAGGAAGTTCTGGAAGTACGGCAGGCCGTAGCGCGCGGTCATCTCGAACAGGCGCGTGGCGTTGTCGCTGTCCCAGGGGAAGTCGTGGGTGATGTTGTAGGTGGGGATGGGGAAGGTGAACACCCGGCCATGGGCGTCGCCGGCCTGCATCACCTCGATGTAGGCGCGGTTGATCAGGTCCATCTCCGCCTGCAGCTCGCCATAGGCGAAGGGCATTTCCTCGCCGCCGACGTAGGGGACCTGCTCGCGCAGGTCTTCCGGGCAGACCCAGTCGAAGGTCAGGTTGGTGAAGGGCGTCTGGGTGCCCCAGCGCGACGGCACGTTGAGGTTGTAGATGAACTCCTGGATGGCCTGGCGCACCGCGTCGTAGCCCAGCCGGTCCTTGCGCACGTAGGGGGCGAGGTAGGTGTCGAAGGAGCTGAACGCCTGGGCGCCGGCCCACTCGTTCTGCAGGGTGCCGAGGAAATTCACCATCTGCCCGAGGGCGCTGGACAGGTGCTTCGGCGGCCCGGCCTCGACCCGCCCCGGCACGCCGTTGAGGCCCTCGTTGAGCAGCGTGCGCAGCGACCAGCCGGCGCAGTAGCCGGCCAGCATGTCGAGGTCGTGGATGTGCAGGTCGGCCTCGCGGTGGGCGGCGGCGATGGCTTCGTCGTACACCTCGTCCAGCCAGTAGTTGGCGGTGACCTTGCCGGATACGTTGAGGATCAGCCCGCCCAGGGAGTAGCCCTGGTTGGCGTTGGCGCGCACCCGCCAGTCTTCCCGCGAGAGGTATTCGTTCATCGAGGCGGCGACGTCCACCAGCGTCTTGCGCTCGCGGCGCAGGCGGCCGTGGCGTTCGCGGTAGACGATGTAGGCCCGCGCGGTGGGGTAGTGGCCGGCCTCCATCAGGCTGCGCTCGACCAGGTCCTGCACCTGCTCCACGTCCAGGTCGCCCTGCATCGGCAGGCGCGCCAGCACGCGGCGCGTCAGTTCCTGCGCATGGGGCGCGGCGAACTCGCCGCTGGCCTCGCCGGCGGCGGCGATGGCGCGTTCGATCTTGCTCGGGTCGAAGGGGACGGCGGCGCCGTTGCGCTTGCGCAGGCGGCCGGGAAACGGGGCATTCCGTGGCTGGGTCATTTGGCTGGATTCCACAACATGATGTGTTTTGAATTTTCAAGACAACAAGATGTTGTGGAATCTAACGGCGTCGGCCGAGGAAGGATTGACCTCGGTCAATGTTCGGTGCCAGGCGGTTCCGGCCATCGGAGGTATTGACCGCCCCGGCCCTGCGCCCTACGTAGGGCGGCTTCGGCGGGGAAATCCATCCGCCGTTTCCGGCGACGGAGTTCGCTCCTACGCCCGTGCTTCCTGGAACTGTAGGAGCGGACCTTGTCCGCGATAACCGGATGGCCCGGCGCGAATCGCGGATGAGATCCGCTCCTACGCTGCCCCACCGCACCGTGCCCATGTAGGAGCGCGCCCTGCGCGCGAATCGCGGGCAGGGCCCGCTCCTACAGGTTGTCGGTAGTCATGGCATATCCCCCGTAGGATTCCGTCCGCGATTGAACCCGCGGGCCAACCCACGCCCGGCCGAATCAACCCGCCGGCCGGCCCCGCGCCGCATTTGGCTTGCGGATCGCCAGGCGCCGCGGCTTGAGGCCGCTGCCGGGGCCGTTCGCGCCAGCATCCGCCACGGGCTGCAGCCTGGCCCGCGCCGCGTGAAGCTTCCGGTAGCTGTCGATCAGCCGCAGGTGCCTGTCGAGGCCCTCCAGCTTCATGCTGGTCGGCGTCAGGCCGTGGAAGCGCACGCTGCCGTCCACCGAGCCCAGCGCCGCGTCCATCCGCTCGTCGCCGAACATGCGGCGGAAGTTGGCCTCGTAGTCGGCGATTTCCAGTTCGTCGTCCAGCACCACCTCCAGCACCACGTTCAGGGCCTGGTAGAACAGCCCGCGCTCGACCGTGTTGTCGTTGTACTGGAGGAAGGCCTCCACCAGCTCCTTGGCGTCTTCGAAGCGCTGCAGGGCGAGGTGGATCAGCAGCTTCAGCTCGAGGAGGGTCAACTGGCCCCAGACCGTGTTGTCGTCGAACTCGATGCCGATCAGGGTGGTGATGTCGGTGTAGTCGTCCACCTCGCAGTCTTCCAGGCGGTCGAGCAGAGCCTCGAGGCGGGCGTCGTCCAGGCGGTGCAGGTCGAGGATGTCCTCGCGGAAGGCCAGCGCCTTGTTGGTGTTGTCCCAGACCAGGTCCTCCACCGGGTAGATCTCCGAGTAGCCCGGCACCAGGATGCGGCAGGCCGTCGCCCCCAGGTGCTCGTACACCGCCATGTACACTTCCTTGCCCAGGTCTTCGAGGATGCCGAACAGTGTGGCGGCTTCCTCGGCGTTGGACTCCTTGCCCCGGCCGGAGAAGTCCCACTCGACGAACGCGAAGTCGGCCCGGGCGCTGAAGAAGCGCCACGACACCACGCCGCTGGAGTCGATGAAGTGCTCGACGAAGTTGTTCGGCTCGGTCAGCGCCTGGCTTTCGAAGGTGGGCTGCGGCAGGTCGTTCAGGCCTTCGAAGCTGCGGCCCTGGAGCAACTCGGTCAGGCTGCGCTCCAGCGCCACCTCCAGGCTGGGGTGGGCGCCGAACGAGGCGAACACGCCGCCGGTGCGCGGGTTCATCAAGGTCACGCACATCACCGGGAACCGGCCGCCCAGGGACGCATCCTTGACCAGCACCGGGAAGCCCTGTTCCTCCAGGCCGCGGATGCCGGCCAGTATGCCCGGGTACTTCGCCAGCACTTCCTGCGGCACGTCCGGCAGCGCCAGTTCGTTCTCGAGGATTTCGCGCTTCACCGCGCGCTCGAAGATTTCCGACAGGCACTGCACCTGCGCTTCGGCCAGGGTGTTGCCGGCGCTCATGCCGTTGCTGAGGTAGAGGTTCTCGATCAGGTTGGACGGGAAGTACACCACCTTGCCGTCGGACTGGCGCACGAACGGCAGCGAGCAGATGCCGCGCCGCACGTTGCCGGAGTTGGTGTCGTACAGGTGCGAGCCGCGCAGCTCGCCCTCGGGGTCGTAGATGGCCAGGCAGTGCGCATCGAGGATTTCCGCCGGCAGCGCGTCCTTGTGGCCGGGCTTGAACCAGCGCTCGTCGGGGTAGTGCACGAAGGGCGCGTTGGCGATCTCCTCGCCCCAGAACTGGTCGTTGTAGAAGAAGTTGCAGTTCAGGCGCTCGATGAACTCGCCCAGGGCCGAGGCCAGTGCGCTTTCCTTGGTCGCGCCCTTGCCGTTGGTGAAGCACATCGGCGACTGCGCATCGCGGATGTGCAGCGACCAGACGTTGGGCACGATGTTGCGCCACGAGGCGATCTCGATCTTCATGCCCAGGCCGGCGAGGATGCCTGACATGTTGGCGATGGTCTGCTCCAGCGGCAGGTCCTTGCCCGGGATGCAGGTGCGCGCGCCCGCGTCGGCGCTGGGCATCAGCAGAGCCTGGGCATCGGCGTCGAGGTTCTCCACTTCCTCGATGACGAACTCGGGCCCGGTCTGCACCACCTTCTTCACCGTGCAGCGGTCGATGGAGCGCAGGATGCCCTGGCGGTCCTTTTCCGAGATGTCCGCCGGCAGCTCCACCTGGATCTTGAAGATCTGCTTGTAGCGGTTCTCCGGGTCGACGATGTTGTTCTGCGACAGGCGGATGTTGTCGGTGGGGATGTTGCGCGTCTGGCAGTAGAGTTTCACGAAGTAAGCCGCGCACAGCGCCGACGAAGCCAGGAAGTAGTCGAACGGACCCGGTGCGGAGCCGTCGCCCTTGTAGCGGATCGGCTGGTCGGCTATCACCGTGAAGTCGTCGAACCTGGCTTCGAGCCGAAGGTTATCGAGAAAATTGACCTTGATTTCCATGCGGGTTTACCACGGCAAAAAATAAAATGAATAACCCGCCATTATAAGCATTCCGCAAATCTATCCGCCCATTTAACCGCCCGGCGCGCCAGGGCTTCGGCCGGAACGCTAGTTCCCGCTCGCCGCCTGGTAGCGCCCGGCCGCCCGCTGCACCCAGCCTTCGTCGAGCAGCTGCCGCAGGGCGCCTTCGATCAGCTGGCGCTCGGCCGTCAGCGGGCGCTGGTGGGAGAAGCCGAGGTAGAGGTCGGTGCGGCTGTCCGGCTGGAAGCGGGTGCGCACGATCTGGCGGGCCAGCTGCGGGTCGCGCAGTTCGTAGTCCACCTGGCAGTCGGTGCCTATCACCAGTTGCAGACGGCCGAGGGAGAGCATCTGCAGCAGCTGCGTCTCGTTGTTCACGCCGAACTTCTTCAGGCGCTTGTCGGAGTCGAAGGGTTCGAAGTAGGCGGATTCCAGCACGTAGCCGATGGTGGGGCCGAGCAGGTCGTCGTAGCGGGCGATGGCCGGCGCCAGCTGCGGCGAGGCATACAGGCGCGGCGCGCAGGAGTAGTAGGGCAGGGGCAGGTAGTCGATGTAGTGCTCGCGCTCCGGGGTGCGCGCAAGGCCGGTCATCAGGTCCGCCGCGCCGCTCTGCAGGGCGGCCAGGCCGCGGGCCCAGGGCGCGCGGTGCACCTCGAAGCGCAGGCCGGTACGCCTTTCCAGCTCGGCCAGCAGGTCCATGTCCAGGCCGCTGATGCGGCCGTCGGCGCCCTCGATGCGGAAGGGCGGCCAGTAGTCGGTCATCACCCGCAGCGGCGCGTGTTCGTCAGCACCGGCGGCGGTTGCCAGCGCGAGCAGGCCGATGCCCAGCCAGCGGCGAGCGGACGCGACGAACCTGGTGAAGGGCTGGCAAGGCATACCGGCTCCCGGTGATGAAAGGGGTGAGATCGGCGGCTCCCTTGCCTAGGGGCGCTGCAGGCCCCGGAGCATTCGGTCGGCGGACGTTCCATGGGGTGGAGACGTCGCAGAATCCTTACGAATTATCTGAAGGATAGCTTTCTGCCGCCATCTTGCGGAGTGCCGATGGGATAGGGCGAAAAGGTGTGGGCGCCCGGGCCGGCACGCAGTCCGAAGTACCTCGTATGCAGTCGAAAGCACTCGCTTTGCGGCGAGTCATGATGACTTCTGTGTATTTCAAGGTATTGATAATAAAACGATTTATTCCTGGCATGGAAGTTGTTGACGGCTCCTGGCGCCGGTGTGTGGAACGCCACGCGCCAGGCGCATCCCACTGAAGACCATCAGGAGCATGTACATGCCAAGCAATGATTCCAGGTCCCCCCTGGCGGTGATCACCGGTGCCGGTTCGGGCATCGGCCTGGCCGTGGCCCGGCGGCTGTTGCGCGAAGGCACCAGGGTAGTGGCCATGGCCCGGCGCGAGGTGCCGCCGGCCGAACTCGACGAGGCCGGCGGCCATTTGTGCTGGCTGAGCGGCGACGTCACCCGCGCCGATGATCTCCAATGCCTGGCGGACCTGGCCCGGGAACTGGGGCCGGTGGACTACCTGCTGCCCAACGCCGGCATCGCGCAACTGGCCGACGGCCTGGACGAGGCGGCGTTCCAGCGGCAGTGGGCGGTGAACGGCGCCGGCGCGCTGAACACCCTGGCCGCCCTGCGCGGGCAGATGGCGCGGCCATCTTCGGTGGTGTTCATCGGCACCTTCCTGTCCCAGGTCACCTTCCCGGGGCTGGCGGCCTACATCGCCTCGAAGTCCGCGCTCAAGGCCCGGGCCCGCACCCTGGCGGTGGAGCTGGCGGCCGAGGGCATCCGTGTCAACATCGTGTCCCCCGGGCCCACGGCGACGCCGATCTGGGGCACCCTGGGGCTGGACGACGAGTCCCTGGACAAGGTCGCCGCCACCGTCAACGGGCGCCTGCTGGATGGTCGTTTCCTGGAGGCGGAGGCGGTCGCCGATGCGGTCCTCTTCATGCTCTCGGAGCGGGCCCGCGGCATCCACGGCCAGGACCTGGTCGTCGACAACGGCTACACCCTGCGCTGAAGCCTGCCTGCGCCGCCTTCGCGGCGCAGGCCGCGGGCTTGTGCCGCGCCCGCCGCTCTGCTTGCATGTCCGCCCAGGGCTGAATGGCCCGGTCGACGTACACCCAGGAGCCCGCAATGGCGCAGAACATCTACGACAACCCCGATTTCTTCGCCGGCTACACCCGGCTGCCGCGCCAGGTGCATGGCCTGGACGGCGCGCCGGAGTGGCCGCAACTGCGCGCCATGCTGCCGGCGCTGGCCGGGGCGCGGGTGCTGGACCTGGGCTGCGGCTTCGGCTGGGCCGCGCGCTGGATGCGCGAGCAGGGCGCGGCCTCGGTGCTGGGCATCGACCTGTCGGAGAGGATGATCGAGCGCGCCCGCGCCGACACGCCGGACGCGGCCATCGAGTATCGCCGGGCCGACCTTGAGACCCTGGAGCTGCCGACGGCCGCCTTCGAGCTGGCCTACAGCTCGCTGACCTTCCACTACCTGCGCGACTTCCCGCGCCTGGTGCGCATGCTCCAGCGGGCCCTGGTGCCGGGCGGCGGGCTGGTGTTCAGCATCGAGCACCCGATCTACATGGCCGCCGCGCACCCCGGCTGGCTGGCGGACCAGGGCGGCCGCAAGACCTGGCCGGTGAACCAGTACGCGCTGGAGGGCGAGCGCCGCACCGACTGGTTCGCCAAGGGCGTGCTGAAGTACCACCGCACCCTGGCCACCACCCTCAACACGCTGATCGGCAACGGCTTCGCCATTGGCGAGGTGCACGAGTTCGCGCCCAGCGCGGAGCAGCTGGCGGCGCAGCCCGCGCTGGCCGAGGAGCTGGAGCGGCCGATGCTGCTGCTGGTGGGCGCCCGGCGCCTGGGTGATTAACGCGTCGCTCAGGGCTCCTGCGGCCAGCGGTCGTCGATGTCGTACCAGGGCGCCTTGGAGGCGGTGTAGATGTGCTTCTGGCTGGACGGCCGGAAGTCGCTGTCCAGGGTGCCCAGGGCCACCGCGATCCAGTCCGGGTAGTCGCCCTGGCTGTCCGACCAGAACAGCGTGGCGCCGCACTGGCCGCAGAACTGGCGGCTGACCGTGGGCGAGGAATGGAAGGTCTTCAGCTGCTCGGCGCCCTGCAGGCTCAGGGCGCTGCGCGGCACGCTGCCGTAGGTGGCGAAGGCGGCGCCATGGCCCTTGCGGCACTGGCTGCAGTGACAGTGCGAGACCGCCTTGGGCGGCGTCGCCAACTGGTAGCGGATGTGGCCGCAGAGGCAGCTGCCGTGGAGGGTTTCGTTCATGTTCATGCGTCCCGGGGTTGGAAGAAGACCCGGCGCGCCAGCGGTCGGGGACGGCATCATAGCCCGGCCGTCCCCGGTGTGCCCGCTAGGCGCTTTCCGCCGGTTCCTTCAGCGCTTCCTGCACCAGCGGGTGCAGGTCGGCGTCGGGGTGCTGCGCCAGCCAGGCCGCCAGCTCGCGGCGCATGGCTGGCGTCCAGAAGCTGCGCAGGTGCTGGCGCACGCCGCTCACGGCCAATTCGCGGTCCGGCTCGCTGGCGAAGTACTGGCCGATCTGGTTGGCCATCTTGACCAGGTTGTCGATGCTCATCGGCGCACCTCGGCTTTCTCGGCGTGGCGGCGTTCGCGCAGCAGGCGGCGTTGTTCGTCGCTGAAGGCCTGGTAGCGCTTCTGCCATTCGGAGGGCTGGTAGACGTGCACCACTTCCACCGCGGTGACCTTGTATTCCGGGCAGTTGGTGGCCCAGTCGGAGTTGTCGGTGGTGATCACGTTGGCGCCGGATTCCGGGAAGTGGAAGGTGGTGTACACCACTCCCGGCGCCACCCGCTCGCTGACCTTGGCGTGCAGCACCGTCTGCCCGGAGCGGCTGCCCACCCCGACCCAGTCGCCGTCGGCGATGCCGCGGGCCTCGGCGTCGCTGGGGTGGATCTCCAGGCGGTCCTCGGGGTGCCAGGCGACGTTGCCGGTGCGCCGCGTCTGGGCGCCGACGTTGTACTGGCTGAGGATGCGCCCGGTGGTCAGCAGCAGCGGGTAGCGGCTGTTGACCTTCTCGTCGGTGGGCACGTAGCCGGTGAGCATGAAGCGCCCCTTGCCGCGCACGAACTGCTCGATGTGCATGGTCGGGGTGCCGTCGGGCGCGGCGTCGTTGCACGGCCACTGCAGGCTGCCGTGGCGATCCAGCTCGGCGTAGCTGACGCGGGCGAAGGTGGGCGTCAGGCGGGCGATCTCGTCCATGATCTCGGACGGGTGCCTGTAGTGCATCGGGTAGCCCAGGGCGTTGGACAGCGCCATGGTGGCTTCCCAGTCGGCCTTGCCGCCCAGCGGCTCCATCACCTTGCGCACCCGCGAGATGCGCCGCTCGGCGTTGGTGAAGGTGCCGTCCTTCTCGAGGAAGGAGCTGCCCGGCAGGAACACGTGGGCGAACTTGGCCGTCTCGTTGAGGAAGATGTCCTGCACCACCACGCATTCCATGGCCGACAGGGCGGCGGTGACGTGCTGGGTGTTGGGGTCGCTCTGGGCGATGTCCTCGCCCTGGCAGTACAGCGCCTTGAAGCTGCCGTCCAGGGCCGCCTCGAACATGTTGGGGATGCGCAGCCCCGGCTCGGGCTGCAGGGTCACGTTCCAGGCCTGCTCGAACTGGCTGCGCACCTGGGCGTTGGAGATGTGCCGGTAGCCGGGCAGCTCGTGGGGGAAGGAGCCCATGTCGCAGGAGCCCTGGACGTTGTTCTGGCCGCGCAGCGGGTTCACCCCCACGCCCTCGCGGCCGATGTTGCCGGTGGCCATGGCGAGGTTGGCGATGCCCATCACCGCGGTGCTGCCCTGGCTGTGCTCGGTGACGCCCAGGCCGTAGTAGATGGCCGCGTTGCCGCCGGTGGCGTAGAGCCGGGCGGCGGCGCGGATCTGCCCGGCGGGCACGCCGCACACCGGGCCGAGCACCTCGGGGGCGTTCTGCGGCTGGCTGACGAAGTCGCGCCAGTGGGCGAAGTCCGCCGCTTCGCAGCGCGCCTCGACGAAGGCCTGGTCGACCAGGCCCTCGGTGACGATGACGTGGGCCAGGGCGTTGAGCATGGCCACGTTGGTGCCCGGGCGCAGCTGCAGGTGCAGCTCGGCGCGGCCGTGGGGCGAGTCCACCAGGTCGATGCGCCGCGGGTCGATGACGATCAGCCGCGCGCCCTGGCGCAGGCGGCGCTTGAGCTGGGAGCCGAACACCGGGTGGGCGTCGGTGGGGTTGGCGCCCATCACCAGGATGACGTCGGCCTGCATCACCGAGTCGAAGCTCTGGGTGCCGGCGGACTCGCCCAGGGTCTGCTTCAGGCCGTAGCCGGTGGGCGAGTGGCAGACGCGCGCGCAGGTGTCGACGTTGTTGTTGCCGAAGGCGGCGCGCACCAGCTTCTGCACCAGGTAGGTCTCTTCGTTGGTGCAGCGGCTGGAAGTGATGCCGCCGATGGAGTCGCGTCCGTACTTGAGCTGGATGCGGCGGAATTCGCCGGCCGCGTGATTGAGCGCTTCTTCCCAGCTGACTTCCTGCCAGGGGTCGCTGATGCGCTGGCGGATCATCGGCTTGGTGATGCGCTCGGGGTGGGTGGCGTAGCCCCAGGCGAAGCGGCCCTTGACGCAGGCGTGGCCGTGGTTGGCCTGGCCGTTCCTGTCCGGGACCATGCGCACCAGTTGCTCGCCCTTGAGTTCGGCGCGGAAGGAGCAGCCCACGCCGCAGTAGGCGCAGGTGGTGACGACGCTGCGCTCCGGCTGGCCCAGCTGCACCACGCTCTTCTCCATCAGCGTGGCGGTGGGGCAGGCCTGCACGCAGGCGCCGCAGGACACGCACTCGGAGTCGAGGAAGTCGTCGCCGCCGGCCGCCGCCACCCGCGAGTCGAAGCCGCGGCCGGCGATGGTCAGGGCGAAGGTGCCCTGGATTTCCTCGCAGGCGCGCACGCAGCGGTTGCAGACGATGCACTTGCTCGGGTCGTAGTCGAAGTAGGGGTTGGAGACGTCCTTGGCCTCGTCCAGGTGGTTGGCCCCGGCGTAGCCGTAGCGCACCTCGCGCAGGCCCACCTGCCCGGCCACCGTCTGCAGCTCGCAGTTGCCGTTGGCCGGGCAGGTCAGGCAGTCCAGCGGGTGGTCGGAGATGTACAGCTCCATGACGTTGCGCCGCAGCGTCGCCAGCTTCGGCGTCTGCGTGCGCACCACCATGCCCTCGGCCACCGGCGTGGTGCAGGAGGCGGGGTAGCCGCGCATGCCGTCGATTTCCACCAGGCACATGCGGCAGGAGCCGAAGGCTTCCAGGCTGTCGGTGGCGCAGAGCTTGGGAATGCTGGTGCCCAGCAGCGCCGCGGCGCGCATCACCGAGGTGCCGGCGGGCACGCTGATCTCGCGGCCGTCGATGCTCAGGCTGACCTGCACCTCGCTGTCGCGGGGCGGGGTGCCGAGGTCGACGATGTCGCTGGAGGGGTCGAAGAGGTTGATCACTGGTCGGCCTCCGTGGTCGCCAGACCGAAGTCGGCGGGGAAGTGCTTGAGGGCGCTGGTCACCGGGTAGGAAGTCATTCCGCCCAGGGCGCAGAGCGAGCCGTATTGCATGGTGTCGCAGAGGTCGGTCAGCAGCCGCGCCTGCTCTTCGCGGGCGCTGGCGTCGGTGGCGGCGATCAGCCGGTCCACCACCTCCACGCCGCGGGTGGAGCCGAGCCGGCAGGGCGTGCACTTGCCGCAGGATTCCTCGGCGCAGAACTGCAGGGCGAAGCGGGCCATGCGCGCCATGTCCAGGCTGTCGTCGGCCACCACCACGCCGCCGTGGCCGAGCATGGCGCCCATGGCGGCGAAGGCCTCGTAGTCCAGCGGCGTGTCGAACTGCGCCGGCGGCACCCAGGCGCCCAGCGGGCCGCCCACCTGCGCCGCCTTCAGCGGCCGGCCGCTGGCGGTGCCGCCGCCGTAGCCTTCCACCAGCTCGCGCAGGGTCAGGCCGAAGGCGCGTTCCACCAGGCCGCCGTGGCGCACGTTGCCGGCCAGCTGGAAGGGCATGGTGCCCAGCGAGCGGCCCATGCCGAAATCGCGGTAGAACTGCGCGCCGCGGGCCAGGATCACCGGCACCGAGGCCAGGGTGAGCACGTTGTGCACCAGCGTCGGCTGGCCGAACAGGCCCTGCAGGGCCGGCAGCGGCGGCTTGGCGCGGACCACGCCGCGCTTGCCTTCCAGGGAGTCGAGCAGGGCGGTTTCCTCGCCGCAGATGTAGGCGCCGGCGCCCACCCGCACCTGCAGGTCGAAGGCGCGGCCGCTGCCGAGCACGTCGGCGCCCAGGTAGCCGGCCGCGCGGGCGATGGCCAGGGCCTGGTCGAGGGTGGCGATGGCGTCCGGGTATTCCGAGCGCACGTAGATGTAGCCCAGGCTGGCGCCCACGGCGAGGCCGGCGATGGCCATGCCCTCGACCAGCAGGAAGGGGTCGCCCTCCATCAGCATGCGGTCGGCGAAGGTGCCGGAGTCGCCCTCGTCGGCGTTGCACACCACGTATTTCGGCGTGGCCGGCGCCTCGCGCACGGTGCGCCACTTGATGCCGGCGGGGAAGGCCGCGCCGCCGCGGCCGCGCAGGCCGGAGTCGAGCACGGCGGCGACCACGTCCGCGGTGTCCATCGCCATGGCCCGTTCCAGGCCGGCGAAGCCGCCCTGGGCGCGGTAGTCCTCCAGGGACAGCGGCCGGGTGATGCCGGCGCGGGCGAACAGCAGGCGCTGCTGGCTCTTCAGGTAGGGGATGTCCTCCACCGGCCCCAGGGCCAGCGGGTGGCCGGCGGGGTCGGCGGCCAGGGCGTCGAGCAGGCCGGGCACGTCCTGCTCGGCGAGCGGGCCGAAGCCCAGGCGGCGGCCGTCGGCGTCTTCCAGCTCGACCAGCGGCTCCAGCCAGTACAGGCCGCGGGAGCTGGTGCGGCGCAGCTCCAGCGGCAGTTGCCGGCGTTCGGCCTCGCGGGCCAGCGCGGCGGCCACCTGTTCCGCGCCCACGGCGCGGGCCACGGAGTCGCGGGGGACGCAGAGCCTCAGCATGGGTCGTCCTCCAGGCAGCCGCTCACCAGCTCGCGCAGGCACTCGGCGGTGAGCCGGGCGTGCAGCCGGCCGTCCAGCTCCAGGGCCGGCGAGCAGGCGCAGGCGCCCAGGCAGTACACCGGCCGCAGGCTGATGCGCCCGTCGGCGCTGGTGCCGTGGTCGTCCAGCGCCAGCTGTTCGCGCAACTGCGCGGCCAGGCGCTCGGCGCCCATGCTCTGGCAGGATTCGGCGCGGCACAGGCGCAGGGTATGGCGCGCCGGCGGCGTGGTGCGGAAGTCGTGGTAGAAGCTGATCACCCCGCGCACCTCGGCCTGGCTGAGGTTGAGGGCATGGGCGATTTCCGCGACGGCGAGGTCGGGGATGTACCCGCAACCTTCCTGGATGGCGTGGAGGATCGGCAGCAGGGCGCCGGGGGCGTCCTTCTCGCGCGCCAGCACATCGTGGATCAGCGGCAGGTGAAGCGTCTCATCAGGCATACAGCGTACCTCGGCATCGCGGCCCGGCTCGCCCTGGCGGCGACCGTCCGGTGTCTTCGGCTGCGGCGCACCGTCCACGTCACGGCTGCGTGGCCCATCCGGTCGCCATCCCTGCCGCCGGCCGGCGTCTTCACGCACCGGTCCGGGGGCATCGTGCAAGCTTGCCATCCCCGTCGCCCGGGGTTTGCACCCAAGCGACCCGGCGCATCCTGAAACCGACCTGCGCGCGTCGCCGCGGCTGCGTCGCGCGCCGTCCCTATAAGCGGGTGTAGCCGGTAGCGATGCGCTGCGCCAGGGGTTGCCGATCGGCGGAGGGGCCAGCGCAACAGTGAATCAACAGTTGTTGCTCAGATAACAACAAGCGGCCCGCGCCAGGCCGGGGAAACCGCCCGGCGGACGCTGGAATGGTTATTGCTCGGCTCCACTGTGCAGTTCAATTTCGCCGGTCGGGCCCATGGCGGCCGCGGCCGAAGGTTCATTGCCGGGGCGCTGACCGCGTGAGGGCCGCCCCGACCGACGAGGGATACCGTGTGAGCGTCAACCAGCCCAGCCGCATTCTCAATCCTCTGCAGATCGCCCGCCAGCTGGCCGCCGGCTTCGCCGAGAACGCCGCCGAACGCGACGAGCGCGGCGGCACGCCCAAGGCCGAGCGCGACGCCATCCGCCGCAGCGGCCTGCTGGCCCTGAGCATTCCCGGCGCCTTCGGCGGCCATGGCGCGGACTGGTCGCTGACCCTCGAGGTGGTCCGCGAGTTCGCCCGGGCCGACAGTTCCGTGGCCCACGTGTTCGGCTTCCACCACCTGATGCTGGCCACCGTGCGCCTGTTCTCCCGCCCCGAGCAGTGGCAGCCGTGGTTCGAGTTGACCGCGCGCAAGAACTGGTTCTGGGGCAATGCCCTGAACCCGCTGGACACCCGTACCCAGGTGAAGTGGTTCGACGGCTGGTGCGAGTTCTCCGGCAAGAAGAGCTTCTGTTCCGGCGCCAGCGACTCGGAGATGCTGATCGCCTCGGCGGTGGACGAGGGCGCCGGCGGCAAGCTGCTGATCGCCGCGCTGCCCAGCGGGCGCAGCGGCATCGGCGTGCACGACGACTGGGACAACATGGGCCAGCGCCAGACCGACAGCGGCAGCGTGACCTTCGAGCGGGTGCGGGTGGAGCAGTCCGAGCTGCTGCTGGAGCCGGGCCCGCTGAGCACGCCCTTCGCCTGCCTGCGCCCGCTGCTGGCGCAGCTGATCTTCGCCCACGTGTTCCTCGGCATCGCCGAGGGCGCCTTCGAGGAGTTCCGCGGCTACACCCTCAAGGAAGCGCGGCCCTGGTTCCGTTCCAGCGCCGAAAGCATCACCGAGGACCCGTACGTACTGCGCCATTACGGCGACTTCTGGGTCGGCCTGGAAGGCGTGCGCCTGCTGGTGGAGCGCGCCGCCGCGCAGTTCGACGCGGCCTGGCGCAAGGAGCAGCGCCTGGGCGCCGAGGAGCGCGCCGAGCTGGCCATCGCCATCGGCACCGCCAAGGTGGCTGCCACCCGCGTCGGCCTGGAGCTCTGTAGCCGCCTCTTCGAAGTCACCGGCGCCCGCGCCACCCACGCCGCGCTGCGGCTCGACCGGCACTGGCGCAACCTGCGCACCCAGAGCCTGCACGACCCCCTCGACTACCGTGTCCAGGAGCTCGGCGCCTGGGCGCTCAACCGGCAGCGACCTTCGCCCACGTTCTACTCGTAAGGAAGCCCATGCAACTGCTGACCCTCCCACCCAACCCGACACTGGCCACCTCGATCCGGGCAACCGCACAGGTCTTCGAAGACCCGAAATCGCAGGCGCTTCTCACCCATCTGCAACAGGTCGCCCCCAGCGAGGCCAGCGTCCTGATCATCGGTGAGACCGGCACGGGGAAGGAGCTGGTCGCACGCCACATCCACAACCTCAGCGGCCGGCGCGACCGGCCCTTCGTCGCGGTGAACTGCGGCGCCTTCTCCGAATCCCTGGTGGAGGCCGAGCTGTTCGGCCACGAGAAGGGCGCCTTCACCGGCGCCCTGGGCGCCAAGGCCGGCTGGTTCGAGGCGGCCGACGGCGGCACCCTGTTCCTCGACGAGATCGGCGACCTGCCCATGGCCATCCAGGTCAAGCTGCTGCGCGTGCTGCAGGAGCGCGAAGTAGTGCGCCTGGGCTCGCGCAAGGGCATCCCCATCGACGTGCGGGTGCTGGCGGCCACCAACGTGCAGCTGGAGAAGGCGATCAACGCCGGGCACTTCCGCGAGGACCTGTACTACCGCCTGAACGTCGTCACCCTGCAGCTGCCCGCGCTGCGCGAACGGCGCGGCGACATCCTGCCGCTGGTGCGGCACTTCATCGGCACCTACGGCCGCAGGCTCGGCTTCGAGACGGTGGGCCTCTCCGACGCGGCGGCGCGCAAGCTGGCGGAATACGACTGGCCGGGCAACATCCGCGAGCTGGAGAACGTCATCCACCACACCCTGCTGGTGTGCCAGGACGAACGCATCGAGGCCGCCGACCTGCGCCTGCCGGGGCTGCGCCCGGAGCGCCTGGACGGCGGAGCCGCCGCCGACGAGCCGCTGGAGGCGCAACTGGAGCGCGCCTTCCTGCGCCTGTTCAGCGAACGTCGCAGTCATGTCCACGAGCAGGTGGAAAGCCTGCTGGTGCGCGAGGCCTACCAGTTCTGCCATGCCAACCAGGTGCACACCTCCGACCTGCTGGGGCTCAGCCGCAACATCGTCAGGGCACGGCTGATCGCCGCCGGCGAACTGGTGGTGAACAAGCGCCGCACGCCAGCGCCGTTGGCCAGCCGGATCGTGCGGCTGTCGATCTGAGCCGGGCGGCGGCGGACGGGCGAGCACGGCTTTTCGTAGGAGCGAGCTTGCTCGCTCCTACGAAGAGCATTTCGGCGCGGCTGGCGGGATAGTCGCTCCCGTCATGCACCGCGCGGGCGGCGCCCGGGGACGAAGTGCGTCGGGTCGTTGTAGCCCGGCGTGGAGGCGTGGCCGGGGGTGACCAGGGCGTCGACGAAGGCCTCGTCCTCGGCGTCCAGGCGCACGTCCAGCGCCTTCAGGTAGTCCTGCCACTGCTCCTCGGTGCGCGGGCCGACGATGGCCGCGCTGACCAGGGCGTTGTTCAGCACCCAGGCGATGGCGAACTGCACCACGCCGATGCCGCGCGCCTGGGCGTGGGCCTTCACCTTCTGCGCGATCTCCAGGGATTCGGCGCGCCATTCGGTCTCCAGGATGCGCTTGTCCTGGCGCCCGGCACGGCTGTCGGCGGCCGGTTCCACCCCCGGCAGGTACTTGCCGCTGAGCACGCCGCGCGCCAGCGGGCTGTAGGGCACCACGCCCAGGCCGTGGTACGCGGCGGCGGTGAACTGCTCGGTCTCGGACTGGCGGTTGACCAGGTTGTACAGCGGCTGGCTGGCGATGGGCCGGGGCACGCCCAGGCGCTCGGCCACATGGACCACCTCGGCGATGCACCAGCCGCGGTAGTTGGACAGCCCCCAGTGGCGCACCTTGCCCTGGCCGATGGCGTCGCCGATGGCCGCGATGCTTTCCTCCAGGGGCGTTTGGTGGTCCTCGCGGTGCAGGTAGTACAGGTCCAGGTAGTCGGTGCCCAGGCGCGCCAGGCTGGCGTCCAGGGCCGCGGCGATGTGCTTGCGGCCCAGGCCGCGGCGGTTCGGCCAGGCGTCCGCCGGGCCCATGCCGACCTTGGAGGCCAGCACCCAGTCGTCGCGGCGCGCGGCGATGGCCTGGCCGACGATCTGTTCCGAGCGCCCGTCGTTGTATACGTCAGCGGTGTCGATGAAGTTGATCCCGCGCTCCAGCGCCTGGTCGACGATGCGCCGCGAGGTGGCGGCGTCGGTCTGGCCGCCGAACATCATGCTGCCCAGTGCCAGGGGGGATACCTGCAGGCCGGAGCGGCCCAGGGTTCGGTAGTTCATGTCGCTCTCCGGTTGGGGAATTCAGACCGCCTCGGCCTCTTCCTGGAACAGCCCGTCGGACTGCCGGCTCCACAGGCGGTAGTACTGGCCGCGTTTCTTCAGCAGCTCCTGGTGGCTGCCGTCCTCGACCACGCGGCCCTTGTCGAAGACGATGATGCGGTCAAGGTGCGCCACCGTCGACAGGCGGTGGGCCACCACTATCACGGTCTTGCCCTGCATGATGCTGTCCAGCTGGTCCTGGATGAAGCGCTCGGTGATGGAGTCCAGGCTCGAGGTGGCCTCGTCCATCACCAGGATGGGCGCGTTCTTCAGCAGCACCCGGGCGATGGCGATGCGCTGCCGCTGGCCGCCGGAGAGCTTGACGCCGCGCTCGCCCACCAGGGAATCGTAGCCGTGCTCCATGCGCTCGATGAAGGCGCTGGCGCCGGCGCCGTGGATGGCCGCGGCCAGTTCCTCGGCGCTGGCCTCCAGGCGCCCGTAGTGGATGTTCTCGCGGATGCTGCGGTGGAACAGCCCCGGCTCCTGGGGGATCAGGCCGATCTGTCGGTGCAGCGAGTGCTGCGTCACCTCGCGGATGTCCTGGCCGTCGATCAGCACCTGGCCGCCGTCGACGTCGTACAGGCGCAGCAGCAGGTTGAGCAGGGTGGACTTGCCGGAGCCGGAGAAGCCCACCAGGCCGACGCGCTGACCGGCCGGGATGCGCAGGTCGAGCTGCTCGAAGATCGGCTGGCCGGGGTGGTAGCCGAAGCGCACGCCGCGGAACTCGACGTTGCCCTGGCGCACTTCCAGGCGCCGGGCGTCGGGGCTGTCCACCACCTCGTGGGGGCGGATCAGGGTGCGCACGCCGTTGGCGATGTTGCCGGTGGCCTCGAACAGTTCGAGGAAGCGCCGCGACAGGCTGGCCACGTCGTTGATGATCAGCAGCGCCATGCTGGTGGCCATGACGAAGGCGGCGATGCTGATGGCGCCGCTGCGCCACAGCCACAGGGTGAGCAGCAGCATGCCGATCTTCAGGGCCATGCCGCAGCTGTTCTGGAACCAGCGGATCTTCTCCATGTAGCCGAGCGAGCGGCGGGCCGCCGCCAGCTCGCCGTCCAGGTAGCCGGACAGGTACTCCAACTCGTGGGAGTGCCGGGCGAACAGGCGCACGTTGCTCAGGTTGGTCACCGCGTCCACCACCTTGCCGGTGCTGATGCTGCGCGCCGCGGAGTACTTCTGCGCCAGTGGGTGGCTGCGCCGGGCGAGCAGGAAGGAGATGCCGATGAACAGCACCGACCAGGCCAGCATGAACCCTGCCAGCAGGCCCGAGGCGCTGGCCAGCACCAGGCTCGCCAGGCTCAGGGTGACCAGCAGCGGGATCAGGTCGAAGAGCAGGATGTTCATGGTCTGGTTCACCCCCATGGCGACTTCCGAGACCTTGTGCGCCAGGGCGCCGGCGAACTCGTTGCTGACGAAGCGGTGCGAGTGCTGCTGCAGGTAGGCGTAGACGGTGTAGGTGACGCGCGCCCGCTGGCGCGGCAGCACGCGGATGTTGATGGTGTTGGCGCTGCGGCTGAAGACCACCTCCAGGGCCACCAGCACGGCGAAGCCGGCCACCGGCCAGAGCAGCGTGTGGGGGGCGGAGCCGGCGTTCACCAGGCGGGTGACCTGGCCCAGGCTCCAGGGGATCAGCACGGTGCAGACCACCGCGGTGATCTGCAGCAGCAGGATCGCCAGGTAGGCCCAGCGGTACTGGCTGACGAAGTGGATGACGAAAGGTACCGGCGCCTCCGGCAGGTAGCGGATGTTCCAGGCTGGGGCCTGGCGTTCGCCGGCGGTGTCGTCCGGGGTATGGCTCATGGTGGGTCGGGTCCTTCAGGCGTGGGTCAGGGGCAGCAGGTAGCGGGTCACCGGGAAGGCCGTGCCGTCCTCCTCGAAGACCCGCGAGGCGTTGCCTTGCGGGGTGAAGCCGGCGGCGCGGTAGAAGCGTTCGGCGCGGGCGTTGCCGTCCAGCGCCCAGAGGGTGACGCGGGCGAAGCCCGCGGCCTCCAGGGCCTGGCGCGAGGCCAGCCAGAGCGCGCGGCCGATGCCGGCGGACCAGGCCGACGGCACCAGGTAGATGGAATAGAGCTCGCCGGTGCCGGGCTCGACGTCGGGGTCGCGGCTGGCGCCGAAGGAGCTCCAGCCGACCACCGCGCCGCCGCGCTCGGCCACGCGGATGTCGCGGCCGCCATTGCGGATGGCGTTGTCGAGGAAGTCGACGCGGCGCTGCAGGCTGTCGGCCAGGCCCTGCAGGTAGCTGTCCGGCAGCAGCCCGCGGTAGGTCGCCTGCCAGCTCTGCACGTGGGCTTCGGCGATGGGCCGGGCATCGCCTTCGCGGGCGTGGCGGATCAGGGGTTCGGGGCGTGCGGGCTCAGCCATGGGCGGCCTCCTCGGGGCATGCGGCGTCGGTGATCGAGGGGCTGGCGCGGCCGCTGACCGAGGCGCCGGCGGCCTCGCCCAGGCGGCGGAACGGCAGCGCCGAGGCGGCGCACAGCAGCGCCCCGGCGAGCATCGCCAGGGACAGGTCCCCGACCTGCGGCCGGGCGTGCCCCTGGGCGTGCATGACCAGCCCCAGCAGGCTGGCGGCCAGGCCCACCGCCAGGCTCATGGCCAACTGCATGGACATCGCCGACAGGCTGCTGGCGCGGCTGGCCAGCTCGCGCGGCACCTCGCAGAAGGTCAGCGCGCCCAGGGTGCTGAACTGCAGCGAGCGCAGCAGGCCGCTGACGTACAGCAGCGCCACCAGCAGCCACCAGGGCGTGTCGGCGCGCAGCAGGGCGCAGCCGACGATGGACAGCGCGCAGAGCAGGGCGTTGCCGACCAGGGTGCGGCGGAAGCCCAGGCGCTGGACGATGCGCACCGAGAGGAACTTCACGCTCAGCGCGCCGGCGCCGCCGGCCAGGGTCAGCAGGCCGGCGTCCAGCGCCCCGTGGCCGAAGCCCAGTTGCAGCATCAGCACCATCAGGAACGGCTGCGCGGCGCTGCCCAGGCGGAACAGGTTGCCGCCCCAGATGGCCGTGGCGAAGGTGGGGATGCGCAGCAGGCCGAGGTCGATCAGCGGCGCCGCGTGGCGTCGGGCATGGCGCAGGTAGGCCAGGGCCGCCAGGGCGCCGCCGGCCAGCAGGGCGGCCACCAGCGGCAACGGCAGCAGGCGGTGGCCCAGGGCCTCGAAGCCGAACACCAGCGCCGCCAGGGCGCAGCCGCTGAGCAGGAAGCCGCGGCGGTCCAGGCGCCTTTGCCCATCGCCCGGGAAGTCCGGGACGAAGCGCAGGATCAGGGCGATGCCCAGCGCGCCTATGGGCAGGTTGACCAGGAAGATCCAGTGCCACGACAGCAGGTCCACCAGCAGCCCGCCCACGGGCGGGCCGAGCAGCGGCCCGACCAGCGCCGGGATGGCCAGCGCGGCCATGTTGCGCAGCAGGGTGTCCGGCGTCGACCAGCGCAACAGCAGCACCTGGCCCACCGGCGCCATCAGCGCCCCGGCGGCGCCCTGGAACAGGCGCGCCAGGGACAGCTGCAGCAGCGAGGTGGAGGCCGCGCAGGCCAGCGAGGCGAGCATGAACAGGCCGATGGCCGCCAGCAGCACCCGGCGCGGGCCGAAGCGGTCGGCCACCCAGCCGCTGACCGGCACGAACAGCGCCACCGCCAGCAGGTACAGCGACACCACCAGGTTCATGCGCACCGCGGCCTCGCCGAAGTCGGCGGCCATCTGCGGCAGCGCGGTGAGCACCGCGGTGCTGTCCAGCAGCTCCATGAACAGCGCGGCGCCGGTGATCATCGGCACCAGGCGGCCGCCGCGCGCCGGGGCATCGGTAACGCAGGGCAGGGGGCGCATGGCTGCGCCCATCAGAACAGCCCCGAGGTCGGCGGCTCGCTGCCCTTCAGGTGCCAGGCGCCGACCACCGCGGCCTTCCAGTGGCGCGGGTTGTGGTTGGCCAGGGTGCGGGCGTTGCGCCAGTGGCGGTCGAGGTTGTGCTGGCGGCCGGTGGTGGAGGCGCCGCCGACGTCGAACAGCAGCTCGGCGGCCTTGAGCGCCGATTCCACGGCGATGTACTGGGCCTGGGCCACTTCCACGGCGGCCAGGTTGACCGCGTCGTGGGCCAGGCCCGCCGACCAGGCCTGGTCGATGCGTTCGGCGGCGCGCAGGATCACCGCCTCGGCGGCCAGGGCGCGGGCGGAAATCTCGCCCACGGCGAATTCCACGTAGGGGTCGTCCACCGAGCGCTGCGCGCTGCTGTGCTTGATCGGCCGGGCGTGGTTACGGGCGAAGGCCACGGCGTCGCTCAGCGCGTTGCGGGCGATGCCGGCCTCCACCGCGCCGAGGAACAGCTGCAGGAAGGGCGTGACGATGGAGCGCTGGCCTTCCTCCACCACCCGCGGGCGGATCTCCCCCGGTTGCACCAGCAGGTCGTTGAGCCGCGTGGTGCCGCTGGCGGTGAGGCGCTGGCCCATGGCGTCGAAGTCGTCCAGCAGTTCCAGGCCCTCGCGGTCGCGCGGGACCACGAAGGACACCGGCCTGTCGTCCTCGTCCAGGGCCACCGCGCTGACCCAGTCCGCATATAGCGAGCCGGTGCTGTAGTACTTGCTGCCGCTGGCGCGGAAGGCTTCGCCGTCGCGGCGCAGGCGCGCGCTCACCGCGCCGTTGGCGCCGCCGACCTCCCAGCCGGCGTTGCCGAACACTTCGCCGGCGAGGAAGCGCGGGAACCAGCGCCGCTGCTCGGCCTCGTCGCCGCGGGCGAGCAGGCCCTCGATGAAGGCGAAGCTGGGGCGCAGCGACTGGGCGACGTTGGAATCCACCGCCGCCAGGTCGATGACGAACTGCACGGTGTCGCGCACGCTGGCGCCGGCGCCGCCGTGCTCGACGGGAATGCGGAAGCACAGCAGGCGGTCGGCGGCCAGGGCACGTACCTGTTCGTGGGGCAGCTGGCGCAGGCGCTCGCGTTCGGCGGCGCCCTCGGCGATGGCGGCCAGGCGCGGCACGGCGCGGCGGCGCAGTTCGGCCAGGTCGAGGGCGTTCAGCTCAGGGTTGGCAGGGGGCAGGGCGGTTGCAGCGGTAGTCGACATCTTCGGGTCCATCAGCTGAAGGGGGTCAGGCCGGCGCCTGGGCGAAGCGTAGCGGCTGGGCGGCCTGGCGCAGGGCCGCCGGGTCGCGGTAGCGGGCGCCGTGGTGGTCGGCGGGCAGGCGCGCGTGGCCGGCGCCGAACAGGCGCTCGCGCAGCGTCTCGCCGTCGTCGTAGGCCTCGCGGAAGCGGCCGCGGCGGCGCAGTTCGGGCACCACCAGTTCGATGAAGTCGCGGGCGGTATGCGGGGTGAGGAACTGGCGCAGGTTGATGCCGTCGATGCCGTCCTCGTCCAGCCACTTCTCGATCTCGTCGGCCACCACCTTCGGCGTGCCGGCGACGAAGAAGCGGCCCTCGTCGAAGCCGCCCAGGCGCTTCACCAGCTGGCCGACGGTGGCCTGCGGGTCGCTGGCCAGCAGCGCCGCCCAGGGCCCGCCGCTGGGCAGCTCGGTCAGCGGGGTGTGCGCCGGGTAGGCGGCCAGGTCCAGGCCCGACTGCATGTGCGCCAGGGCACCGTCGAGGCTCTGCAGGCGCCGGTAGTCCTCAAGCTTGGCCTGCACTTCCAGGTCGTTGCGGCCGACGATCACCGCCGCCTGGACGATGAACTTGATCCCCGCCGGGTCGCGGCCGTGGGCGCGGGCGCGTTCGCGCATGTGGGCGATGTTGCGGCGCACCGCGGCCGGCGTCGGGCCGCCGGTGAACACCACTTCGGCGTGGCGCCCGGCGAACTCGGTGCCGGCCGGCGAGCCGGTGGCCTGGAACAGCACCGGGGTGCGCTGCCGCGAGGGCTGGCAGAGGTGCGGCCCAGCGACCTTGAAGTGCTCGCCGACGTGGTCGATGTAGCGCACCTTGGCCGGGTCGGTGTAGAGGCGCAGCTGTCGGTCGGCGAGCACCGCGTCGTCGTCCCAGGAGCCTTCCCAGAGCTTGTAGAGCACGTCCAGGTACTCGTCGGCGATCTCGTAGCGTCGGTCGTGGGGCACCTCCTCGTCCAGGCCGAAGTTGCGCGCGGCGTTGGGCAGGTAGGAGGTGACGATGTTCCAGCCGACGCGGCCGCGGGTCAGGTGGTCGAGGGTGCTCATGCGCCGGGCGAAGGCGAAGGGCGGCTCGTAGGTGGTGGAGAAGGTGGCGCCGAAGCCCAGGTTGCGGGTCACCGCGGCCATCGCCGGGATGACCATCAGCGGGTCGTTGCTGGGCACCTGCACGGCCTCGCGCAGGGCCGTCTCGGGGCCGCCGCGGAAGCGGTCGTAGACGCCCACCACGTCGGCCAGGAAGACGCCGTCGAAGGTGCCGTGCTCCAGCAGTTGCGCCAGTTCCGTCCAGTAGTCGATGTCGTTGAAGCGGTGGCGCTGGTTTTCCGGGTGCGCCCAGAGCCCGTGGACGATGTGGCTGACGCAGTTCATCTCGAACAGGTTAACGTGCAATGGCTTCGACACGGATGCGGCGCTCCCGGGGTTGCGGCAGGTGGGGGATGGCGCCCAGCAGGGCGCGGGTGTAGGCGTGCTGCGGGCGGGCGAAGACCTCGCGCACCGGGCCGGTCTCGACGATGTGGCCGTCCTTCATCACCAGCACGCGGTCGCTGACGTGGCGCACCACGCCCAGGTCGTGGGAGATGAACAGGCAGGCCAGGCCCAGGCGCTGCTTGAGGTCGGCGAGCAGGTCGAGGATTTGCGCCTGCACCGACACGTCCAGCGCCGATACCGGCTCGTCGCACACCAGGATTTCCGGCTGCGCCGCCAGGGCGCGGGCGATGGCGATGCGTTGCCGTTGGCCGCCGGACAGCTCGATGGGCCGGCGCGCCAGCATGCCCGCCGGCAGGCGCACCAGTTCCAGCAGTTCGCGTGCCCGCTGCTGGCGCTCGGCGCGGCTGCCGCCGGCCTGGGCCAGGGCCTCGTCGAGCACGCGGGCCACGGTGTAGCGCGGGTCGAAGGAGGCCAGCGGGTCCTGGAACACCACCTGCACGCGGCGCCGTTCGCGGCGTTGGGCGAGGGCGTCGAGGGCGCTCCAGGCCTGGCCGCGCAGGTATACCTCGCCGCTGTCGGGGCGCTCCAGGCCGAGCACCATGCGCGTGAGGGTGGTCTTGCCCGAGCCGGATTCGCCGACGATGCCCAGGGTCTCGCCGGCGCGCAGGGTGAAGGAGGCCGCGGCCACCGCCTGGCGCGGCGCGCCGTCGGGGCCGGCGAAGCTCTTGGCCAGCTGGCGCGCCTCCAGCACCACCGGCCGGGCGCCGAGGCTGGCCGGCGGCGGCTCGCTGGCGGCGGGCTGCGGCGCATGGCTGATGTGCACCGCCGAGGCGGCGCGCAGCAGCGAGCGGGTGTAGGGGTGGCGCGGGTCTTCCAGCACCTGGTCGACCGGGCCTTCCTCGACTATCACGCCGTGCTGCATCACCGCCACGCGGTGGGCCAGGCGCGCCACCACCGCCAGGTCGTGGCTCACCACCAGCATGGCGCGGTCGCGCTGGCGCAGGCTCTGCAGCAGGTCGAGCACCTGCGCCTGGACGGTGGCGTCCAGCGCCGTGGTGGGCTCGTCGGCGATCAGCAGGTCGGGGTCGCAGGCGATGGCCGAGGCGATCAGCGCGCGCTGGCGCAGGCCGCCGGAGAGCTGGTGCGGGTACTGGCGGGCGCGCAGCTCGGCCTCGGGCACGCCCACCGCGCGCAGCAGGTCGAGGACTTTCTGCTGGCGCTGCTCGCGCGCCAGGGCCGTGTGCAGGCGCAGCGGCTCGTCGATCTCGCGGCCCACCGGGCGCAGCGGGTCGAGCGAGCCGAGGGCGTCCTGCATCACGAAGCCGATGCGCGAGCCGCGCAGCTCGCGCCACTGGCGTGTGCCCAGGCCCAGCAGGTCGAGGCCGTCGAAGGCCAGGCGCCGCGCGCGGACCTGGGCGCCGGCGCCGGTGAGCCCGGCCAGGGTGCGCGAGGTGACGCTCTTGCCCGAGCCGGACTCGCCGACCAGGGCCAGGCATTCGCCGGGGTAGAGGCTGAAGGAGACCTGCTGCAGCACCGGCTGGGCGCGGCCGAAGGCGACGTCCAGGCCGGCCACTTCCAGCAGCGGGCGGAACGGGTTGATCAGGGTGGTCATGGGCGTTTGCCCTCGCTGTAGCGCAGCAGGGCGCGGCCGAGCACGGTGACGGCGACCACGGTGAGGGTCACCGCCGTGCCCGGGGCCGCGACCAGCCACCAGGCGTTGGAAAGGAAGTTGCGGCCGACCGAGAGCATCGCGCCCCACTCGGGCGCCGGCGGCGGCGCGCCGAAGCCGAGGAAGCTCAGCGAGGCGCCGGCGGCAATGTTCGCGCCTATGCCCAGGGTGGCCAGGATCAGCACCGGGCGGATGGCGTTGGGCAGCAAGTGGCGCCAGATCACCGCCGGCCGCGACAGGCCCAGGGTGACCGCCGCCTCGACGTAGGCGGCGCCGCGCACCACCTTCGCCTGGGCCCGCACCAGGCGGGCGTAGCGCGGGATGCCGGCGATGCCCACGGCGAGCATGGCGTTGACCAGGCCCTGGCCCCAGAAGGTGATGATCACCAGGGCCAGCAGCAGCTCGGGGAAGGCCAGCAGCACGTCGATGCAGCGCATGGCGGCGGCGTCCAGCCAGCGCGGCCCGAGGCCCGCCAGCAGGCCCACGGCGATGCCGCCGAGCAGGCCGATGGCGGTGGCCGCCAGGCCCATCAGCAGCGATGGCCGGGCGCCGTGGACCAGCCGCGCGAGCACGTCGCGGCCGTTCTCGTCGGTGCCCAGCCAGTGCGCCGCGCCGGGTGCCTGGAAGGCGTGGCGGGCGCTGGCCGCCAGCGGGTCGGTGGCCACCAGCCAGGTCGGTACCAGGCTGGCGAGCACCAGCAGCACCAGGAACACCCCGGCCAGCGTCAGCCCCGGGCGGGCCAGGGCCGCGCCGAGGAAGGCGGGCAGCCGGCGGCGCCGCGAGGTCGCGGGCAACAGGCGGGGCAGTGCGGTCGACGGACTGGCCATGGGCGTTCTCCTGTCAGGGCGCCGGGTTCGGCAGGCGCGCGTGGATGGCGTCGATGGCGGCGAGGGCCTCCGGCGTCAGCTGCAGCTCGGCGGCGTCGAGGTTCTGCGCCAGCTGTTCGAGGCTGGTGGCACCGTTCAGCGCGCTGGCCACGAAGGGCTTGCCGATGACGAAGGCCAGGGCCAGTTGCGCCGGCGCCAGGCCCAGCTCGCGGGCCAGTTCCACGTAGGCGCGGGTGGCCTGCTGCGCCTCGGCGCTGGCGTAGCGGGCGAAGCGGCCATAGGCGGAACCGGCGCTCAGGCGCGCGCCGGCCGGCTGGGCGCCGTCCAGGTACTTGCCGGTGAGCACGCCGAAGGCCAGCGGCGAGTAGGCCAGCAGGCCGATGCGCTCGCGGTGGCTGAACTCCGCCAGGCCCGTTTCGTACTGGCGGTTGAGCAGGCTGTAGGGGTTCTGCACGCTGAGGATGCGCGGCAGGCCCAGGCGCTCGGACTGTTTGAGGAACTCGGCCACGCCCCAGGGCGTTTCGTTGGACACGCCGATATGGCGCACCCGCCCGGACTTCACCAGCTCGGCCAGGGCGGCGAGGGTTTCGCCGATGTCGTCGCTTTCCTCGTCGTCCACCCAGGGGTAGTCGCGGGTGCCGAAGAAGTTGCTGCTGCGGCTGGGCCAGTGCAGCTGGTAGAGGTCCAGGTAGTCGGTCTGCAGGCGGTCAAGGCTGCCGTCCAGGGCGCTGCGCAGGGTGGCCAGGTCGAAGCGCGTGGCGCCGTCGCGGATGTGCTGCATGTGCCCGCTCTGGCGCGGCGGGCCGACGATCTTGCTGGCCAGGACGATGTCCTGGCGGCGCTTGCTGCGCGCAAGCCAGGTGCCGATGAAGCGTTCGGTGTCGCCCCAGGTGTCGGCCCGGGACGGGGTGGGGTACATCTCGGCCGCGTCCACCAGGTTGACCCCGCGCGAAAGCGCGTAGTCGAGCTGGGCGTGGGCGTCGGCCTCGCTGTTCTGGTGGCCCCAGGTCATGCTGCCGAGGCCGATGACGCTGACCTTCAGGTCGCTGTTGCCGAGTGGGCGGTATTTCATGTGGAGGTCTCTCGCAAGGGGTCAGGCCGAGGCGGCCGCGGGGTGTTCGTACTGGCTGGCCGGGTAGGGCAGGCCGAGGTGTTCGCGCAGGGTGCTGCCCTGGTACTCGTGGCGGAACAGCCCGCGCTTGCGCAGGCGCGGCACCACTTCGTCGACGAAGATCTCCACGCCCGAGGGGAAGCTGTCGGGCATGATGTTGAAGCCGTCGGCGGCGCCGGCCAGGAACCATTCCTCCAGGCTGGCGGCGACCTGCTCGGGGGTGCCCACCAGCAGCCGGTGGCCGACCAGGATGCGGCGCGACAGCTGGCGCACGCTGAGGTTCTCGGCGCGGGCCAGGTTCAGCTGGGCCTCGAGGAAGCCGTGGGAGCCCTTCTCGAACTCGTTGACCGGGCCGATGCGCTGCCAGGGCAGCGGCGCGTCCGGGTCCAGCTCGCTGGCGTCGACGCCGATGCGCTGGGCGATCTGGCGCAGCAGGCCGCCTTCGCCGAGGTAGCTGTTCAGCCGCTCGAAGCGCTCCAGTGCCTCGGCCTCGGTGCTGCCGAGCACCGTCGACAGGCCGGGCATGATCTTCAGGTGCTCGGGGTTGCGCCCCCACTGGCGGGCGCGCTGCTTCATCTCGCGGTAGAAGGCCTGGCCGTCGGCGAGGGTGGTCTGGGTGGTGAAGATGGCGTCGGCGAAGCGCGAGCCCAGGGCCTTGCCGCCCTCCGAGGAGCCGGCCTGGACCAGCACCGGGCGGCCCTGGGGCGAGCGCGGCACGTTGAGCGGCCCCTTGACCGAGAAGTGCTTGCCGACGTGGTCGATGGCGTGCACCCGGGCCGGGTCGGCGAAGCGCCCGGAGGCGGCGTCGCCGATGATGGCGCCGTCTTCCCAGCTGTCCCACAGCTTGAGGGTGACGTCGACGAACTCCTCGGCGCGGGCGTAGCGGTCCACGTGCAGCGGCGCGCCGGCCAGGCCGAAGTTCTGCGCGGCGGCGTCGCCGGCGTTGGTCACCACGTTCCAGGCCGCGCGGCCGCCGCTGATGTGGTCGAGGGAGGCGATGCGCCGGGCCAGGTTGAACGGCTCGTTGTAGGAGCTGGAGGCGGTGGCGATCACGCCGATGCGCTGGGTGGCCGCGGCCACCGCGGTGAGCAGCACGGTGGGCTCCAGGCGCCCGGCCGGCTGGCGGCCGACGTCGCCGGCCAGGGCCGGGCCGTCGGCGAGGAAGATGGCGTCGAGGGTGCCGCGCTCGGAAATGCGCGCGATGTTCTGGTAGTAGCCGACGTCCAGGTAGGCGGTGGGCGGGACCTCGCCGGTGCGCCAGGCCGCGGCGTGGGCGCCGAAGCCGAGGATGTTCATGCCGATGCTCATTTGCCGCTGTGCGTTGCTCATGCCGGGGTCTCCTCGGTGCTGGGGGCTTGCTGTTGCGTGGCCTTGGCGGCGGCGAAGCGCTCGCTCCAGGCCTCGCTGGGAAGGGTGCCGTTGAGGTGGTAGTCGCCCAGGTAGGCCTCGCGCAGGATCGCCGGGTTGTGCGAGGCCAGGGTGCGGGCGTTGCGCCAGTGCCGGTCCAGGCGCCGGCCGCTGCTGGTGGCCGAGGCGCCGCCGACCTCGAAGAGCAGGGTGGCGGCCTCCAGCACCTGGGGCAGGACGACCTGCTGCGCCTGGTAGGCGCGGATGTCCGCCTCGCCGTACAGCTCGCGGCTGGCGGTGCCCGCGCGGTGCGCCTGCCAGGTGCGTTCGAGGGTGGCCGAGACGGCTTCCACCAGCGCCTCGGCGGAGAACGCCAGGCTGCCCAGGCGGCCCACCACGCGCTGCACCAGCGGGTCCTGGCGCGGGCTGGAGCGGCCGGGGATGCCGAAGGCGCGGGTGCGGCCCTGGACGAACTCGATGGCGTCGCGCAGCACCGCCTGGGCGATGCCGGCCAGGGTGGCCAGGTGTACCTGCTGGTAGAAGGCGGTGATGTAACTGTCGCTGCGGCCTTCGCCGACCTTGAAGCGGCGGAACAGTTGGTGCTCCTCCACGCGCACGCCTTCGAAGCGGGTGGTGCCGCTGCCGGTCAGGCGCTGGCCGAAGCCGTCCCAGTCGTCCAGGCGGGTGACGCCGGGCGCGGCGGTGGACACAGCCACGGCGACGTGCTCGTCGCCATCGCTGGCCGACACGGCGATCCAGTCGGCGTAGAGGGTGCCGGTGCAGTAGTACTTCTCGCCGTCCAGCAGCCAGTGGCCGTCCTGGCGGGTGAGGGTGACGCTGTTGCCGGTGACTTCGCTGCGTTCGGCCATGGCCGCGCCGAACAGCTCGCCGCCGACGATGCGCGGGAACCAGTGCTGGCGGCTGGCCTCGTCGTCGTCGTTGAGGCGGCCTTCGACGAAGCCGAAGTGCGCGCGGAAGATCTGCGGCAGGTTGGAGTCGGCGGCGCCGAGCCGGCGGACCAGGCGGAACAGCTGCGGCAGGCTGGCGCCCAGGCCGCCGTAGGCCAGCGGCACGCGCAGCGCGCCGAAGCCGGCCTCGCGCAGCCAGGCCACCGGCTCGTAGGCCAGCTCGCGGTCCTGTTCGCGGTCGATGGCGCCGGCGGCGATGCGCTCGAATACCGGCTCGAAGCGCTGCAGCAGGGCGGTGTCGTCGGGGTGCGCCGGCGCGCCGGCGGCGGCGGGAAGGTCGTCGGGGAAGATCATCGCGGTGTCCTCGGGGCGGGCGATGGAAGGAAGCGGCGCCTCGCGGGCGTCGAACAGTTGGCGCAGGTTGGCCAGGGCGATGCTCGCGGTCATGCTCATGCCTCGCTCACCCGCGGGTCGACCAGGGCGTTGAGCAGGTCCACGGCCAGGTTCACCAGCACGTAGATCAACGCCGCCAGCAGGGTGATGCCGAGCACCACGGGCACGTCCTTGTCGTTCACCGCGTTGAGCATCAGGCGGCCGATGCCCTGGCGGGCGAACAGGTTCTCGGTGATCACCGCGCCGCCCAGCAACGCGGCGAAGACGAAGCCGGACAGGGTGATCAGCGGCGTCAGCGCATGGCGCAGGGCGTGGCCCAGGCGCACGCCGGCCTCGGACAGGCCGCGGGCGCGGGCCATGGCGATGAAGGGCTGCTCGAGGATTTCCTCCAGCTCCTGGCGCAGCACCTGGGCCAGCACCGCGGCCACCGGCAGGGCCAGGGTGAGGATCGGCAGCACCAGGCTCTTCCAGCCCCGCGAGCCGGTGGGCGGCAGCCAGTGCAGCTGGAAGGAGAACACCAGCAGCAGGAGGATGCCGAGCACGAAGCTGGGCATGGACGACAGCAGCAACTCGCCGCCGGAGGCCAGGCCGCGGGCCCAGGGCGCGCGGTTGGCGGTCAGCACCGCCGCGGCCACCGCCAGCAGCACCGCCGCCAGCGCCGCCCACAGGGCCAGCTGGGCGGTGGCGCCGATCTGCCCGGCGATGGCCTGGGCCACCGGGATGCGCAGGCGGTAGGACTCGCCCAGGTCGCCCTGGACCAGGCGCCCCAGGTAGTGGGCGTACTGCACCGGCAGCGGCTGGTCCAGGCCGTAGTCGCGGCGCACCTGGGCGATGGCCTCGGCGGTGGGCATGGCGTCGGGCCCGCCGAGGATCGCCAGGGCCGGGTCGCCGCCGCTGACGTTGAGGGCGACGAAGGTCAGGCTGGCGGCGCCCCAGAGCACCGCCAGGCCGCCGAGGAAACGCCAGAGCACGCGGCGCAGGGCTTTCATGGTTGCGGCTCCCGGTCCAGCCAGACGCTGGTGAAGAAGGGCACGTTGTGCGAGCTGTCGAACACCACGCCCTTGACGTTGCGGCGGTAGGCGATGGTCAGCTGGCTTTCGTACACCGGCACCGCCGGCACCACCTCGGTGAGGCGCTGCTGGGCAGCGCTGTACAGGCGCTGCTGCTCGGCGGCGTCGGTGCTGCGGCGGGCGCGGGCGAGCAGGTCGTCGAGCTGGGCGTCGCGCAGGCGCGCGCTGTTCTGCCCGATCAGCTTCGGCGTGGCGATGGAGTTGCTGTGGTAGAGGATGTACAGGCCGTCCGGGGTGTTGGTGTGCCAGTAGCCGCCCACCAGCGCCTGGTAGTCGCCGGCGTAGCGCAGGTCGTTGACCTGGGCCTGGGGCAGCACGCGCAGGCCCAGGTCGATGCCGACCTTCTTCGCGTCGGCCTGCATGGCCACCGCCACGCTCGCCGGCAGCGCCGGGCTGTCGATCATCAGCAGGGTGGCGGCCAGGCGCTGGCCGTCGCGGGTGCGGTAGCCCCCGGCATCGCGCCCGGTCCAGCCGGCCTCGTCGAGCAGGGCGCCGGCGGCGGCCACGTCGTAGCTCAGCGCGTCGCGGTAGGCCGGGTCGTAGAAGCGGGTGTTGGCGGCGAGGAAGTCGGCCTTGACCTGGAACTCGCCGAAGCCGGTGATCCAGGCCAGGCCGTCGCGGTCGATGGCGCGGGCCAGGGCCTTGCGCACGCGCACGTCGTCGAAGGGGAAGCGCTCGACGTTGAAGGTCAGGCTGCGCACCGGGTTGCCCTTGCGGATGCGGCTGCGCAGCACCAGTTGCGGGTCCTTGCGGATGGCCTGGGCGTTCTGCGTCGGCGCGTCCAGGGTGAAGTCGTACTGCCCGGAGACCAGCGAGCTGTAGCGGATCAGCGCCTCGGGCACGAAGCTCAGCTCCAGGCGCTCCAGGTAGGCCGGGCCCTGGTGCCGCAGCACCGGCGGCGCCCAGTGGTAGCCGGCGCGGCGGACGAAGGCGGCGCCCTGGTCGCGGGTGTAGCTTTCCAGCACGAAGGGGCCGGAGCCCACCGGGTGGGCGGCGATGGATTTCGGGTCTTCGAGGATCTGCTTCGGCGAGATCATCCCCAGCCAGGACTGCGCCAGCACGTCGAGGAAGGGCGAGTAGGGTTCGCGCAGGGTGGCCTGGAAGGTGTACTCGTCGAGCACCTTGCCCGACTGGTAGGGCGCGATGTAGGCCGCGGCCAGCGGCGACTTGGTCGCCGGGTCGCGCATGTGTTCGAGGTTGATGCGCACGGCCTCGGCGTTGAATTTCGTGCCGTCGCTGAAGCTGACGTCGTCGCGCAGGTGGAAGGTGTAGGTCAGGCCATCCGGGGAGATGTCCCAGGACTTCGCCAGCCAGGGTGAGACCTTGCCCTGTTCGTCCTGGTACACCAGGCAGTCGTAGAGGATGCGCCCCAGCCACTGCACGTTGCCGTGGGACAGCGCGTGGATATCGAAGGAATAGGTGTCCAGCGCCGCGGTGACGCGCAGGGTGCCGCCGGGCTGGCCGGGGGCCTGCTCGTGGAAGTCCTCGGCCGGGTAGCTGAGCTGGCCGTCCTTGAGGGTGCCGGTGTCGAGGGCGGCGCCGCTGGCGCCGGGCGTGTCGTCGGCGGCCGGCGAGCAGCCGGCCAGAACGGCGGCCAGCAGGGCGCCGGCCGCCAGGGGCAGGAGTCTGTCGATCATGCCGGCCTCCGCGAGGCGGCCGGTGGGGCTTGCAGTGTCGATGGCATCTACGGGGTCCTGTTGCCAGGCGGGCGGCGGATCGCACCGCCCGCGTCAGTGCGCGCCGCCCCGGTCGGGCGGCGCGGCCGGTCAGTAGCGCAGTTCGAGGCCGACGTAGGCGCCGATGCCGTCGCCCGGGTAGAGGGCGGCGACGTCCTTGCCCTTGGCGTCGTACTGCGGCGACACGGCGGTCACGTACTTCTCGTTGGCGAGGTTCTTGAGGTCGAGGGAGACCTTCCAGTCCTTCTTCGGTGCCTCGTAGCCGACCCCCGCACCGAAGATGGTGTAGGAGGGGGCGTAGAAGCTGTTGGCGTAGTCCACCGCGGTGCGCGAGGCGGAGGTCACGTTGACGCCGCCATAGAAGCCGCTGGGGTGCTGGTACTGCAGCTCGCCCTGGTAGACGTGCTTGGGAATGCCCGGCAGTTGGTTGTCGCCGAAGGTGTCGTCGTGGCGGTAGTAGAAGTCGTTGTAGGTGTACGCCTGGCGCCAGCTGATCTTCTCGCCGACGCTGTTCTCCCAGAGCAGGGTGTTCAGCCCGGCCTCGACGCCCTGGTGGATGGTCGGGCTCTCGGCGTTGAAGGCCGAGGTGACCGCGGCGGTGGTGGCGGTGGCGGGAATGATCTGCACGTTCAGCAGCTCGTCGCGGATCCACGAGCGGTACAGCGCCAGGCTGCCGTCGAAGATGCCGTGGGAGCCCTTGATGCCGACTTCCAGGGTGTTGGCCTTCTGTTCCACCAGCGGCTTGACGAAAGGCGTGGCGGCCGCCGAGTTGGAGTACTGCCAGGACGCCGGCGGGTCGATGGAACGGCTGAAGTTGCCGAACAGCTGCAGGTCCGGGGTCAACTGGTAGCGCAGGCCGATGCGCGGCGCGGCGCTCCAGTTCTCGTAGGTGTCCTTGCTCGGGTAGCCGCTGGTGTTGGCGGTGTTCACGTACTTGATGTCGGTGCTGCGGCGCACGTTGATGAAGGACAGGCCGGTGGTCAGCCAGAGGTCCTCGGTCAGCTCGAGGTCGTTGCCGAAGGAGAAGACATGGTCGAAGGACGAGCCGTAGTCCACTACCTTCACCGGCTGCTTGTTGGCCCGTGTCGAGTCGACTCCGCCCTTGAGGTGTTCGGTGGAGGTGAAGGCCGCGCTGGAGCGGCTTTCATGGCCGAACCACTGGTCGGTGCGCGAGTAGTTGAGGACGAAGCTCAGGTCGTGCCAGTCCCAGTAGCTGGGGTTGGTCGGGCTGTCCGGGCTGTTGTTGTGCGGGTAGTCGTAGTAGACCAGGCCGACGTCCAGCTTGGCGTCGTCGTCGAAGGTATAGGTGGTCTTGCTGCCGACCCAGGTGCTGCCCGGCCGGCGGCTGCCGGCGCCGCTGCTGGCGGCGGTGGGGCTGGCCTTGTCCGGGTCGTGCTTGAGCTGCTTGAGGGTGATGGCGCTGGGGTCGTTGTGGTACTCGTCGCGGTAGCGCACCAGCAGGCGCGTCTGCAGCTTCGGGTTGAAGCTGTAGCCGAGGTTGAGCACCACGCCCTGGCTCTTCGACAGGCTGTAGTCGCGGTAGCCGTCGTTGCGGTAGTTGTCGACGTTGGCGTAGTAGTCGAAGCCGCCGGCCACGCCGCCGGCGCTCAGCACTTCCTTCTGGTAGCCATAGCTGCCGGCCTCCACCCGCAGGCGGGTGCCGGGCGCGGTGTAGCCGGTCTGGTTGACGAAGTTCACCGCGCCGCCGAGCGTCAGTGCGCCGTACTGGAAGGCGTTGGCGCCGCGCAGGATCTCGGTGTAGTTCACCCCCGAGCCGTTGAGGAACTCGTAGGGCGTGCCCCCCGGGCCGGTCAGCGGCAGGCCGTCGAAGAGGAACTTGATGCCCTCGCGGAAGTAGCCCGGCGAGGTGTTGGCGCCCGAACCGCGGATGGAAATCTTCGCCGCGTCGTTGCCGCCGGTGGACTGCACGAACACGCCGGGCTGGTAGGCCAGGGTGTCCTGCAGGTTGGCGGTGCGGCCCTTGGAGAGCTGCTCGCTGTCCACCACGCTGACGCCGCCGGGGACGTCGGCGAGCTGGCTGCGCGCCGCCTCCACCGGGCTTTCCTTCTGCGCCTGCACCACCACCGTCTGCAGGCGGGTGCCGCTGCTTTGCTTGTCGCCGTCGCTGGCGTCGCCGCCCGACGTTTCGGCCATTGCCTGGCTCCCCACCAGCAATACCGCCGAACCTATGCTCGCCGACCAGAACGTTGCCCGACGGATCGCCAAGGCAAGTTTCCCCCATTCACCCCCAACATAATTAACAGCCAACTTCAAAGTCCTCGTGGGATAGACAAGATGTTCAGCTTTCTATTCGTATAGTCATGCTCCGTTTCTACTTGAGCAGAAGTCGTGCCAATTCAATAATTTGTTTAAATTCAATGAGTTGTAGTTTGTTTGAATTTTCTGTCTGCTTGCGCTGGATCAACAGGTGCTGATGTTCTGTTGGTTTGTGCGCAGTGCTTGGGTTATATGCAAATAACGTGATGTTGGATGGCGGAAAGTTGTATTGCGCCGGGCGGGGAAAGTTGGGGTGTTTTTTCGTAGGAGCGAGCTTGCTCGCGAACGGCTTCAGCCGGTGGGGCTGGCGTGGGAGGTTGACGCCGTACCCTCTCCCCAGCCCTCTCCCGCAAGCGGGAGAGGGGGCCGTTCGGCATGGCTGAGAAGTCAGGCGTTAGCCGGAAGCTACAGGATTACGCGGAGGCCTCGGCAGGCAGAGGACAGTCCCCTCTCCCTTCAGGGAGAGGGTTGGGGAGAGGGTGCTCTTCAGGACAGGCACCGCCTCCGACCGGCAAACCCCGTTCGCGAGCAAGCTCGCTCCTACAACAGCAGTGCCCGCCCCCGCGCGCCCTTCAGACCGCCAGCCCCCACAGCCAGCGCTCCTCGAACGGCGGCGCCAGGTCGACGCTGGCGGGCGCCAGGCGTGGCGGCAGCGGGCGGCCCTCGGCCGGCAGCTGCGGCACCGAGGCCAGCAGGCGCCGGGTGTAGGGGTGTTGCGGGGCCTGCAGCAGCGCTTCGGTGGGGCCGGATTCGACGACCTTGCCCTGCAGCATCACCAGCACCTCGTCGCTGAGGTGGCGGATCACCCCCAGGTCGTGGGAGATGAACAGGTAGGCCAGGCCCAGCTCGTCCTGCAGGTCGGCCAGCAGGTCGAGCACCTGGGCCTGCACCGAGACGTCCAGCGCCGACACCGGCTCGTCGCAGATGATCACCTTCGGCTGGCTGGCCAGGGCGCGGGCGATGGCCACCCGTTGCCGCTGCCCGCCGGAGAGCTGCAGCGGGCGGCGCTGCGCCAGTTCCGCCGGCAGGCGCACCTGGCGCAGCAGTTCGGCGATGCGCGCCGGGCGCAGGGCGGCGTCCAGGCCGCCGGCCTGGAGTGCGTCGTCGAGCACCTGGCCGACGCTCCAGCGCGGGTCGAAGGAGCTCAGCGGGTCCTGGTAGATCACGCTGATGTCGCGCCGCCGCGGGCGCCGTTCGCGCTCGCTCACGCGTTGCGCGGGCGCGGCGTTCCAGGGCCGGCCGGCGAATTCGACGCTGCCGGCGTCCGGCTCCAGCAGGCCGAGGGCGATGCGCGCGGCGGTGCTCTTGCCCGAGCCGGATTCGCCGACGATGCCCAGGGTGCGCCCGGCGTGCAGGCGGAAGCTGACGTCGTCGAGCACCTGCCGCCACTGCTGGTCGGGGCCGCGATAGCGCTTGCCCAGGCCGCGGGCCTCCAGCAGCACCTCGGGGTGCGCGGCAGCCTCGCGGCGTGCGGCCGGCGCCGCGCCGGGCGTCAGCCGGGTGCCGCGCGGGCGGTTGGCGGGGATCGCCTCCAGCAGGCTGCGGGTGTACGGGTGGCGCGGGGCGTGGAGGATCTGCTCGATCGGGCCCTGTTCCACCACCTCGCCGTGGCGCAGCACCAGCACCTCGTCGGCGAGCTGGGCGACCACCGCCAGGTCGTGGCTGATCAGCAGCAGCGAGTCGCCGCGCTCCTTGACCTGCTGCAGCACGCCGAGGATCTGCGCCTGCACGGTGGCGTCCAGCGCGGTGGTCGGCTCGTCGGCGATCACCAGGCCCGGGTCCAGGGCCAGGGCGCTGGCGATCAGCGCGCGCTGGCGCAGGCCGCCGGAGAGTTGCTCGGAACGCTGCCGGGCGCGCAGCGCCGGTTCCGGCACGCCGACCTTCGCCAGCAGCTCCAGCACCCGCTGCTGGCGGCTGTGGCGGTCGCCCCAGCGGTGGGTGGCGAGCACTTCGAGGATTTCCTGGCCCACCGGGCGCAGCGGGTCCAGCGACACCAGGGCGTCCTGCAGCACGAAGCCGATCTCGCGGCCGCGCAGCTCGCGCCAGCGCCGATCGTCCAGGGCCAGCAGGTCGCGCCCGGCGTATTCCAGGCGCCGCGCCTGGACGCGCGCGCCAACCCCGGCCAGGCCGACCAGGCTGCGCGCCAGCACGCTCTTGCCCGAGCCGGACTCGCCGACCAGGGCCAGCGCGCGGCCCGGCTGCAGGGTGAAGGACAGGCGGTCGAGCACGCGGTGCTCGCCGAAATGCACGGACAGGTCTTCGACTATCAGCGGTTGGCGCGGCATCAGCGGCGGCCCTCCAGGCGTCGTTGCAGGTAGCGCCCGGCGACCGTGGTCGACAGGGTGGTGAGGACGATGAACAGGCCGGGGAAGAAGGTCAGCCACCAGGCGTTGACGATGAAGTCGCGGCCCATGGACAACATGGTCCCCCATTCCGGCGCCGGCGGCCGCGCGCCCAGGCCGAGGAAGCTCAGCGCCGAGGCCCAGACGATGGCGTGGCCCACGCCCATGGTCAGGGTGACGATCAGCGGGCGCATGGCGTTGGGCAGTATCTGCCGGACGATGGTGCGCCAGGGGCCGTGGCCCAGCGCCCGGGCCGCCTCGATGTAGCCGGCGTTGCGCACCGCCAGCACCTGGCCGCGGACCATGCGCGCGTAGCCCGGCGCGCTGCCGATGCCGGTGGCGACGATCAGCGGGCCGATGCCGCTGCCGAAGATGGCGACGAAGAGCAGGGCGAGGATCAGGCTGGGGAAGGCGAACAGCACTTCCAGCAGCCAGCCGATGCCGCGGTCCACGGCGCCGCCGGCCAGGCCCGCGGCGAGCCCCAGGCCGATGGCGATGCTCATCGCCAGGGCGGTGGCGGCCAGGCCGATGGTCAGCGACTGGCGCGCGCCGTGGATGACCCGCGCGTAGATGTCGCGGCCGGACTGGTCGGTGCCGAACCAGTGGGCCCAGCCCGGCGTGCTGAACGCCTCGCGCGGCTGGATGGCCAGGGGGTCGTCGTGGGCGAACAGCTGCGGGAACAGCGCCGCGGCCACCAGCAGCGCCAGGAAGGTCGTGGCCAGCAGCGCCGGCCAGGGTAGCGGGCGGGCCTGGCGGCGTGGCGCCAGGGGCAGCTCGAGGGTCGGGGCCAGCTCGCTCATGGCGCACTCCTTTGCAGGCGGGGGTCGACCAGCTCGTACAGCAGGTCGACCAGGATGTTGGCCAGCACGTAGCCGGCGGCGACCACCAGGGTGATGCCCAGCACCAGCGGCAGGTCCTGGCTCTGCACGGCCTGGAACAGCTGGCGGCCCAGGCCCTTGCGGGAAAAGATCACTTCCACCACCACCGAGCCGCTGAGCAGCGCGCCCAGCGCCCAGCCCGACAGCGAGATGGCCGGCAGCACCGAATGGCGCAGGGCGTGGCGGTAGCGCACGGCGCGGTCGCTCAGGCCGCGGGTGCGCGCGGAAAGGATGAAGGGCTGCTCCAGGGTGATCTCCAGCGCCTCGCGGGTGACCTGGCCGATGAACCCGGCCAGCGGCACCGCCAGCGCCAGGGCCGGCAGCACCAGGCTGCGCAGGCCATCGCTGCCGGCCGGGGGGAACAACTGCAGGCCGAAGGCGAAGGCGGCCAGCAGCAGGATCGCCAGCCAGAACTGTGGCAGCGCCGCGGCGAGTGTCTCCAGCAGCGAGGCCAGGCCGCCGAACCAGTGGCGGCGGCCGGCGCTGAGCAGCGTCCAGCCCAGCACCATCAGCCAGGCCAGGGCCAGGGCGGCGAAGGTCAGCTGCAGGGTGGCGCCGGTCTGCTCGGCGAGGATGCGCGTCACCGGCAGGTGCTGCGAGTAGGAGGTGCCGAGGTCGCCGCGCAGCAGGTGGCCCAGGTGGATCGCGTACTGCACCGCCAGGGGCCGGTCCAGGCCGTATTCGCGGGTGGCCTCGGCGATGGTTTCGGGCGTGGGGTTGCCGCTGGGGCCGCCGAGGATCGCCAGCACCGGGTCGCCGGGCATCAGGCGCAGGGCGAAGAAGGTCAGGCTGGCGGCGGCCCACAGCACCAGCAGGCCGCCGAGCAGGCGCCAGGCGGCGTGGCGGGCCAGGCGCAGCAGGCGTTCGCGGCGTGGATCGGGTGCGGAAAGTGTCATGGGTTCACCCAGGCGTCATAGAGGGAAGTGACCGCCAGCGACGGCTCCAGGCGCACCCCGTGGGCGCGCTTGTAGATGCCCAGGCGGGTGCTCTGCGGGTAGGTGGTCAGCTGCAGGTACTGGCTGGAGGCGAGGGCCTGGGCCTGGTGGTACAGCTCGCGGCGGCGCGCCGCGTCCTGGGTGGCCAGGGCCTGTTCCATCAGGGCGTCGAAGCGCGGGTCGTCGAAGCCGGCGGTGTTCTGGTGGTAGCCGCGCACCCCGGCCGGGCGCAGGAAGGCCGAGCCGAAGATGATCCGCAGCACGTCCGGGGTGTTGGTGTTCCAGTAGCCGATGCGGATGTCGTAGTCCCAGTCGGCCTGGCGCTGCTGGGCGAGCACGTCGCTCATCTGCTCGATGATCACCTCGAAGCCGGCGCTGCGGGCGGTGGCCTGCACCTGCTCCCACAGGCTGAACTCCGAGGGCGGCGTGCGGTTGCCCATGATCACGTGGACCTGCAGGCGCCTGCCGTCGCGGGTGCGGTAGCCCTCGGCGTCGTGGCCGGTCCAGCCGGCGGCGTCGAGCAGTTGCTCGGCGCGCAGCGGGTCGTAGTCCTGGGCGTGCTCGAAGTCCGCGCTGTAGAAGGGCGTGGCCGGGCTGAGCGGGCCGCCGGCGCGGGGGAACTCGCCGAAGTACACGCTCCTGAGCGCCGCGTCTATGTCGGCCGAGCGGATGAAGGCCTCGCGCACGCGAATGTCGTCGAAGGGCGCGCGGGTCATGTTGAGGGTGCCGTTGGTGGGGTTGCCGGGGCGCTGGGCGACCAGCAGCGACACCTCCGGGTTGGCCCGCGCGGCGGCGTGGGATTCCGGCGGCACGCTCTCGATCACGTCCACCTCGCCGGCCTGCAGCGAGGCGAAGCGCACCGAGGGCTCCTGGATGAACTTCCAGACGATGCGCTCGAGGTACGCCGGGCCCTGGTGCGCCGCGGTGGGCGGCGCCCAGTGGTAGTCGGGGTTGCGCTCCAGCAGCACCTGGTTCTGCCGGTCCCAGCGCACCACCTTGAACGGGCCGCTGCCCACCGGGCTTTCGCAGTTCTCGTCGCGCGGGCGGCGCAGCGCGGCGGGCGACTGGATGCCGAGGAAACCCTGGGCCAGCACTTCGAGGAAGGCCGCGTAGGGCGTGGCCAGGTGCACCACCGCGGTGTGCGCGTCCACCACGTCGGTGCCGCGGTACTGGCGCACGTAGCCGCCGGCGGTACTGGACTGGGTGCGCGGGTCGACCATGTGGTCGAGGTTGGCCTTCACCGCGCTGGCGTCGAACGGGGTGCCGTCGCTGAAGCGCACGTCGTCGCGCAGGTGGAAGGTGTAGCTCAGGCCGTCGGCGGAGACTTCCCAGCTTTTCGCCAGCCAGGGGCCGATGCGGCCGTTGGCGTCCATGGACACCAGCGAGTCGAGGAACTGCCGGGCGAGGAACACCTGGGGCATGTCGCCGGCGACGTGGGGATCGAGGCAGATGGGTTCGCGGTCGGTGGCGTAGGTCAGGGTGCCGCCGCTGACCGGGGTGTCGCCGTGGGCCTGGTGCTCCTGCGCCTCGCGGCAGCCGCCGAGCAGCGCGGCCAGCAGCAGGGGCAGGGCGAGGGCCAGGGAATGTGGGGTAGGGCGTCTGGGCTTCAAGCGTGGGCAGCCTTCTGCAGGTGGAAGACGGGGCGGCCTGCGCTCGCCGAGCACGGCCGCCCAGGCTGCGTTGCACAAGCCATGCCCGGCCTGGAAGGCGCATTCCAGTGGGGTTTCGCCCGGGTTTCGCGCTGCTGCGCGGGCAGTTTGTCGATTCGCTGTTGCTGGCTGAGCAGTTGGCGGTCGGGGCGGTTGTGGAGCGATCAACAGCGCGGCAACAGATGTTCGTTCGAGTACACCGCCGTTATTCCGCAACTTGCTGATTCACAAGGAATTACCGCTTGGCATGGATTCTGCGCGGGCGCTGTGGAGCACGACTATGCGCATAGAGGCTCATCCACTCATCGGAGGACCATAGGAGCCTTGCCGTGCATTCGAAAAAAACCAGAACCCATGTCACCCCCGCCGGCCTGGGGGGCCGGCTGCTGAGCCTCGGCGCCGGCCTGTGCCTGGCCGGCGGCCCGTTGTGGGCCGCCCAGGCGGAGGACGGGGCGGCCGACGCCCGCCTGGCCACGGTGGTGGTCGAGGGCGCCGCGCGCAGCGAGGCGCAGAAGGCCGCGGAGCAATTGAAGAAGGTGCCCGGCGCAGCCGTGGTGGTGGACAACAAGGAGGTGGAGAAGGGCCGCGCGACCAACGCCGAGGACGTCTTCGCGCTGCAGCCGGGGATTTTCGCCCAGGCCACCAGCGGCAGCGGGGCGAACAAGATTTCCATCCGCGGCTCGGGCCTGAACACCTTCTACCAGGGCTACGCGCTGGGCATCAAATACCTGTTCGACGGCCTGCCCATCACCGGTCCGGGCGGCACCCAGGAAGACTACCTGAGCATGAACGGCATCGATCACACCGAGGTGCTCTACGGTGCCAACGCCTTCGACTACGCGGCCACCAGCCTGGGCGGCGCCATCAACTTCGTCACCCACAGCGGCTACACCGCGCCGGGCAACTACCTGCGCCTGGAGGCCGGCAGCTTCGGCTACCGCAAGCAGCAGCTGAGCACCGGCGGGGTAGTGGACGACAGCGACTACTACGTGTCGATCTTCCACAACGAGCGCGACGGCTACCAGCACGACACCCCGAACAAGGGCCAGGAGCTGGTGGCCAACCTCGGCCACCGCTTCAACGACAGGCTGGATACCCGGCTGATCGTGCGCTACCGCGAGGAGACGCTGACCCAGGGCAACACCCTGACCCGCGAGCAGATCAAGCACGACTCCGACTCCAACAAGGTGCCCACCGGGCGCAAGAAGGACGGTTCCACCTGGGTGGGCAGCACCACCACCTACCGCTTCGACGACGACTCGCGGCTGCAGGTGGGCCTGAGCGTCAACGACTACCCGCTGCTCAACGGCTGGCGCTACTCGGCCACGCCGCAGGACTGGCGCTCCACCGACACCAACCTGACGCTGCGCTACCTGCGCCGCCAGGACCGCCTGTTCGGCCTGCCCAGCGACACCACCCTGACCTTCAGCAGCACCCGCTCGCAGTTCGCCGACGTGAAGTCCCACAGCCGGGCCACCGGCCAGCAGCTGCAGCACACCGACTACACCGGCTCGCGGGATAGCGTGTTCGCCTTCGGCAACGAGCTGCAGCTGGACGAGCGGCTGTGGCTGGTGAGCGGGCTCTCGGCGATCAACATCGACCGCGACGTGAGCATCGAGTACAGCACCAGCGCCAACACCAGCGAGTTCCCCGGCGAGGTCAGCTACAACAAGTGGTACGCGGCGCCACGCCTGGGCCTGCGCTACCAGCTGACGCCGGACGTCCAGCTGTTCGGCAACGCCAGCCGCTCCATCGATCCGCCGGTGACCTGGCAACTGGGCAGCACCGGCGTGCCCTACGTCCGCCCGCTCACCCCGCAGAAGGCCGACACCCTGGAGGTGGGCATCCGCGGCAGCGTCGGCGTGGTGGACGGCAGCCTGGCGCTGTACCGCTCCTGGGTGAAGGACGAGCTGCTCTCGGTGGTGGTGCGCCAGGCCACCGCCACGGCGGACGCGCTGGTGGCCAACTCCAACGCCAGCCCGACCATCCACCAGGGCATCGAGGCGGGGCTGGGCATCCAGCTCTGGGAAGGCGCCAACGGCGACCGCCTGGACCTGCGCCAGGCCTGGACGCTGAACGACTTCCACTACCGCGGCGACAGCACCTTCGGCGACAACGAGCTGCCCAGCCTGCCGCGCCAGGTGTACCAGGCGCAGCTGAACTACCAGCGGCACGACGGCTACTACGCCGAACTCAACGCGCGGGCGGCCTCCAGCTACTACGTGGACTACGCCAACACCCTGGGCGCGCCGTCGTACACGCTGTGGGGCGCCAAGCTGGGCTACCAGGCGCCGGGCCGGCGCTGGGAAGTCTTCCTCGACCTGCGCAACCTGACCAACGAGCACTACGCCACCGCGGCCAACACCGCCTACGACGCCAAGGGCCGGGACTCGGCCAACTTCTACCCGGGCGACCCGTTCAACGTCACCGCCGGGGTGGCCGTGCGCTTCTGATGCGCTTCTGAGCCGCCGAGGGGCCGGCACCCTGCCGGCCCCGAGGCTTCAACCGGCAGGCGCCAGCGCGGCGGTCAGCGAGCGCAGCAGGGTGGCGCAGCGCTGCTCGCGGTCCTGCGGGTAGCGGGCGAGCCACAGGGGCAGGTGCTCGAACAGCTCCAGGGTGGGCTGGCAGGCCTGGCCGGGGCTGGCGTAGCCGGCCGCGCCCAGCAGCGCATCGAGCTTCTGGCCGAGCTGCCGGCGCAGCCGCTCGACGCACTGGCGCTGCTCGTCGGTGAGGCAGCCGGCGTCGCGGGTTGCCAACTGGAAGTGCAGGGGGTTGCTCTCGTACAACGCCAGCAGCCCTTCGACCACCCGTTGCAGGGCTGCCCTGGGGCAGCCGCGCAGCTGGCGCCGGTCGAACAGCGAAAGCAGCGCCAGGTAGTGTTCCTCGATGAACTCCAGCAGCAGCTCTTCCTTGCTTGCGCAATGGCTGTAGAGCGAGCCCGCGGTCAGCTCCAGGTGGCGCGCCAGTTCGCGCAGGCTGACCTGGGCGAAGCCGCGCCGGGCGAAGAGTTCCAGGGCCTTGGGGCGGTTGCGCGCGAAACGCGAGCCGGAAGTGGCGGTCATCTGGGCACCTGTACGTCGTGGCTGGCGGGCGGTGTGGCGGCCGCTCGCCGGGAAGGCGCGCCGAAAGGGCGGCCGGCCGGCGCGGGGCCCGCTTCGTGGGTTGGGCCCCGCCCCTGGCCGGCCGGCCCGATCAGACGCGTTCGAAGATCACGGCGATGCCCTGGCCGCCGCCGATGCACATGGTGGCCAGCGCGTAGCGGCCCTTGATGCGCTGCAGCTCGTGGATGGCCTTGGTGGCGATGATGGCGCCGGAGGCGCCGATGGGGTGGCCCAGGGAGATGCCGGAACCATTGGGGTTCACCTTCTGCGGGTCGAAGCCCAGCTCGCGGCTGACCGCGCAGGCCTGGGCGGCGAAGGCTTCGTTGGACTCGATCACGTCCAGGTCGGCCACGCTCAGGCCGGCGCGCTGCAGGGCCAGGCGGGTGGCCGGGATGGGGCCCAGGCCCATCAGGGTGGGCTCGACGCCGGCGTGGGCATAGGCCACCACCCGCGCCATGGGCTGCAGGTTCTCGCTCTTCACGGCCTCGGCGGTGGCCAGCAGCAGGGCGCCGGCGCCGTCGTTCAGGCCCGAGGCGTTGCCGGCGGTGACGCTGCCGTCCTCGATGAAAGCCGGCTTCATCTTCGCCAGTTGCTCCAGGCTGGCCTCGGCGCGCACGTGCTCGTCCACCTCGAACAGGCTGGTGCCCTTGCGGCTGCGGATCTCCACCGGCACGATCTGCCCGGCGAAGCGGCCTTCGGCGATGGCCCGGGCGGCGCGCTGCTGGCTCTGCAGGGCCAGGGCGTCCTGGTCCTCGCGGGTGATGCCGTGCTGCTTGGCGATGTTCTCGGCGGTGATGCCCATGTGGATGCCGTGCAGCGGGTCCTGCAGGGCGCCGAGCATGTAGTCGAGCATCTTCACGTCGCCCATGCGCGCGCCCCAGCGGGCGCTGGGCACCAGGTAGCCGGACTGGCTCATGCACTCGGCGCCGCCGGCGAGGGCGATGCGCGAGTCGCCCAGCATCAGGCCCTGGGCGGCGCTGACGATGGCCTGCAGGCCCGAGCCGCACAGGCGGTTGACGGTGAAGGCCGGGGCCTCCTTGGGAATGCCGGCCTGCAGCGCCGCCACGCGGCTGATGTAGGCGTCCTTGGGCGTGGTGGGGATGACGTGGCCGAACACCACGTGCTCGACCCGCTGCGCGTCGCAGTTGGCGCGCGCCAGCGCGGCCTGGGCGACCAGGGTGGCGAGCTGGGCGGGCGGGGTGTCCTTGAGGGTGCCGCCGAAGGTACCGATGGCGGTGCGCACCGCGCTGATGACGAAGACTTCAGGTCTGTTCATGGGAAGGGCTCCTGGCAGAATGGCGAGCAGTCTAGAAGGCGATGCCACGGCGTCCTATGCCAGAATTGCGCAGTCCCGGCTGACGGATTTGGACATATCGGATGATGAAAACCGCCCAGGGCCCTGCGGAAGAGACCGGCACCCGGCGCCGGCGCGACTCGGTGGCGGCCTACTTCGTGAAGGCCGCGCTGCACCGCCTGGCCGACCGCCCGCAACGCGCCGGCGAACTGCTGGCGCAGGCCGGCATCGAGCCGCACTGGCTGGACGACCCGCTGCACCGCGTGCCGGCGGACGCGGTGACGCGCCTGTGGCTGCTGCTCACCGAGGAGCTGGGCGACGAGTTCTTCGCCTTCGATTCCGCCGGCCTGCCGCGCGGCGCCTTCGCCCTGGTCTGCCGCAGCGTGCTGCACGAGCCGGACCTGGGCCACGCCCTGCGCCAGTGCCTGGCCGGCTTCAACCTGTTCCTGCGCGATATCCGCGCGCACCTGGAGCTGCGCGGCAACCGCGAGGCCATCGTGCTGCAGACGCGCATCGACGACGCCACCTTGCGCGGCGTCGCCGAGGAAATCTACCTGAGCATGGTCATCGGCGTGGCCTGCTGGCTGGTGGGGCGGCGCATCAACCCCGACCGCGCCCGCTTCGGCCACCCGCAACCGCCCCACGGCGCCGAGCCGCTGCTGTGGGGGCCGTGGATCCGCTTCGACGCCGAGCGCACCGAACTGGAGTTCAACGCCCAGCAGCTGGCGCTGCCGGTGATCCGCAACTTCGCCAGCCTCAAGCAGTTCCTGCGCCAGGCCCCGGAGGGCGTGGTGGTGCGCTTCCGCAACCGCTCCGGGCTGTCGGCCAAGGTCTACCGCCGGCTGAAGGCCTGCAGCGACCTGGACTGGCCATCCCAGGCGCAGATGGCCGCGCAGCTGGCGCTGAGCGAGTCGGCCTTCCGCCGCCAGCTGGAGCGCGAAGGCTTCTCCTACCAGACCATCAAGCACGAGGTGCGCCGGGCGCTGGCCTTCGAGTGCCTCGACGACGCGCGCCTGAGCATCGCCGAGATCGCCGCGCGCTGCGGCTTCCAGGAGCCCAGCGCGTTCCACCGGGCGTTCCGCCAATGGACGGGCATGAGCCCCGGGCGCTACCGCGCGGCCCGCGCCAAGGATGGGGGCTGAGCGGCACCCGGCGGCGCTGAACCTTGGCCGGCGGCGGCAGTCTGAGGCTGGCCGCGGTGCCCCAGTGGGCGCCGCCCGTGTCGTCCACCCAGCCCGAGTCCAGCGTTGCTCATGTGCCCCATCGCCCGCCGTCTGCCGTCGTGCCTGTCGTTCCTGCTCTGCCTTTCGCCCCTGCTGGCCCACGCCGGCGAGGAAGGCCGCCTGCTGGCGGCCATCAACGCCTACCGCGCCCACCCCTCGGGGTGCGCCGGGAGCACGCCGCGGCGCCTGCCGCCGCTGAGGGCGCAGGCCAGCCTGGCGCTGCCGGTGGGCTTTGGTGGCGGCCTGCGCGAGGAAGTACGGGCAGCCGGCTACCAGGCGCAGGTGGTGCGCAGCGTCCGCCTGGTGGGCGCGGCCGATGCCGATGCAGCCTTCGACATGCTGCGCGAGCGCTATTGCTCGGCGCTGCTGGACCCGCAGTTCGCCGACGCCGGCGTGAGCCGCGCCCGCGGCGAGTGGCGCCTGGTGCTGGCGCGCTCGATGGGCGGCGGCACCCTGGAGGACCCGCGCGCGGCGGGTCGGGCGCTGCTGGCCGAGGTCAACGCGGCGCGCTCGCGGGCAAGGCTGTGCGGCAGCCGGCGCTTCGCCGCGGCCCGCCCGCTGAGCTGGAGCCCGGCGCTGGGCGCGGCGGCGCAGGCGCACAGCCGGGCCATGGCGCGCGGCAACTACTTCGCCCACCGCGACCCCGACGGCGACACCCCGGCCGACCGCGCCCGCGCCGCCGGCTATCGCGGCCACCAGATCGGCGAGAACATCGCCGCCGGGCAAGGCTCGACGAGCCAGGCCATGGCGAGCTGGCTGGCCAGCCCCGGGCATTGCGCCAACCTGATGAACCCGATGTTCACCCAGGTCGGCGCGGCCTACGCCAGCGAGGCGCGCAGCGACCAGGGGGTGTACTGGACCATGCTGTTCGGCGCGCCTTGAGAGAGTGGGCGGTAGGGCGCGCTTGCTACTGCGCGGCCCACCGCTGCATTCCCCTGTAGGAGCGCGCCCTGCGCGCGAAATCGCGGGCAGGGCCCGCTCCTACGGGAGATACCGTGCCTCGCGGTGGGCTGTAGGCGCCGGCCTCCAATTGCACGGAACTGCGCCGTTCGTAGGGCGGATAACGCCTACGGCGTTATCCGCCATCGTTCGTGGGCATGGGTGCATTGGTCAACGGCGGATAACCGCGAACGGTTATTCGCCCTACGGTTCCAGGAAGCACGGACGCAGGAGCGGACTCCGTCCGCGATGAGCCCCGCCTCGGCGGTGACGCCTATTGGCTGAAACTGACGCTGCCGTTCCGGGGGGAGGGGCCCGCCGCGTCACTGCGGCGGGCGCTGGCAGTCCTTGAGCAGGCGCTTGATGGCCTTGTTGACGTTGCGCTTGGCCAGTTCGTCCAGGGAGAACCAGCGGCAATCGGCGATCTCGTTCTGCGGGCGGGGGTTCTGCGGCTCGGGCAGGGCGGCCTCGAACACGTAGTGGAGGGTCTGGTACAGCTCCAGCGGGGCGAGGTAGGCCATGGCCTCCACCTGCAGGCCGGTCTCTTCGGCCAGTTCGCGCTGCGCTGCCTGGCTCGGTGCCTCGTCGGCCTCGATGCGGCCGCCGGGCAGGTTCCATTTGCGCCGGGCCTTGCGCACGAAAAGGATCTTGTCGTCCTGGCGGCAGATGATTGTCGCCCGTTCCTTGATCGCACTACCCATGGGCACCCCCTGATACTGCTTGCCGCATATACCTGTAATAGCAGACAACGCTTGTCATGAATTTGTCACAAAAAAGATGAAGCAAGAACGACGCCAGTTGCAGCCGGGCCCCGCGGGCACCGGTGCCGACCGCTGCGGGCGCGCAGGATACGTGGCCGGGTACGCACCGCTCCAGTTGGAACTATTGAATCCGGCAATGGAAATTTCTGATTGATCGGTAGGAAAGATGAGTGGTTTCGGGGCGCGCATCGCGTAGGGCGGATAACCGTTCGCGGTTATCCGCCGCCGGCCGGCACGCCGGGTGCCGGGGGCGACGGCGTGGGAGCTCTTCGTAGGATGGAGGGGGCGCCTGGCTCTTGCGCGTGAATGAGCCACGCTGCGGAATCCGTTCGCGAGCAAGCTCGCTCCTACGAAAAGCCGTCCTTCTGCGAGGCGGGGCCCGCAGCCGCGGGGCTCAGCGGAATTTCTCCAGCATCTGGTAGTACCACATGCCGGCCGCCAGCATCGGGTTGCCGAAGACGTCGCCCAGGGGCACTTTCACGTGCTTGCACTGGGCGAAGGTGTCGAATTTCTCCAGGTCGCCGCTCATGGCCGTGGCCATGATCTCGCCCATGATGTGGGTGGTGGCCACGCCGTGGCCGGAGTAGCCCTGGCAGTACCAGACGTTGTCCGAGAGCTTGCCCAGCTGCGGGATGCGGTTCATCACGATGCCCATGGCGCAGCTCCACTGGAACTCGATTTCCACGCCCTTGAGCACCGGGAAGGTGCGCTCGATGCACGGGCGCAGTTCGCCGGCGATGTCCCGCGAGTCGCGCCCGGAGTAGTTGGCGCCGCCGCCGAACAGCAGGCGGCCGTCGGCGGTCAGGCGGTAGTAGTCGAGCACGAAGCGGCAGTCGTACACCGCCAGGTCCTGCGGGTTGATGCGCCTGGCCAGCTCGCCCAGCGGCCTCGTGGTGACGATGCCGCCCATGGCCGGGAAGATCATGCCCTTGAGCCGCTTGCGCTCCAGCTTGTGGTAGACGTCGCCGGCCAGCAGCACCTGGGCGGCGTTGATCCGCCCGCCGCTGGTGACCACGGCCGGGCGCGGGCCGTGGACGATGTCCAGCACCTCGGAATGCTCGAAGATCAGCCCGCCCAGGCTTTCCAGGGCCTTGGCCTCGCCGATGCACAGGTTCAGCGGGTGCAGGTGCATGTTGCGCAGGTTCTTGATGGCGCCGCAGTAGAGGTCGCTCTCCAGATGCTGGCGCACATCGTTGGCGTCGAGCAGGCTGACCTCGTCGCCCATGCCGCGGCGCACGGCCTCGTCATAGGAGGCTTCCAGCTCGGCCATGTGCGAGGGCTTCATCGCCGCGTGCAGGTGGCCGAACTTGAGGTCGCAGTCGATGCCGTACTTGGCCACGCGGTTCCTGATGATCTCGTGGCCGCGCCAGCGCAGGTGCCAGATGAAGTCGTCGACGTCCTGGCCCAGCCACTGCTGCATCTGCTTGCGCATGGCGGCGTCGCCGGACAGGCTGCCGGTGACCTGGCCGCCGTTGCGCCCGCTGGCGCCCCAGCCGACCTTGTTGGTCTCGACGATGGCCACCTTGTAGCCGCGCTCGGCCAGCTCCACGGCGGTGGTCACGCCGGTGAAGCCGCCGCCGATGATGGCGATGTCGACGTTCACCTCGCCCTGCAGGGTGGGGTAGTCGGTTTCCACGGCGAGGCTGGCGGAGTAGTAGGAGGGGGCGCGCTCGGGGGCGGGCTTGGCGGGTTTCAGTGCGGCGTTCATTTTTGTGTTTTTCCTGTTGTCTGGGTTCCCTCTCCCTAGCCCTCTCCCTGAAGGGAGAGGGGACTGGATCGGAGCGGGCTTTTGATTCGGTTTCAGCCGGTTGCGCTGGTGTTTCCGGAGGGCACGATTCCCATCTCGGCACGGATGCTCCCTCTCCCTTCAGGGAGAGGGCTGGGGAGAGGGGCTCTTGGCTCTCAGCTTCATGCTCAAGCCTGGTGCAGATACCACCGCCAATCCTGCTCCCCGACCTCGCCCATGAACTGCCGGTACTCCGCCTGCTTCACCTTGAGGTACACGCCGAGGAATTCCTGTCCCAGCGCGTCCCGCGCCCAGCTGGAGCGCTCCAGCGCGCGCAGCGAGGTGAGCCAGTCGGTGGGCAGCAGTTCCTTGGCCTGGGCGTAGCCGTTGCCTTCCACCGGCGCGCCCGGGTCGATGTCTTCGCGGATGCCGCGGTGGATGCCGGCGAGGATGGCCGCCGCCGCCAGGTAGGGGTTGGCGTCGGCGCCGCAGATGCGGTGCTCGATGTGCCGGGTGTGGGCCGGCCCGCCCGGTACGCGCAGGCTGACGGTGCGGTTGTCGCAACCCCAGGTCGGCGCCAGCGGCGCGTAGCTGTTGGCCTGGAAGCGCCGGTAGGAGTTGGCGTTGGGGCAGAACAGCAGCAGCGAGTCGAGCAGGCTGGCGAGCATGCCGCCCACCGCCTGGCGCAGCAACGGGGTGCCGGCCGGGTCTTCGCTGGCGAAGAGGTTTTCGCCCTCGGCATCGGCCAGGGACACGTGCATGTGCATGCCGGTGCCGGCCAGGTCGTCGAAGGGCTTGGCCATGAAGCAGGCCTGCATCCCGTGCTTGTGCGCCACGCCTTTCACCAAGCGCTTGTAGCGCACGGCCTGGTCCATGGCGGTGAGGGCGTCGCCGTGCTCCAGGGTGATCTCCACCTGGCCGGGGGCGTACTCGGAGATGGCGGTGCGCGCCGGGATGCCCTGGGCCTTGCAGGCGGCATAGAGGTCGGCGAGGAAGGGTTCGATCTGCTCCAGTTCGCGCAGGCCGTAGACCTGGGTGGAGCGCGGCCGGCCGCCGTCGGCGTCCAGCGCCGGTTGCGGGCGGCCGTTGGCGTCGCGCCTGGCGTCCAGCAGATAGAACTCCAGCTCGCAGGCCATCACCGGGTGGTAGCCGGCGGCCTTCAGCTCGTCGATCACCTTGACCAGCACGTGGCGCGGGTCGGCGATGTCGGCCGGCTTGCCTTCGACCGGGTGCATGCTGACCTGCACCGCGGCGGTGGGGATCTGCCGCCAGGGCAGGCGCACCAGGCTGCCTTCCAGCGGGTAGGCGCGGCAGTCGATGTCGCCGACGTCCCACACCAGCCCGGAATCCTCCACGTCCTCGCCATGCAGGGTGAGGCCGAGGATGGTGCTCGGCAAGGGCCGGCCGGACTCGTACACCGCCAGCAGTTCCTCGCGGTGCAGCAGCTTGCCGCGGGGCACGCCGTTGGCGTCGAGGATGAACAGCTCGACCATCTCGATGTCGGGGTTGGCGGCCAGGAAGGCCTGGGCCTCTTGCACGGGAGCGAATTTCATTGTTGTTCTCGCATAGCGCCGATGGGCGCGCTGATGACCTGCACGGCCGGGCTGCGGCGGGGCAGGCGATGCTATGGCTACGGCTGGACGCGGAGCGTGTGTCGCTTGTGTTCAGCGTAGTGCCGGCGAAGGGCCGGGCGCGGGGCGCCCGTCAGCGTGCGGCGCTATCCGGTGGACGCGCGTGGCGGCAGTGCCAGAGCGCCCAGAAGGCCAGCTCCAGCGGCAGCGAGAGGGGTTGCAGGCGCAGCCAGCGGCAGCGTTCGCGCGGCAGGCGCAGGGGCTCTGCCCGGGGGGCGGAGGCGCTGGCGGCGGCGAAGTGCTGTTGCAGAAGGTGCATGGGTGGCTGCGTGGAGGACGATGCCCGGAGACTGGCACAGGCGATGGGTGCTTTAAATGTGAATCTAGTGGAACTCAGTTGAGCGAAATCGAAACTGATTGCCGCCCGGTCGATCCGCGCCGCCGGCGCCGGCCCTGCCGCCTAAACTGAGCGAAACCCGTCAAGCCGCGCAGCCCATGGCCCACATCGTCTTCGCCCCGTCCATCCAGCGCCACGTCGAGGTACCCGAGCAGGACCTGCCCGGCACCACCCTCGGCGGCCTGCTGGAAGGCGTGTTCGCTCGGCACCCGCGCCTGCGCGGCTACCTGCTGGACGACCAGGGCGGCCTGCGCCGGCATGTCACCGTGTTCATCGACGGCCTGCGCCTGCGCGACCGCCATGGCCTGGGCGATGCCCTGGCGGCCGACAGCGAGGTGTACGTGGTGCAGGCGCTGTCGGGTGGCTGAAGGAGGAAGCATGGACGATCGACTGCTGGTGGCCACGCGCAAGGGCCTGTTCACCTTTCTCAACGACCGTGGCGCCTGGCACGAGGCGGGCCAGGACTTCCTCGGCGAGCCGGTGAACATGCTGCTGGCCGACCCCCGCGACGACACCCTCTACGCGGCGCTGGACCTGGGCCACTTCGGCTGCAAGCTGTGGCGCAAGCCCAGCGGCGCCGACTGGCAGGAATGCGCGGTGCCGGTCTACCCGCCGCAGCCGGACGCCTTGCCCGAGCCGGCCGAAGGCGACGCTCCCCAGGCGCCCTGGAGCCTGCAACTGATCTGGTGCCTGGAGACCGGCGGCACCGACCAGGCCGGCACCCTCTGGGCCGGGACCATTCCCGGCGGCCTGTTCCGCAGCGACGACCGTGGCGACAGCTGGACGCTCAACCGCCCGCTGTGGGACCGCCCCGAGCGCGCCCGCTGGTTCGGCGGCGGCTACGACTGGCCGGGCATCCACTCCGTCAGCGTCGACCCGCGTGACAGCCGCCACCTCACCGTCGGCGTGTCCTGCGGCGGCGTCTGGCAGAGCCACGACGAAGGCGCCAGCTGGCGCAACACCACCGCCGGCATGTACGCCGACTACATGCCGCCGGAGCTGCGCGAGGACGGCGCCATCCAGGATCCGCACCGCCTGGTGCATTGCCCGGCGCAGCCGGACCGGCTGTGGGTGCAGCACCACAACGGCATCTTCACCTCCAGCGATGGCGGCGTTCACTGGCGCGACGTGCCGGCCCGGCCTTCCAGCTTCGGCTTCGCCGTGGCCGTGCATCCCACCCGGCCGGACACCGCCTGGTTCGTCCCGGCGGTCAGGGACGTCTGCCGCATCCCGGTGGCCGGGCGCCTGCTGGTCAACCGCACGGAGGATGGCGGCAAGAGCTTCCAGGCCCTGGACCATGGCCTGCCCCAGGGCCCGTGCTACGACCTGGTGTACCGCCACGGCCTGGCCGTGGACGACGACGGCGAACGCCTGGCCATGGGTTCGACCACCGGCGGCCTGTGGCTGTCGGAGGATGGCGGCGAGCGCTGGGAATGCCTGTCCGCGCACCTGCCGCCGATCTACTGCGTGCGTTTCGGCTAGGGCCGGCCGTCGCGTTCGTCCTGCTTCTGGTAGTGCGCCAGGACCATCCGCGCCGGGATCAGCGCCGCCAGGCCCAATACCCCGCAAAGGGTGATGATGCTCGTGCCGGTGGGATCGTCCAGGCTGTCGCCCAGGGCCGCCAGGCCAATGGTCAGCAGGATCATCACCAGGCCGAACCATTGCGCCATCTGCGCCCAGCGCAGCAGCATGGCGCGGCGCGCCTCGTGCAGGTGGAAATCCGGGTGGCTGTGCTGCCGCATGCTCGTTTCCTCCTCTTGTTCTCGCACCAGCCTACGCCGCTGAAGGCGTCGGCGGCGGCGGCCGGCCGAGCGGTAGGCCGTCACACCGCCGCGGCGATGAACCCCCGCAGCCACTGGTGCGCCGGGTCGCGGTGCGCGCGTTCGTGCCAGAGCATCGACATCTCGTACCCCGGCACCTCCAGCGGCGCTTCCACCATGCGCAGGCCGCTGTCCGGGCGCACCAGGCGTTGCGGCAGCATGGCCACCAGGTCGGTGCTGGCCAGCACCGGGGCGACGAACTGGAAGTGCGGCACCGACAGTACCACCCGGCGCTCGCGGCCCAGCCCGGCCAGGGCCTTGTCGGTGGGGCCGTGGAAGCCGCCGCCGTCCGGCGAGACGATCACCTGCTCCAGCTGGCAGAACCGATCCAGGCTGGGCCGGCGTTTCAGCCGCGGGTGGCCGGCGCGGCCGACCAGCACGTAGCGTTCCTGGAACAGCGGGCGCCGGCGCAGCCCTTCGGGAGCGTCCTCGGTGGTGTGGAACACCAGGTCGGCGTCGCCCTGTTCCAGCTGCCTGACGATCAGCGCCGGCAGCAGCGGCAACAGCGCCAGGCGCGTGCCCGGCGCCGCCTCGCGCAGGCCGCGCAGGGCCGGCAGCACCACGGTGGCCTCGCTGTAGTCGGAGGCCACCAGGCGCCAGGTGTTGTTCGCGGTGCCGGGGTCGAACGGCTCGCTCGGCGCCACCGCCCGCTCCAGCGCCGCCAGGGCCTGGCGCAGGGGCTCGCGCAGCGCCTCGGCGCGGGCGGTGGGGCGCATGCCGCGGGGGCCGGGCAGCAGCAGCGGGTCGTCGAACAGTTCGCGCAGCCTGGCCAGCTGCACGCTCACCGAGGGCTGGGAGAAGTGCAGGCGCTGCGCGGCGCGGGTGACGTTGTGCTCGGCCAGCAGCACGTCGAGGGTCACCAGCAGGTTCAGGTCCAGGGTGCGCAGATTGGTCATGACTATACCTGGTGTAATGGATATTCATTTCCACTATACCGTGGGCAACGCCATGCTGCGGCCATCCACCTTTTGGAGACCGCCATGAACATCCTCATCGTCTATGCCCACCCCGAACCCCGCTCGCTCAACGGCTCGCTCAAGGACTTCGCCGTGCGCCGCCTGCAGGCCGCCGGCCACCAGGTGCAGGTGTCCGACCTCTACGCCATGGGCTGGAAGGCCCCGCTGGATGCAGCCGACAGCCTGGACGGCGCGGCGGCCGGGCGCTTCGACCCCTCCGAGGATTCCCGCCGCGCCTACGCCGGCGGCCGGCAGAGCGCCGACATCGCCGCCGAGCAGGCCAAGCTGCGCTGGGCCGACGCGCTGATCCTGCAGTTCCCGCTGTGGTGGTTCTCCATGCCGGCCATCCTCAAGGGCTGGGTCGAGCGCGTGTACGCCTATGGCTTCGCCTACGGCGTGGGCGAGCACTCCGATGCGCGCTGGGGCGACCGCTACGGCGAGGGCAGCCTGGCCGGCAAGCGCGCCATGCTGGTGGTCACCACCGGCGGCTGGGAGTCGCACTACAGCGCCCGTGGCATCAACGGGCCGATCGACGACCTGCTGTTCCCCATCCACCACGGCATCCTCTACTACCCGGGCTTCGAGGTGCTGCCGGCGTTCCTGGTGTACCGCGCCGGGCGCATGGACGAGGCCCGCTACGCCGCCATCGAGCAGGCCTATGGCGAGCGCCTGGACAGGCTGTTCAGCACCACGCCCCTCCCGTTCCGCCGGCAGAACGCAGGGGACTACGAGATACCCGCGCTGACCTTGCGTGAGGATATTGCACCGCAGTTGACTGGCTTTGCTGCGCATCTGGGGTGACAGTCTCGATGGGGGCGGTGCACCGCTTTTCGTAGGAGCGAGCTTGCTCGCGAACGGCGTGAACCGGCCACTTCGCTGCATGGGCTTTGACCACGGTCCCCTCTCCCCAGCCCTCTCCCTGAAGGGAGAGGGGGCTAGACCGTGCCGAGATAAGGAATGGTTTCAGCCGGAAACCACCTTGCCTGCCGGCTGACTCGGGAAAAGCAGACCGCACCGAACGGTCCCCTCTCCCTTCAGGGAGAGGGTTAGGGAGAGGGAAAGGCGCCAGACCGAAACACCGAAGTCACCGGTGAGCACCGTTCGCGAGCAAGCTCGCTCCTACGAAAAGCAACTCACACCCCCGCAATTCACTTCAACCGAACCTTGCACGTATCCCGCCTGTCAGAGGTCCGTATCGGAAAAAATACAAAAGGACCACGGACCCATGTTGAAGAGCTGGCGCAACAGCCGCTGGAAGCACTGGCTGGAAGAGCACGACATCGAATTCCGCAGCGGCGTCAGCCGCCTGGGGCGCGGGAAGCGCCTGCTGGTCGAGGCGCCCGGCAGCATCGGCGAGGCGGAGTTCAAGATCTACCGCGACGAGATGCGCATCGGCGCCTTCTCCACCATCCGCGCCAGCAGCTTCCACCGCATCTCGCACATCGGCCGCTTCAGCTCCACCGGCCAGCACTGCCGTGTCGGCCTGGCCGCCCGTGCGCACCCGATGGACTGGCTGAGCACCAGCTCGGTGCAGTACGAGCCTGGGGTGTTCGACCGCTACGACACGCCACGCCAGCGCTACGAGGACACCGACGCCGATACCTGGATCGGCAACGACGCCTTCATCGGCGAGGGGGCGGTGGTGATGAGCGGGGTGAAGGTCCACGATGGCGCCGTGGTGGCGGCCATGTCCGTGGTGACCCGCGACGTGCCGCCTTACGCCATAGTCGCCGGCTCGCCGGCGAAGGTGGTGCGCTACCGCTTCCCGCCGGAAATCTGCGAGCGCCTGCTGGCCAGTCGCTGGTGGGACCTGGCGCCGGCGCAGATCGCCGCCTTGCCGTTGTCGCGCATCGAAGAAGCGTTGGAGCGTGTGGAGGCCCTGCGCGCCAGCGGCGAGGCGCGCTCGCCGGTCTACCCGAACATCGAGATCCGCCGCCAGGGCTGCCGCCTGCTGTCCGAGGGCGCCGGCTAGCCCGGTACGGAGCGGCAGCGCTGCGCCGCCCCGTACGGAACGCCCGGGGCGCTCAGCGCCGGTCCTGGGCCAACTGGTAGAGCTGCCGCGCTTCCGCCGCCATCGGCAGCAGGGCCGAGACCAGGCGGGCCTGGCCCTGCACCAGCGGCATTTCGTCGGGGCAGTCCGCCAGCAGGCACAGCAGGTCTTCCAGGGCCACCAGGCGGCGCTCGGCGGCTTCGAACAGGTGCTGGGCGGGGGCGCCGGCGTCGACGAACAGTACGTCGTCGTGGGGCTGGGCCAGGTTGGTGAGGGGTTGCAGATCAGACATGGCGCGCCTCCTGGGTGTGGAGGGCGAAGTACGGATAGTGCATGTTCCATTGCTCCTGAGCGGGATCAAGAGCCGCCTCCCGGAAAAGGGAGGCGGACCGTACGGGGGTAGGATACCGTTGCGAAAGAAGACGGCAGGCCCGAAGGCCTCCCCGGACGGCCCGCCACGGAACGTGAGTGCACACAACGATGGACCGACTGCGCTCACGGCTATGACGCACCACCCTCCGCAACGGGATCCTACCCCCGGCCACAGCAAGGCTGCGGCAGGGCGGAATCTATCCAGCGCCCTCGTAGGACCTCAAGGCGAATTCAGCGTGGGAATTTTTACGCGGGGCAGGGGCGCCGCCCGCGGCGAATCGCTATGCTCGGGGCCATGAACGGCCAGCTCCCCCTCCGCCAACCCTGCCCGCCGGGCGCCTGCGATTGCGGGCGCGAGGCATTGCTGGCCGAGCCCCACGGCGACATCCGCATCCTCCTGCTCACCCGCCAGGAAGAGCAGCGCCTGCTGCAGCGCCTGGAGCAGCTCAAGGACCTGGCCGACCTGCAGCACATGCAGCAGCGCATGTACGAGCAGCTCGGCCTGCGCCTGAGCATCGCCCCCGGTTTCAACGAGGTGCGCAGCATGCGCGGCCTGGACATCCGCATCGCCGGGCAGCCCGGCCTGTGCCGCAAGACCCGCCAGGCCATCCCCGCGGCCATCCGCCGGGGCCTGGAGCGCACCCCGGAAATCGCCTGGCGCCTGCTGGATTCCTTCGACCTGCTGGGCGGCAGCCACTAGGCCAGGCCTGCGCGGCCGTCGCCGACCGCGTGCATTTTTCCAAGGCTTTGCTAATGTCGTTAACCAGGAGATGGCATTCTTCCTCTAACCGCCCCCCGGCTGATGATGCCTACGCATAACCCTCCATGGGCGGCGTAGGCATTGTTCTGCTGTCCATGGTCTGCCCATGGACAGCGCACATGCCCGACCCGTCCCGTTCCGCCGCCTTCCGCACCCCGCTTCCCGCAAGCCGGTACGCCGTGCTGCGCCGCCGCCCGCCGGCGGGGGAGGGTGCGCCATGAAGGGCTACCAGCTGACCTTCTTCACCCAGCAGGACCGCAAGGTCCACCACCAGCCCGTTGCCGAGTGGCTGATGGCCGAGGCGCTGCGCCTGGGCGTGCATGGCGCCACCCTGCTGGCCGCCAAGGAGGGGTTCGGTCACCACCACCGGATGCATGCCGCGCGCTTCTTCGAGCCGGCCGACCAGCCTCTGGAGGTGGTGATGATGGTCACCGAGGCGGAAATGCAGCGGATCTTCACGCGCCTGGCCGAGGAACACCTGAAGCTGGTGTACGTGAAGACCCCCGTCGAGTTCGGCGTACTGGGCGAGGACGACGAGCCCGCCAACGGAGGCCGCCATGACTGAGATATGGGCCCAGGCCGCCCTGTGGCTGGGGCTGGCGTTGCTGGCGACGCTGGTGTCGATCTTCCTGCGCATCGCCACGGCGCTGTCGGAGATCGTCGTCGGGACCATCGCCCAGCTGATCATCGGCGCGCTGCTGGGCATGGCGGTGCTGCAGGGCGACGCCAGCTGGATCAAGTTCCTCTCCGGCGCCGGGGCCATCCTGCTGACCTTCCTGGCCGGCGCCGAGCTGGACCCGAAGGTGTTCCGCAGCCACTGGAAGCAGGCCACGGTGATCGGCCTGGTCGGCTTCGTGGTGCCCTTCATCGGCTGCGCGGCGCTGGCGCGCTGGGGCCTGGGCTGGGATGCGCAGGCCAGCTGGCTGGCCGGCATCGCCATGTCCACCACCTCGGTGGCGGTGGTCTACGCGGTGATGCTGGAGCTGGGGCTGAACACCAGCGAGTACGGCAAGATCGTGCTGGCGGCCTGCTTCGTCAACGACCTGGCCACGGTGATCGCCCTGGGGCTGATCTTCGCCCCCTTCACCCTGAGGACCGCCGGTTTCGCCGGCATCCTGGTCCTGGCCGCGCTGCTGCTGCCGTGGATCACCCCGCGCTTCTTCCGGCGCTTCGGCGGCCGCCCCTCGGAACTGGAGGCCAAGTTCCTCATGTTCTGCCTGTTCGCCCTGGGCGCGGCGGCGACCTGGGCCGACAGCGAGGCGGTGCTGCCGGCCTACCTGATCGGCATGGTGCTGGCCGGCACCGTGGGCAAGGACCACGCGCTGATCCGCCGCCTGCGCACCCTGACCTTCGGCCTGCTGACGCCGTTCTACTTCATCCGCGCCGGCTCGCTGGTGTCGCTGCCGGCGCTGGCCGCGGCGCCCGCGGCCTTCGTGTTGCTGCTGCTGGTGAAGATGCTCACCAAGCTGGTGGGCGTGTACCCCACCTGCCTGTTCTACGGCTCGCCGCGCCGGGAAGGGGCCTACACCACCCTGCTGATGTCCACCGGGCTGACCTTCGGCACCATCTCGGCGCTGTTCGGCCTGGCCCACGGGCTGATCGACCAGGGCCAGTACTCGGCGCTGGTGGCCGCGGTGATCGGCAGCGCGGTGGTGCCGACGCTGATCGCCAACGCCTTCTTCCTGCCCCGGCACCTGCTGCCCAGGGACGACCCGGAGGAGGCCGCCGGCCCGCCGGCGCAAGCCCCGCAACCTGCGCACCAAGACGACTTGCGCCCGCAGACGCGGCGCAGAGGAGGTGAAGCATGATCAAGCGCATCCTGGTGGCCTACGACGCTTCCACGGCGGCGGAGCTGGCCCTGAACTTCGCCAACGACCTGGCCGAGCGCTTTGGCGCCAGCCTGCACATCCTCTCGGTGGCGCAACCGCCGGAGTTCGGCGACGAGGTGGAGACCGAGGCGGTGATCGAGCGCTCCCGCACGCACTTCCACCACGCCTTCAAGCTGCTGGGCTACAGCCGCATGCCGGTGGAGGAGCGGCCGACCACCCACGTCTCGGTGGGGCGCCCGGCCGAGCAGATCGTGCGCTATGCCGAGGAGCACCACATCGACCACATCGTCATCGGCCACCGCGGCCACTCGGGGTTCGAGCGCTGGCTGCTGGGCTCGGTGGCGCGCCAGGTGATCGACCACGCGCCCTGCGCGGTCACGGTCATCCGCGGCTGAGCGGCAGGAGGAGGAAACGACATGCTGCAGATCGACATTCCCGGCGTGGGCAGCTTGCAGTTGAAACACATGATCTGCGACTACAACGGCACCCTGGCCGTGGATGGCCGGCTGATCGACGGGGTGGCCGAGCGCCTGGAGGTGCTGGGCCGGAAGCTGGCCCTGCACGTGGTCACCGGCGACACCTTCGGCAGCGCCGAGGCGGAACTGGCGGCGCTGGAGGTGAACCTGCTGGTGCTGTCCGAGAAGGACCAGGCCATTTCCAAGGAGGACTACCTGCGCACCCTGGGCCTGCACGGCGTGGTGGCCATCGGCAACGGCAGCAACGACCGCTACATGTTGCAGCAGTCGGCCCTGGGCATCGCGGTGATCGGCCCGGAGGGCGCTTCCTCGGTGGCCATCGGCTCGGCGGACCTGGTCGCCCTGGACATCCTTTCGGCGCTGGATATGCTGAGCCACCCGCAGCGCATCATTGCCAGCCTGCGTTGCTGAACCTGACAGGAGTAGGACGATGACAAGGATCATTCTGACCCGCCACGGCCACGTGGACTGGATCGCCCCGGAGCGCTTCCGCGGCCGCGCCGAACTGCCGCTGTCGGCGCTGGGCCGGCGCCAGGCCGAGGCGGTGGCCCGGCGCATCGCGGAAAGCTGGCAGCCGGTGGCGATCTACACCAGCCCGCTGTCGCGCTGCATCGACACCGGCGCCGCCATCGCCCGCGCCACCGGCGCCCCGGCGCAGGCCCTGGAAGGCCTGGCCGACACCGACTACGGCCAGTGGCAGGGCCTGACCCACGACGAAGTGCGCGCCCGCTGGCCGGAGGAGCACCGCATCTGGCTGGAGGCGCCGGACCTGGCGGCCATCCCCGATGGCGAGAGCCTGGCCGACGTGCTGGCCAGGGGTACCCGTGTGTTGCGCGAGGTGTTGCGGCAACATGCCGGGCAGACACTGGTGCTGGTGGGGCACGACAGCATCAACCGCGTCCTGCTGCTGCAGGCCCTGGGCCTGCCGCTGGCGCGCTACTGGCGGCTGAAGCAGGAGCCTTGCTGCGTCAACGAGTTGGTCGTGGAGAATGACGTCTTCACGCTGCACCGGCTCAACGAGACCTACCATCTGGCCGGGGTGAAGGCTGAGGGTTGAGGCTGTTTTCAACGACGGATGATCGCGGACGGAGTCCGCTCCTACGGTTCCAGGACGCACGGCTTTTCGTAGGAGCGAGCTTGCTCGCGAACGGTGCTCACCTGTGACTGCGGTGTTTTGGCTGGACGCCTTTCCCTCTCCCTAACCCTCGGCTGCGCGCCCCGCCCCGAAGGGAGAGGGGACTGTTCGGAGCGGTCTGGTTTTCCCGAGTCAGCCGGCAAGCAAGGTGGTTTCCGGCTGAAACCATTCCTTATCTCGGCACGGACTAGCCCCCTCTCCCTTCAGGGAGAGGGCTGGGGAGAGGGGCTCTTAAACCCGGCACCTACGGCACCGGGAAACACCGTTCGCGAGCAAGCTCGCTCCTACGAAGAGCACCTCGGCGGTTCCAGGAAGCACGGGCGTAGGAGCGGACTCCGTCCGCGATTGGCATCGGCCACGCCGGACGCCCCGGTAGCACGGCCAACGGCGGATAACCGCGAACGGTTATTCGCCCTACGGTATGGGAGGGCTTGGCGTAGGGCGCATAACGCCTACGGCGTTATCCGCCATGATCGCGGACGGAGTCCGCTCCTACGGTTCCAGGACGCACGGCTTTTCGTAGGAGCGAGCTTGCTCGCGAACGGTGCTCACCTGTGACTGCGGTGTTTTGGCTGGACGCCTTTCCCTCTCCCTAACCCTCGGCTGCGCGCCCCGCCCCGAAGGGAGAGGGGACTGTTCGGAGCGGTCTGGTTTTCCCGAGTCAGCCGGCAAGCAAGGTGGTTTCCGGCTGAAACCATTCCTTATCTCGGCACGGACTAGCCCCCTCTCCCTTCAGGGAGAGGGCTGGGGAGAGGGGCTCTTAAACCCGGCACCTACGGCACCGGGAAACACCGTTCGCGAGCAAGCTCGCTCCTACGAAGAGCACCTCGGCGGTTCCAGGAAGCACGGGCGTAGGAGCGGACTCCGTCCGCGATTGGCATCGGCCACGCCGGACGCCCCGGTGGCACGGCCAACGGCGGATAACCGCGAACGGTTATCCGCCCTACGGTGCAGCCGCCGCCAGCGGCACCGGCGTCATCTGCCGCAGGCGGCTGAGGGTGCGCTCGAAGTCCAGGGTGGTGCTGCCGCTGGCCAGCCGTTCCAGCGGCACCGTGGCGTAGAGCTGCAGCTTCAGGCGCTTGTCGTAGGCGATGTCGATGAAGTTCAGGAAGCGCCTGGCGACGTCGTCGGGGTAGCCCTGCAGCGGTTCCAGGCCGCTGACCGCCAGGTACGGGAAGCGTTCGATCAGCCACAGGTAGTCGGCCGCCGAGTGCGGGCGTTCGAACAGTTCGGCGAAGTCGAGCCAGGCGTGGTCGTCGTCGTGGGCGCGCACGCACAGCGGGTGGTGGTTGACCTGCAGCACCTGGTCGAAGCGGGCCTGCGGGCCCAGGCCGAAGCGCTCGCGCAGCGGCGCCGGGTCGTCGGCGGTGGCGGGCCACAGGTAGCTGCCCCAGGCGTCCAGCGGCGTCAGCCGGCGCCGGTAGTCCTCGCCGTTGTCCAGCGCCAGCACCTCGAAGCGGCTTTCGATCAAGCCGACCACGGGGCGCAGGCGCTCGCCGTACAGCGGGTCCGCGCACAGCCCGGCCGGCGGGTAGTTGGAGGTGCACACCAGGCCGACGCCGCGGTCCACCAGCTGTTGCAGCATCGGCCCCAGCAGCATGGCGTCACCGATGTCGTGCACGTGGAATTCGTCGAAGCACAGCAGGCGGGTTTCCCCGGCGATGCAGCGGGCGCTCTTCGCCAGCGGTTCGGCCTGGCCGGCGAAGGCCTGCAGGCGCGCCTGCATTTCGTCCAGGAAGGCGTGGAAGTGCACGCGCCGCTTGGCCTGCAGCGGGGCCGCGGCGAAGAAGGCGTCCATCACGAAGCTCTTGCCGCGGCCCACGTCGCCCCACAGGTAGACGCCGGCGGTGGGCTTGTGGAACCAGGCGTGGCGGGCCTGGAGGAAGTGTTCCAGCCAGTTGGCCAGGTGCTCGATGGCGTGTTGCTGCTGAGGGTCGGCGCGGTAGCCGCGCTCCTCCAGGGCCACCCGGAAATGCCGGAGGATGCGTTCGGCGATCGATTCCGGGGCGGCCAGACGGTCGGCGGCGCTCATGCTTCACCTCTGCTCGGGTGGCGCGGGGGCGCGAGGCGCCCCTTTGCCCCTTTAGTGGACGAAGGCCTGGCGGCCGGCGTAGTGGGCGGTGCCGCCGAGCATTTCCTCGATGCGCAGCAACTGGTTGTACTTCTCCACCCGCTCGCCGCGGCAGGGCGCGCCGGCCTTCAGGTGGCCGGTGCCGAAGGCCACGGTGAGGTCGGCGATGAAGCTGTCGACGGTCTCGCCGCTGCGGTGCGAGACCATCGCGCCCCAGCCGTTGTTGTGGGCCAGCAGCACGGTGGTGCGGGTTTCGCTGAGGGTGCCGATCTGGTTGGGCTTGATCAGCACGGCATTGGCGGTGCGTTCGCGGATGCCGCGGCGGATGCGTTCGGCGCTGGTCACGAAGAGGTCGTCGCCGACCAGCTCGATGCGCTGGCCCAGCGCCTCGGTCAGGCGCTTCCAGCCTTCCCAGTCGTCCTCGGCCAGGCCGTCTTCCAGCACCACGATGGGGTAGCGTTCCACCCAGTCGGCGTACAGCCCGATCATCTCGTCGGCGTCCAGCAGGCGGCCTTCGCTGTGCAGGCGGTAGAAGCCGTTCTCGTAGAGGGCGCTGGGCGCCGGGTCGATGGCCAGCTGGACCTGCTCGCCGGGGCGGTAGCCGGCGGCCTCGATGGCTTTCATCAGCAGGTCGAGGGCCTCGGCGTTGTACTTCAGCGGCGGGGCGAAGCCGCCTTCGTCGCCCACCGAGGTGGAGAAGCCCCTGGCCTCCAGCAGGGTGCGCAGCTGCCGGTAGATTTCCGCGCCCCAGCGCAGCGCCTCGCGGAAGCTGCCGGCGCCGGAGGGGACGATCATGAATTCCTGGAAGTCGGTGCCCTGCCAGTGGGCGTGCACGCCGCCGTTGAGCACGTTGAACATGGGCACCGGCATGCGCCTGGCCTGGTCGCCGCCGAGGTAGCGGAACAGCGGCATGCCGGCCGCCGCCGCCGCCGCGCGGGCCACCGCCAGGCTGACGCCGAGGATGGCGTTGCTGCCCAGGCGCGCCTTGTTCGGCGTGCCGTCGCACTGCAGCATCGCCAGGTCGACCGCCGTCTGCTCGCTGGCGTCGTGGCCGCGCAGCAGCGGGGCGATTTCGCCGCGGATGTTGTGCACCGCGCGCAGCACGCCCTTGCCGGCGTAGCGCGCCGGGTCGCAGTCGCGCAGTTCCGCCGCCTCGTGCTTGCCGGTGGAGGCCCCCGAGGGCACCGAGGCGCGCCCGCGGGCGCCGTCCTCCAGGGTCACGTCGACCTCCACCGTGGGGTTGCCGCGGGAGTCGAGGATTTCCCGGGCGTCTATCTGCTGGATCAGGATGGCCATGCCGCTCTCCTTGGTTCGTTCGAATGCATGAGGGGGCCCCTCACAACTGCGGGCGCAGGTAGCCGCCGGCCACCCCGCGCCTGGACAGCACCCACTGCCACAGCTGGATATCGCGGGCGCGGAAGGCGCCGGCGCAGGACAGCAGGTAGTAGCGCCACATGCGCCGGAAGCGCTCGCCCAGCGCCGAGAAACGCGGCCAGGCCGCTTCGAAGTTGGCGTGCCAGGCCATGAGCGTGCGGTCGTAGCAGGCGCCGAAGTTGTGCAGGTCCTCGACCACGAAGAGGCCGTCGGCGGCGTCGCCGAGCTGGCCGATGGAGGGCAGGTCGCCGTTGGGGAAGATGTAGCGGTCGATCCATGGGTCGGGCCGCCCGTGGCGGGTGTTCTTGCCGATGGTGTGCAGCAGGAACAGGCCGTCGTCGGCCAGGCAGCGCTGGGCCACCTGCATGAAGGCGCGGTGGTTCTTGTGGCCGACGTGCTCGAACATGCCGACGCTGGCGATGCGGTCGAACCTGCCGGTCAGGGTGCGGTAGTCCTGCAGGCGGAACTCCACCGGCAGGTCGCGGTAGCGGTCGCTGGCCCAGTTCGCCTGCTCCTGGGACACGGTCACGCCCACGCATTCCACGCCGTGGTGCTGGGCGGCATAGGCCATCAGGCTGCCCCAGCCGCAGCCGATGTCCAGCAGGCGCATGCCCGGCTCCAGCCGCAGCTTGCGGCAGATCAGCTCCAGCTTGGCCTCCTGGGCCTGCTCCAGGGTGCTGGCGGTTTCCCAGTAGCCGCAGCTGTAGGTCATGCGCGAGTCGAGCATGGCCCGGTAGAGTTCGTTGCCCAGGTCGTAGTGGCGCCGGCCCACCTGCCAGGCGCGGCGGCTGTTCTGCAGGTTCAGCAGGCGGTAGCGCAGGACGTGGGCGAGCAGGCGCCAGGGCCGGACCTCCTGGTCCAGGCGGGCGCGCAGCAGGCGGTGGAAGAACTCGTCCAGGTGCTGCGCGTCCCAGTCGCCGTCCATGTAGCTTTCGCCCAGGCCCAGGCTGCCCTGGGCCAGCGCGCGCTCGAACACGCGCGGGCGCAGCACCTGCATGTCCCAGGGGCGCTGGCCGTTGATCTGGATGCCGGCCTTGTGCAGCAGGCCGGCGGCTAGCCGCTGCAGCTCCGGGTCCGGGCCGGGCTGCGAATCCGTCGACGGGGTTCCCAGTGTCTCGCTCATGTCGGGCTCCCCGTGCCGTCGACGATCGATGCGGGCAGGCGGTAGGGCGCGGGCGGGGACAGTGCCGTATCCCGGGCACGTCGCTCGGCCAATGCCTCCCGATAGAAGCCGACACGATAGATGCGCACCTCCAGGGCCAGGCTGGCGAAGCGCAGGCAGCAGTAGGTATCCCAGGCCTCGCGGGGCTCGGAGAAAACCAGGCATTGCGCGCCGCTTTCGACCAGCAGGGCGGAGCGCTTCAGCCCCTGGGTGAACAGCAGCCGTGCCACGTGCTCTTGTTGCTCGCGGGCGATCTGCGCTGCGGCGGGGTAGGTGATCTTCAGCAGTACGTGGTGCGCCGGAAGCGCCTGGAGAAATGCGTCCAGGTCATCGGAAACCAGGCTGGTCACCGACGATGACCACGCTGCGTCTTCATGCATGGGAGTGCCCACTTGTACCTCCAGGTGACGGAGCCAGCCGGTGCCGTACGGCGAAGCGAGGCTGGCGGGGGAACGACCTGAGCGAGGTGGGGCGGTAGATACGAAAATGCCTACCGCCCCCGCCTTCGCGGGTTCGGTAGGCATCATCAGCTGAACGTGTCAGCGGTTAACGGAGAATGCCATCTCCTGAGAGAACTCTATCACCGGCTTCCAGGCTTGCAAGGCGCCGGGGTGGATGTTCAGTCCTCCAGTAGCGCCCTGTTGCGTACTGCGCCCTTGTCGGCACTGGTTGCCAGCAGCGCGTAGGCCTTTAGCGCGCTGCTGACCTTGCGCGCGCGGGGCTGCGCCGGCTTCCAGCCCTTGCCGTCCTGCTCGACGCGGCGGGCGGCCAGTTCCTCGTCGCCGACCAGCAGGTCGATGCTGCGGTTGGGGATGTCGATGAGGATGCGGTCGCCGTCCCGCACCAGGCCGATGGCGCCGCCGGCGGCGGCCTCCGGGGAAACGTGGCCGATGGACAGGCCCGAGGTGCCGCCGGAGAAGCGGCCGTCGGTGAGCAGGGCGCATTGCTTGCCCAGGCCCTTGGACTTCAGGTAGCTGGTGGGGTAGAGCATCTCCTGCATGCCCGGGCCGCCCTTCGGGCCTTCGTAGCGGATGATGACGATGTCGCCCGGCTTCACTTCGTCGGCGAGGATGCCCTTCACCGCCGCGTCCTGGCTCTCGAATATCCTCGCGCTGCCTTCGAACACGTAGAGGGATTCGTCCACGCCGGCGGTCTTCACCACGCAGCCGTCCAGGGCGATGTTGCCGTACAGCATGGCCAGGCCGCCCTCGGCGGAGTAGGCGTGCTCGACGCTGCGGATGCAGCCGTTCTTGCGGTCGTCGTCCAGGCTCGGCCAGCGGGTGTTCTGGCTGAACGCGGTCTGGGTGGGGATGCCGGCCGGGCCGGCCTGGAAGAAGGTGTGCACCCGCTCGTCGCAGGTCTGGGTGATGTCCCACTCGGCGATGGCGTCCTTCATCGAAGGGCTGTGCACGGTCGGCACCTCGGTGTGCAGCAGGCCGCCGCGGGCCAGTTCGCCGAGGATGGAGAAGATGCCGCCGGCGCGGTGCACGTCTTCCATGTGGTACTTCTGGATGTTCGGCGCCACCTTGCACAGCTGCGGCACCTTGCGCGACAGGCGGTCGATGTCGCGCAGGTCGAAGGGCACCGCGCCTTCCTGGGCGGCGGCCAGCAGGTGCAGGATGGTGTTGGTCGAGCCGCCCATGGCGATGTCCAGGCTCATGGCGTTCTCGAAGGCGAGCACGTTGGCGATGCTGCGCGGCAGCACCGAGGTGTCGCCTTCGCCGTAGTAGCGCTGGCACAGCTCCACGGCCAGGCGCCCGGCGCGCAGGAACAGCTGCTCGCGGTCGGCGTGGGTGGCCAGGGTGGTGCCGTTGCCCGGCAGGGCCAGGCCCAGGGCCTCCACCAGGCAGTTCATCGAGTTGGCGGTGAACATGCCGGAGCAGGAGCCGCAGGTGGGGCAGGCGCTGCGCTCGTACTCGGCGACCTTCTCGTCGGAGCAGCTGTCGTCGGCGGCCGCGACCATGGCGTCGATCAGGTCCAGGCCATGGTTGGCCAGCTTGGTCTTGCCGGCTTCCATCGGCCCGCCGGAGACGAACACCACCGGGATGTTCAGGCGCAGGGCGGCC
>NZ_JAZAQP010000025.1:0-95285 GCF_036231725.1 Pseudomonas sp. JH-2 | reverse complement strand
GCGTAGGAGCGGATCTCATCCGCGAATCGCGCCTGAACCTCCGGCTATCGCGGACAAGGTCCGCTCCTACGGGGGAGCAATACCGTGTTTCCCGGCAGCCTGTAGGAGCGGGCCCTGCCCGCGATTTCGCGCGCAGGGCGCGCTCCTACCTTGTCCGCCTGGCGGCCGCAAAGCCGCGGGGCAGGGCGGCGGGCGTAGGCGGATGGCGTGACAGTCGCTAGACTGTGGCGCCAAGCCAGGTTCCGGTCATTCCGGGCGTCATCGCCGCTTTGCCGGTCCGCTGCCCGTTCATCCCGACACTCCAAGGAGTCTCTCCATGCAATACGTCACCCCTGATCTGTGCGACGCCTACCCCGACCTGGTCCAGGTCGTCGAGCCCATGTTCAGCAACTTCGGCGGTCGCGACTCCTTCGGCGGCGAAATCGTCACCATCAAGTGCTTCGAGGACAACTCCCTGGTCAAGGACCAGGTCGACAAGGACGGCAAGGGCAAGGTGCTGGTGGTCGACGGCGGCGGTTCCCTGCGCCGCGCGCTGCTGGGCGACATGCTGGCCGAGAAGGCGGCGAAGAACGGTTGGGAAGGCATCGTGGTCTACGGCTGCATCCGCGACGTCGACGTGATCGCGCAGACCGACCTGGGCGTGCAGGCCCTGGCCAGCCACCCGATGAAAACCGATAAGCGCGGCATCGGCGACCTCAACGTGGCCGTGACCTTCGGCGGCATCACCTTCCGCCCGGGCGAGTTCGTCTATGCCGACAACAACGGCATCATCGTCTCCCCCCAGGCTCTGAAAATGCCCGAGTGAGCTGAACGCCGGGCGCCTTCGCCGGTCAATGGTCGCACCTGCCGGCGGCGCCCGGCACCTCATGGAACACGTAATGCAGCAATACGAAAGCGGAACCGAGCGCGGGCTCATCTATGGCTACGTCCTCGATGGCCGCGGCGGTGGCCGGCAGATCAGCCGCGCGGAGCTGCACCTGATCGACCTCAAGCCCGAGGAAAGCCTCTGGGTGCACTGGGACCGCGGCGTCCCCGAGGCGCAGTCCTGGCTGCGCGAATCCAGCGGTTTGAACGAGTTCACCTGCGACCTGCTGCTGGAGGAGGCGACCCGCCCGCGCCTGCTGGACCTGGGCGCCGAACGCCTGCTGCTGTTCCTGCGCGGCGTCAACCTCAACCCCGGCGCGGTGCCCGAGGACATGGTCTCGCTGCGGGTGTTCGCCGAGAAGCAGCGGGTGATCTCCCTGCGCCTGCGCCCGCTCAAGGCGGTGGCCGACCTGCGCACCGACCTGGCCGCCGGGCGCGGCCCGAAGAACGCCTCGGAACTGGTGCTGAGCCTGGCGCACTACCTCACCGACCGCATCGATACCCTGATCGGCGGCCTGGCCGACGAACTCGACGCCATGGAGGAGGCCATCGAGGAAGATGAGCGCAACGTGCCCGACCAGGCCGAGCTGCGCGCCCTGCGCCGGCGCTCCGCGGGCCTGCGGCGCTACCTGGCGCCGCAGCGTGACATCTACGCGCAACTGACGCGGATCAAGCTGTCCTGGACGCTGGCCGACGATGCCGACTACTGGAATGAGCTGTACAACCGCCTGACGCGCAACCTCGAAGAACTGGAGCTGGTGCGCGAGCGCATCTCGCTGATCCAGGAGGCCGAGCACCGGCGGATCACCGAGCGGATGAACAAGACCATGTACATTCTTGGTATCATCACCGGCTTTTTCCTGCCCATGAGTTTCATCACCGGGCTGCTGGGCATCAATGTCGGCGGTATTCCCGGTTCCAGCGCGCCCTACGGCTTTCCCATCGCCTGCGTGCTGCTGGTCGGGGTGGCCGGTTTCCAGTGGTGGGTCTTCCGCCGCCTGCGCTGGCTGTGATGTGACTTCCGGTGCCTGTGCCGCGTCAAGGCAGCACACGAAGGAGAGCTGTGCATGCACGACCCGTTCGAAGAATCCCTGCGCAACCTGCTGCGCATGCCGGCCCAGGCGCCGGAGGACGACGCGCGCCTGGGTCGCGTGCTGAAGACCGCCAACCGCCAGGTCGGCGCCGGCGATCTGTTCAGCCTCATGGGCCACTGGCTGGAAGCCCTGAGCCTGGGCGTGAGCCGCGGTGCCGCCCACCTTGCGCCGGTGTCCCGGCGCACGCAGAATTCCGCCCCTTCCGCTGACAAGGCCGACTGAAGATGCAATTCGATATCTGGACGCAAAGCCTGCTCACCGCCATGAACACCCTGTGGGGCAAGCTCGCCGGGTTCATCCCGAACCTGCTCGGCGCCCTGGTGGTGGTACTGCTGGGCTTCGTCGTGGCCAAGCTGCTCGACACCCTGCTGTCCAAGCTGCTGGCCAAGCTCGGCCTGGACCGCCTGATGGGCGGCACCGGCCTGACCAAGCTGATGGCCCGCGTGGGCATCCAGGTGCCGGTCTCGACCCTGGTGGGCAAGATCGTCTACTGGTTCGTGCTGCTGGTGTTCCTGGTGTCCGCCGCCGAGTCCCTCGGCCTGCAGCGCGTCTCCGCCACCCTCGACGTGCTCGCCCTGTACCTGCCCAAGGTGTTCGGCGCGGCCCTGGTGCTGATCGTCGGCGTGCTCCTGGCGCAACTGCTCAACAGCGTGGTGCGCGGCGCCGCCGAAGGCGTCGGCCTGGAATACGCCGGCGGCCTGGGCCGCGTGGCCCAGTGGCTGGTGATCATCATCAGCATCTCGGTGGCCATCGGCCAGCTCGAGGTCAAGACCGACCTGCTCAACTACATCATCGCCATCGTGCTGATCACCGTCGGCCTCGCCGCCGCCCTGGCCCTGGGCCTGGGCAGCCGGGAGATCGCCGGGCAGATCATCGCCGGCATCTACGTGCGCGAGCTGTACCAGGTCGGGCAAGAGGTGAAAGTGGACGATGTCGAAGGCATCATCGAAGAAATCGGCACCATCAAGACTATTCTGATGACTGATGAGGGCGAGTTGGTGTCCATTGCCAACCGCGTGCTCCTCGAGCGCCGTGTGACCAGCCGCTGAGATGATCCCGTGCAACGCCGACGCCGCTTCGCGAAAGCCGCGTCGGCGGCCGACATGACCTGGCCCGACCCGACTTGAACAAGCCGCAACCATTGTCCCAGCGCTACGACCCGCGCCAGCTGACCGACGAGGAGCTGGTGGAGCGCGCCCATGACGAGCTGTTCCACGTCACCCGGGCGTACGAGGAGCTGATGCGCCGATACCAGCGCACGCTGTTCAACGTCTGCGCGCGCTATCTGGGCAACGATCGGGACGCCGATGACGTGTGCCAGGAAGTGATGCTGAAGGTGCTGTATGGCCTGAAGAACTTCGAGGGCAAATCGAAGTTCAAAACTTGGTTGTATAGCATCACTTACAACGAGTGCATTACCCAATATCGCAAGGAAAGACGAAAGCGCCGCCTGCTCGATGCGCTGAGTCTGGACCCGATCGAGGAGGCCTCCGAGGAGAAGGCGCCGAAGGTCGAGGAGCGGGGTGGCCTGGACCGATGGCTGGTATATGTCAACCCCATTGATCGGGAAATCCTGGTGCTACGATTTGTCGCAGAGCTGGAATTCCAGGAGATCGCCGACATCATGCACATGGGCCTGAGTGCGACCAAGATGCGATACAAGCGGGCACTCGATCGGCTCCGTGAAAAGTTTTCGGGAATATCCGAAACATAGTTGGGCAAATGTTGTCTCTCTAATTCGCAAGTTCTGATAAACTTGCCCGCAAGTTGTATGGCCTGCCTTTTGTGGGCAGTCATCGGCTTACTGACCACCAAGATGGGGATTTAACGGATGAAACTGAAGAACACCCTGGGCGTCGTGATCGGCTCCATGATCGCCGCTTCCGCCGTGAATGCTTTCGCTCAAGGCCAAGGCGCTGTAGAAGCCGAAGCCTTCGGCAAGCGCTACTTCACTGACAGCACCCGCAACATGAAGAACGGCGACCTGTACGGCGGTTCCGTCGGCTACTTCCTGACCGACGACGTCGAGCTGGCTCTGTCCTACGGTGAGTACCACGACATTCGTGGCACCTACGAGTCCGGCAACAAGAAGGTCCATGGCAACCTGGCCTCCCTGGACGCCATCTACCACTTCGGCACCCCGGGTGTTGGCCTGCGTCCGTACGTGTCCGCCGGCCTGGGCCACCAGAGCCTGACCAACGTCAACAGCGAAAACGGCAGCCGTCAGAACCTGACCATGGCCAACATCGGCGCCGGCCTGAAGTACTACTTCACCGAGAACTTCTTCGCCAAGGCCAGCCTCGACGGCCAGTACGGCCTGGAGAAGCGTGACAACGGCCACCAGGGCGAGTGGATGGCTGGCGTCGGCGTCGGCATGAACTTCGGCGGTGGCAAGGCTGCCCCGGCTCCGGAACCGGTTGCCGAAGTCTGCTCCGACGAAGACCACGACGGCGTCTGCGACAACGTCGACAAGTGCCCGAACACCCCGGCCAACGTCACCGTTGACGCCAACGGCTGCCCGGCCGTCGCTGAAGTCGTCCGCGTCCAGCTGGACGTGAAATTCGACTTCGACAAGTCCAAGGTCAAAGAGAACAGCTACGCTGACATCAAGAACCTGGCTGACTTCATGAAGCAGTACCCGTCCACCAGCACCACCGTTGAAGGCCACACCGACTCCGTCGGCACCGACGCCTACAACCAGAAACTGTCCGAGCGTCGTGCCAACGCCGTTCGTGACGTACTGGTCAACGAGTACGGTGTGGAAGGCGGCCGCGTGAACGCAGTTGGCTACGGCGAGAGCCGTCCGGTTGCCGACAACGCCACCGCTGAAGGCCGCGCGGTCAACCGTCGCGTAGAAGCCGAAGTGGAAGCCCAGGCCAAGCAGCAGTAATTGGTCTGAGTTCCAGGAAAAACCCGGCCTAGGCCGGGTTTTTCTTTGCCTGTGGAAAGCCCGTTCGGGTGCTTGGAGCGCCGGAAGCCAGAGACGTCTTGTTTGGGTGTAGCGCGCCGCTCCGAGTGCGTTGATGTCTCTCGTTTCGCCCCCTCGGGCGAGTCACTTTTGTCAAACGCCACAAAAGTAACCAAAAAGGCTTGCCCCGCATACGGGCCCGATGAAGCCGGGCTACCCTCGCGAATTCCCCCGCCACGGAGGCCCGCCCCGACAGCACGTCCCTGTGCTGATCGGGGCTCTCGCGACATCCATGTCGCATGACCTCCTGAGCGCCGGTTTCGCTCGGCCTTCTGAAGGGGCGTTCCGGTGCGCTTGGATGTTTCTCTGGAAATCCAAAAACCAGAGCAAGAACTGGCGTGCTCTTCGTAGGAGCGAGCTTGCTCGCGAACCCTGGCTCCGCTCCCCCTCCCTAACCCTCTCCCGCAAGCGGGAGAGGGGACCGTTCGGCGTGAGGCGAAACCGCGAAGCTCCCGGGTTCCCACGTAGGGCGCATAACGCCTACGGCGTTATCCGCCGAATCGCGGACAGAGTCCGCTCCTACGGTTCCAGGAAGCACGGGCGTAGGAGCGGACTCCGTCCGCGATTGGATTCGCCGGCCGCGCCGGACGCCCCGGTGGCACGGTCAACGGCGGATAACCGCGAACGGTTATTCGCCCTACGGTGTTCGTGGGAATGATGAGGGAAAAGGAGGGCGCCTTATTTCCCGGCCACTCAGGACAGCCCCCTCTCCCGCTTGCGGGAGAGGGTTGGGGAGAGGGGGCGGAGCCAGGCTTGGGCGCCTTCGCTGAACGCAGGCGTCATCCCGATGAACGGCATTGCGTTCAGGCGCTGCGCGCCAGCGCCTGGGCGGCCTCGGCGGCCACCTCGCCGATCACCAGGATGGCCGGGCTGCGCAGGCCGAAGGCGGCGGCGTCTTCGAGCATCGCGGCCAGGCTGCTGCGGCATTCGCGTTGTTGCGGCAGCGAGGCGTTCTCGATCATCGCCACCGGCATGCCCCGGCGCATGCCGCCCGCCAGCAGGCCGTCGCGGACTTCCGTCAGGCGCGCCACGCCCATGTAGACCACCAGGGTGGTGCCGGCCCGGGCCAGCGCCGCCCAGTTCGGCTCGCTGTCGTCCTGGGTGTGCGCGGTGACCAGGCTGACGCCGCGGCTGATGCCGCGCAGGGTCAGGGGAATGCCGCAGGTGGTGGCGGCGGCCAGCCCGGCAGTGATGCCGTTGACCAGTTCGCAGGCGATGCCGCGGGCTTCCAGCCAGGCGGCTTCCTCGCCACCGCGGCCGAAGATGCAGGGGTCGCCGCCTTTCAGGCGCACCACGCGGTAGCCCTGGCGGGCATAGCGCAGCATCAGGCGCTGGATGAAGTCCTGGGGCGTGGAGCGGCAGCCGCCGCGCTTGCCCACGCGCACCACCCGCGCCGCCGGGCAATGCTCCAGCAGCTGTGGGTTGACCAGGTCGTCGAGCAGCACCACCTGCGCGCCGGACAGCGCGCGAACGGCCTTCAGCGTCAGCAGTTCCGGGTCGCCGGGGCCGGCGCCGATCAACCAGACTTTTCCGCTCATCTTCATCTCCTCAGGCATTGGCGGCCAGGGCGCCGGCTTCGCTGGCCAGCAACCGCCGTATTTCGGGAACGCAGGAACCGCATTGGCTGCCGCAGCCCAGCTCGCGCTTCAGGCCGTCCAGGTCCAGCCCGCGGACGATGCCTTCGCGCACCTGGCTCAGGCGCACGTTCCTGCAGTTGCACAGGGTCTTGTCGCTGGCCGCAGCGGTCTGCGCACCGGGCGGGGCGAGCAGCTTGCGGCGCAGGTCGGCGTCGCTTTCGCCGGACAGCCACAGCGCCTTGAGCCAATCGCTGGCGATGCTGCTGCCGGCCAGGCGCAGGCCGCCGATGCGGCCGTTGTCCAGGCGCACCCGCTTGCCCTGGACGCGGCGCGGGTCGTCGTAGGCCAGCAGCGGGCCGTCGAGCAGGTCGAGCAGCGCATCGACCTGCTGCAACCAGCCGGCCGCCGGTGCCTCGGCGTGGGCGGCGCGAACCTGCAGGGCAGGGCGCTCGCGGCCCACCAGGGTGAAGCTGGCGTAGTCCAGGGCGTCGAACAGCGGGCGCAGGGCCTCGAAGCGCTGCTGCACCTCGCCTTCCACCAGGGCATAGAACTGCCAGGGCAGTTCGACGGCGGCGACTTCCACCGCGGCGTGCTTGAGTTCCGGCTGCCGCGACAGCGGGTCGAAGGCCGGCAGGGTCAGGGCGTTCACCCCCAGGCCCTTGAGGAAGCGCTCGCCCCAGTGCATGGGCAGGAACGCCTGGCCGGGCAGCAGGCTGGCGTCGGCCTGCACCGGCAGCACCAGGCTGCCGCGGCGGCTGCTCAGGCGCACCAGCTGGCCGTCCTCCAGGCGCCGCCGGCGCAGCTCCGCCGGGTGCAGGCCCAGGCAGGCTTCCTCGACGTGGCCGAAGGCGCTGGCGGCGGTGCCGGTGCGGGTCATGCCGTGCCACTGGTCGCGCAATCGGCCTGTGTTGAGGGTCAGCGGGTAGCGCGCTTCGCGGCGCTCCTTCGGCGCGCGGTAGGCCTCGGCGACGAAGCGCGCGCGGCCGTTGGCGGTGGCGAAGTTGCCGTCGGCGTACAGGCGCTTGAGGCCCTGGCCGCTGCCCTCGGGCAACGGCCATTGCTGCGGGCCGCGCGCGTCCAGCAGGGCGTAGCTGATGCCGCCCATGTCGAGGTCGCGGCCCCGGGTGAGCGGGCGGTATTCGTCGAACAGCGCCTGGGGCCCGGCGAAGTCGAACAGGCTCGGCCGGCCGGGGCGCAGCCGGCGCTCCAGGCGGCGGGCGAAGTCGCAGGCGATGGACCAGTCGGCGCGGGCCTCGCCGGGGGCCGGCACGGCGCGGCGCACGTGGCTGACGCGGCGCTCGGAGTTGGTCACGGTGCCTTCCTTCTCGCCCCAGCTGGCGGCCGGCAGCAGCAGGTCGGCGTAGCGGCAGGTCTCGCTGGTGGCGAAGGCTTCCTGCACCACCACGAAGGGGCAGGCCTGGAGCGCTTCGCGCACGCGCTGCTGGTCCGGCAGGGATTGCGCGGGGTTGGTGCAGGCGATCCACAGCGCCTTGACGCTTCCTGTGCGCACAGCCTCGAAGAGTTCGATGGCGGTCAACCCGGGGGCTTCCGGCAGCGCCTCGACGCCCCAGTAGTCCGCCACCTCGGCGCGGTGCGCGGCATCGCCGGCGTCGCGGTGGCCGGGCAGCAGGTTGGCCAGGCTGCCGGTCTCGCGGCCGCCCATGGCGTTGGGCTGGCCGGTGAGGGAGAAGGGCCCGGCGCCGGGGCGGCCGATCTGCCCGGTGGCCAGGTGCAGGTTGATCAGCGCGCTGTTCTTGGCGCTGCCGGCGCTGGACTGGTTCAGGCCCATGCACCACAGCGACAGGAAGCTGGGCGTGCGGCCGATCCACTCGGCGCAGCGCTGCAAATCCTCCACGGCGATGCCGCAGATTTCCGCCACCGCCAGCGGGCCGTAGTCGCGCACCAGGTTCTTCAGTTCGTCGAAGCCCTGGGTGTGCGCCTCGATGTAGGCGCGGTCGACCCAGCCCTCCCACAGCAGCAGGTGGAGGATGCCGTGGAACAGTGCCACGTCGGTGCCGGGCTGGATGGCCAGGTGCAGGTCGGCCAGCTCGCAGGTGTCGGTGCGCCGCGGGTCGATGACGATCACCTTCATCTGCGGCCGCGCCGCCTTGGCCGCCTCCAGCCGGCGGAACAGCACCGGGTGGGCGTAGGCCATGTTGCTGCCGGCGATCAGCACGCAGTCGCTCTGCTCCAGGTCCTCGTAGCAGCAGGGCGGGGCGTCGGCGCCGAGGCTGCGCTTGTAGCCGACCACCGCCGAGGACATGCACAGCCGCGAGTTGCTGTCGATGTTGTTGCTGCCGACCAGGGCGCGGGCCAGCTTGTTGAAGGCGTAGTAGTCCTCGCTGAGCAGTTGCCCGGATACGTAGAAGGCCACGCTGTCCGGGCCGTGCTCGCGGATGGTCTCGGCGAACACCCCGGCGGCGTGCTCCAGGGCGTTGTCCCAGTCCACCCGGGCGCGCGCCAGGGCCTTGCCCAGGCGCAGCTCGGGGTAGAGTGCGCGGGCCGCGCGGTCGCCAGTGAGGTGCAGGCTGGAGCCCTTGCTGCACAGGCGGCCGAGGTTGGCCGGGTGCTGCGGGTCGCCGCGCACGCCGAGGATGCGCTCGCCGTCGTGCTCGATCAGGACGCCGCAACCCACCCCGCAGTAGCAGCAGGTGCTGGCGGTGACTTGGCGTTCGCTCATGGGGCTCTCCCGTGTCGCGGCCGCTTCAGGCGCAGGCGGCCAGGTCTTTCAGGGCCAGCAGTACGCGGCCGTTCTCCACCTTCACCGAGTGGCGGTGGGCGCAGCCGACGTCGGGGGCCACGGCGTTGCCGCTGTCCAGCTCGATCTGCCAGTTGTGCAGCGGGCAGGCCACCCGCTTGCCGAAGATCAGGCCCTGGGACAGCGGCCCGCCCTTGTGCGGGCAGCGGTCGTCGAGGGCGAAGACCTCGTCGTCGGCGGTGCGGAACAGGGCGATGTCGCCGCGGGGGCCGGCGATCACGCGCGAGCCCAGCGGCTGGATGTCTTCCAGGGCGCAGATGTCTTGCCAGTTCATGCTGTTCTCCCGAGGGCGGTCAGGCCGTTTCCAGTTGCTTGAGCGCGATGCGCTCGAATTCCTTCTTCAGCTGCGGCTGCTCGATGCGCTGCTGCCAGGGGTCCTGTTCCAGCGACAGGGCGTACTGCAGGCGGGCGTTGAGCGCCTTGCGGTTCTCGGCGTCCTCCAGCACGGCCTTCCTGATGTGCTCCATGCCCACGCGCTGCAGGTAGTGCACGGTGCGCTCCAGGTAGAAGGCTTCCTCGCGGTAGAGCTGGAGGAAGGCGCCGCTGTACTCGCGGACCTCGTCGGCGCTCTTGAGCTTGACGAAGAACTCCGCCACCTCGGTCTTGATGCCGCCGTTGCCGCCGATGTACAGCTCCCAGCCGGAGTCCACGCCGATGATGCCGATGTCCTTGATGCCGGCCTCGGCGCAGTTGCGCGGGCAGCCGGAGACGGCGAGCTTGACCTTGTGCGGCGACCACATGTTGAACAGGTCGTGCTCCAGGTCGATGCCCAGCTGGGTGGAGTTCTGCGTGCCGAAGCGGCAGAACTCGCTGCCCACGCAGGTCTTCACGGTGCGGATGGACTTGCCGTAGGCGTGCCCGGAAGGCATGTCGAGATCCTTCCAGATCGCCGGCAGGTCTTCCTTCCGCACCCCCAGCAGGTCGATGCGCTGGCCGCCGGTGACCTTGACCATGGGCACCTGGTACTTGTCGGCGACGTCGGCGATGCGCCGCAGCTCGGCCGGGTTGGTCACGCCGCCCCACATGCGCGGCACCACCGAGTAGGTGCCGTCCTTCTGGATGTTGGCGTGGGCGCGCTCGTTGATCAGGCGCGACTGCGGATCGTCCCTGGCCTCGCCCGGCCAGGTGGAGATCAGGTAGTAGTTCAGCGCCGGGCGGCAGGTGGCGCAGCCGTTGGGCGTGCTCCAGTCCATGAAGCGCATGGCCTCGGCCATGGAGGTCAGGTGGTGCTCGCGGATGGCCTTGCGCACCTGGCCGTGGTTGAGCTCGCTGCAGCCGCAGATGGCCTTCTCGCTCTTGGGCTTGACGTCCGCCGCGCCGCCCACGGTGCTGATCAGGATCTGTTCCACCAGCCCGGCGCAGGAGCCGCAGCTGCTGGCCGCCTTGGTGTGCTTCTTCACCTCGTCGACGCTGAACAGGCCGTTCTCCTGGATGGCTTTGACTATGGTGCCCTTGCAGACGCCGTTGCAGCCGCACACCTCGGCGCTGTCGGGCATGCTCGCGGCGCTGCTCTGGCCCTGGTGGCCGGCGTCGCCCAGGCTGCTCTCGCCGAACATCAGGTGGTCGCGGACCTGCGCCACGTTGTGGTTCTCGCGGATCTGCCGGAAGTACCAGCCGCCGTCGGCGGTGTCGCCGTACAGGCAGGCGCCGACCAGCACGTCGTCCTTGATCACCAGCTTCTTGTAGACGCCGCCGATGGGGTCGGAGAGGGTGATGGTCTCGGTGCCTTCGCCACCCATGAAGTCGCCGGCGGAGAACAGGTCGATGCCGGTGACCTTGAGCTTGGTGGAGACCACCGAGCCCTTGTAGCTGGCGAAGCCGAACTGGGCCAGGTGGTTGGCGCAGACCTTGGCCTGCTCGAACAGCGGCGCCACCAGGCCGTAGGCGATGCCGCGGTGGCTGGCGCATTCGCCGATGGCGTAGATGCGCGGGTCGTAGGTCTGCAGGGTGTCGTTGACCAGGATGCCGCGGTTGCAGGGGATGCCGGCGCTTTCCGCCAGTTCGGTGTTGGGGCGGATGCCGGCGGCCATCACCACCAGGTCGGCGGCCACCACGTCGCCGTCCTTGAACTGTACGGCGCAGACGCGGCCGTCGCCGTTGTCCACCAGCTCGTCGGTGACGGTGTTCAGGCGGAAGCGGATGCCGCGCGCCTCCAGGGCCGACTGCAGCAGCTTGCCGGCGGTGCGGTCGAGCTGGCGCTCCAGCAGCCAGTCGGACAGGTGCACCACGGTGACTTCCATGCCGCGCTGCTTGAGACCGTTGGCCGCCTCCAGGCCGAGCAGGCCGCCGCCGATGACCACGGCGTGGCTGTGGGTTTTCGCCGTCTCGATCATCGCCTGGGTGTCGGCGATGTCGCGGTAGCCGATCACGCCCTCCAGGCGGTTGCCCGGCACCGGCAGGATGAACGGGTTGGAGCCGGTGGCGATCACCAGGCGGTCGTACTCGGCCTCGCTGCCGTCGGCGGCGAAGACCTTGCGCAGGCGGCGGTCGATCTTCACCACCTTGCGGTCGAGCAGCAGGCGGATGCCGTTGTCGGCGTACCAGTTGAGGTCGTTGAGGACGATGTCCTCGAAGGTCTGCTCCCCGGCCAGCACCGGCGAGAGCAGGATGCGGTTGTAGTTGGGGTGGGGCTCGGCGCCGAACACGGTGATCTCGTAGAGGTCCGGCGCGATCTTCAGCAGTTCCTCGAGGGTGCGGATACCGGCCATGCCGTTGCCGATCAGGACGAGCTTGAGCTTCTTCATGGGAGTGGCTCCAGGAATCGCGGAAAACAAAAAAGGCGTCCCGCCGGTTGCCCGGCGAGGACGCCTTTGTCCAAGTCCCGATCGATCGGGAAGTGCGAGCCTCTTCGTTGAGGGACGCGCTTTTGTAGATTGTTGCCAGTGCCTTTGCAGGTGCCGTGCCAGGTTGCCGGAGGCTGGATTTCCTGGGGGTTCCAGGCTGCGGCGGGGGTTTCCTGCACCGCGATGAGGCGCGGGCGGCTCGAACTGGTGCGTGCTCAGGGGCGGTGCAGCAGCCACGCCAGCAACAGCAGGTTGAGCAGCAGCGAAGCCAGCGCCAGGCCGCGCCAGAAGCCCAGCGGGTTGCGCGCCAGCAGGGCGCGCGGGCGCTGGCCGAGGCCGGCCTGGCGCTCCCCCTGTTCCAGGCCCAGCAGGGCTTCCTCGGCGGTCTCGAAGCGCTGCGCCGGGTCGGCGGCCACGGCGCGCAGCAGCCAGGCGTCGAGCCAGGCGGGCAGGTCGGGGCGGTAGCGGCTGGCCGGCGTGGGGGTGGCGAAGCGCGGGTGCTGGAAGGCCTCGATCTCGCCGTAGGGGTAGCGCTCGCAGAGCAGGCGGTAGAGCGTCACGCCGGCGGCGTAGAGGTCCTGGCCCGGCGCCGGGGCCACGCCCTGGAAGCTTTCCGGGGCCAGGTAGGAGGGCGTGCCGGGCAACTGGTGGGCCTCGTCGCCGGACAGGCCCGGACAGTAGGCCAGGCCGAAGTCCAGCAGGCGCAGCTCGCCGTCCTCGCCCAGGTGCAGGTTCTCCGGCTTGATGTCGCGGTGCAGGATGTTGCGCCTGTGCAGCTGGCCCAGGGCGCGCAGCAGGCGCGGCGCCAGGGACAGCCATTCGGCCAGCGGCAGGTGCCCCTGGCCCAGGCGCTCGGCCAGGGTCTGCCCGGGGTACTCGCGCATCAGGTAGTACAGGTGCTGGCGCTGCGGCAGGCCGTGCAGCTCGGGGAAGTGGCGGCCCTGCACGCGGCGCAGGAACCATTCCTCCAGCAGCAGCGCCTGGCTGGCCCGTGGGTCGTCGTGCAGCGCCGGCGGCAGCGTCTTCAGCAGCCAGGGGCGCTGCTGGGCGTCGCGCACCCGGTAGATCAGCGACTGCCGCGACTGCGCCAGGCGGCCCTCGACCTGCCAGCCCTCGAACGCCTGGCCGGCGCGCAGTTCCGGCGGCAGCGGCCAGTGTTCCAGTTGCGCCAGGGTGTCGCCCAGGCCGCTGGCGGGCAGGGCGTCGACGCGCACCAGCAGGGCGCTGGCGTTGTCCTGGCCGCCGGCCAGGTGCGCGGCCTTGACCAGGGCCTCGGCGGCGCCGCGCGGCTCGCGGGCGTCGCCGAGGATGCGGCGGATGCCGGTGTCGCCCAGGGTGGCCCAGACGCCGTCGCTGGCCAGCAGGAAGCTCTCGCCGCCGCGCAGCTCGCCGTCGCGGTAGTCCACCACCAGGTGTTGGTCCAGGCCCAGGGCGCGCTTGAGCACGTGCTGCATGCCCGGCTGCTCCCAGACGTGGTCCTCGGTCAGGCATTCCAGCTCGCCGTCGCGCCAGCGGTACAGCCGGCAGTCGCCGACGTGGGCGAGGGTGAAGCGCCGCCCGCGCAGCACCAGCGCGGTGAGGGTGGTGAGCAGCGGCTGGCCGCCGCCGTTGGCCTGCAGCCAGCGGTTCTGCGACAGCAGCAGGCGGTCCAGGGCCTGGGCGACGGCCCAGGTCTCCGGGGTGGCGTAGTAGTCGTTGGCCAGCGCCTGCACGGTCAGGCGCGCGGCCAGGCCGCCATCGGCGCACTGGCTGACGCCGTCGGCGAGGGCGAACAGGTGGCCCTTGCTGGCGGCCAGGTCGGCCGGCGGCGTCACCACCCGCAGGGCGTCCTGGTTCTCCGCCCGCGGGCCGGTGGCGCTGGCCTGGGCGATGGTCAGTTGCAAGGTCATGGGGGTTGCGTGCTCTTCGTAGGAGCGAGCTTGCTCGCGAAGGGGGTTGGGCTGCGGTGAATCAGGTTGACTCCGCGCCCTCACCCCAGCCCTCTCCCGGAGGGAGAGGGGCCGTTCGGAGTGGCCTGGGGGATCGGCATCATCCTTTTACCTCGTCATTCCCGGTCCGCCGTTTTCAACGACGGATGATCGCGGACAGAGTCCGCTCCTACGGTTCCAGGAAGCACGGGCGTAGGAGCGGACTTTGTCCGCGATCGGATTCACCGGCCGCGCTGGGGGCACGGCCAACGGCGGGTAACCGCGAACGGTTATTCGCCCTACGTTCCCGCGTTCGCGGGTGAGGAGTATCAGGATGACTCCGAACTCCCCACTCGCTCAGGACAGCCCCCTCTCCCTTCAGGGAGAGGGTTGGGGAGAGGGGCTCCTGGACCCAGCACCTACGCCCCGGGAAGCCTTCAAACCCGCGCCGCAGTCACCGCAGCGCTGCCCCAGGTGGTGCGCCAGCGCCGCTTGACGCCGTGCAGGCCGAACCAGGCCAGTACGCCGAGGGCGGCGAACAGCCACAGGCCCAGCTGGTAGTCGCCGCTGGCCTGCTTGACGGCGCCCAGGCCGGCGGTCAGGCAGAAGCCGCCGATGCCGCCGGCCATGCCGATCAGCCCGGTCATCACCCCGATGCTCTGGCGGAAGCGCTGCGGCACCAGCTGGAACACCGCACCGTTGCCGGCGCCCAGGCTGAGCATGGCGGCGACGAAGAGGGCCAGGGCGGCCACCGCGCTGGGCAGGTGGAAGCCGACCGCGGCGATGCATACCGAGGCCACCGTGTACATCGCCAGCAGGCTGCGGATGCCGCCGATGCGGTCGGCCAGGGCGCCGCCCAGCGGGCGCATCAGGCTGCCGGCGAAGACGCAGGCGGCGGTGTAGTAGCCGGCGGTGACCGGGTCCAGGCCGTACTGGTCGTGGAAGTAGCCGGGCAGGGTGGCGGCCAGGCCGAGGAAGCCGCCGAAGGTCACGCTGTAGAAGAACATGAACCACCAGCTGTCGCGGTCGCCCAGGGCCTTGAGGTAGTCGCCCAGGGCCTTGGGCGCGGGGCGCTCGGGGGCGTTGCGGGCGAGCAGGGCGAACACCACCAGGGTCAGCAGCAGCGGGATCAGGGCGAAGCCGAAGACGTTCTGCCAGCCGAAGGCGGCGGCCAGCAGCGGGGCGAACAGCGCGGCGAACACGGTGCCGGAGTTGCCCGCGCCGGCGATGCCCATGGCCTTGCCCTGGTGCTGCGGCGGGTACCACTGCGAGGCCAGCGGCAGGGCCACGGCGAAGGAGGCGCCGGCCATGCCCAGCAGCACGCCCAGCAGCAGCGCCTGCTCCAGGTTGTGGATGCCCAGGCTCCAGGCCCCGGCGAGGCTGGCGATGACGATCACCTGGCCGAACAGGCCGGCGCGCTTGGGCGACCAGCGGTCGGCCAGCAGGCCCATGACGAAGCGCAGCAGCGCGCCGGAGAGGATCGGCGTTGCGACCATCAGGGCGCGCTGCTGGGTGGTCAGCTGCAGGTCGGCGGCGATCTGCACGGCCAGCGGGCCGAGCAGGTACCAGACCATGAAGCTCAGGTCGAAGTAGAGGAAGGCGGCGAACAGCGTCGGCGCGTGGCCGGCTTTCCAGAAGCTGGTGTTCATGGGGGTACCTCGTCAGCAACGGTAGAGGGGTTCGTGGCGCCGCCATCAGCGGCGGTCGCGCGTCTCGTTCAGGTCCCGCACACCCCTGCGCCGGGGTGAAACGAAAAAGGCGTCGCTCCGCGCACTACCCCGGGGGGCAGGTGCGGATGCGACGCCTTTGTCGTGTGAATGGGGGATCGCCGTTGATCGCCACCGCAGGGGCCCCAGCAAGGGCCGGGCCAACCGCGCAGGTGGCGTGGAATCGGGTACCTGGCCGGCCGCCCGGCGCGCGGGCGAACCAGAAGGGGGCGCCGGGGCGGGCCCGGTGCCCGCCGATGGGGCGCTCAGTCCACCCGGTTGACCGCCGGGAAGGCCGTGCGCATGGCTTCGGGCATGGGCACCACCTTGCGCTGGCGGTAGTCGAAGAACACGAAGCCGGACTTGGCCATGGCCACCAGGGTGCCGTCGGCCGGGCGGCTGATGCGGAAGATGATGTCGCCGCCGTACCTGTTGAAGTCCATCACGCCCACCTCGAACAGCAGGCGGTCGCGGGCTTGGGCCTCGGCGCGGTAGGTGGTGGCCAGGTCGGTGACGATGATGCCGATGCCGTCCGCGCCGACGCCCTCGCTGATGCCGAAGTCGAACAGGAAGCGGGCGCGGGCCTCGGAGATCATCGAGATCATGGAGTCGTTGCCCAGGTGGCGGGCGCCGTTGATGTCGGTGACGCGGACGGTCAGCTGGGTCTGGTAGCAGAACAGTTCCTCGGGGAACTGCAGGTCGAGGCGGGCCATGGGTACCTTGCGCGAAGCGGTGGAAGAAGGCGCCGATTCTAGGCCCTGGCGGCCCGCCCGGGCATCCTGCCGGCGGGTGATTTCAGCGGTGGGCGATGTTGATGTGGTAGAAGGTCACCCGCGCGCCCTCGTCGCTGGGGCCGTAGTTGTCGGCGATGTAGGCGCCGGCCTTGAAGTACAGCAGCTGCTTCGACCAGGTGCTGCTGAGCGCCTTGCTGTAGTAGTTCTCCGCGCCGTCGGCGCTGCGCGCGCGGATGCCCAGGTTGCCCGAGGAGGTGACGCGCAGGCTGTAGGTGATGCGCTCGCCCAGCTGCACGCCGTTGAGCAGGGGCACGTTGACCACGGCGGAATCGTCGGGGTGGTTGCGCACCAGGGCCTCGATGCGGCCGCTTTCCTGGCCGGGGATGTAGTGGTACTGCAACTTGACCAGCGGCTCGCCGTCGTTGCTGTAGGGCGACTTGCTGTGGATCTGGCCGATGATCACCTTGTTCTTCGACGGCACCTGCTCCACCGCCAGGGTGGCGCGCAGCTCGTTGTCGGCGGCGCGGTAGTACCAGTTGTAGATGGAGCCGTCGGGCAGCGTCTCGCGCAGTTCGCTGCGCGGGAAGACGCTGTCGGAGGTGTGCGAGCCGGTGACCGGCACCCAGAAGCTCATGCGCGCGCTGTTGCGGGTGAAGAAGTGGCTCTGGTAGCCGCGGGCGATCTGCTGGGTGGTGACCTCGGTGGGCCTGGGGTCGGTGGGAACGCTGAGGTTCCAGGTACTGATGTCGAGCATGGGGTGCCTCTTTCGGGCCGGCGCGCCGGCGCTGACGGATGGGCGTCCGGGTGCCTGGCCGCGCACGCCCACTGCGGGCTTCCGCGTAGGCGGCGGAAGCGGATGCTGGCCCCGCCAGTGGGGCGGGGCGGCAGCAGCATAGGCCGCTTCGCTCGCGGGCTGGGCCAGCAGCGGCGCTGGCGCGGTGATCGCGCGGTGCCGCCGCTGGCCACTGGCCGCGTGTCAGTGCCCCAACATTTCGTGCATCGCGATGATCTGCTCGGCCACCTGCACCAGCTTCTGCTGGCGGCTCATGGCCTGGCGGCGCATCAGGGTATAGGCCTCTTCCTCGGGGCAGCCCTTCATCTTCATCAGCAGCCCCTTGGCCAGCTCGATGCGCTTGCGTTCGGCCAGCTGCTGCTCGCGGGCCTGCAACTGGGCGCGCAGGGCCTGGTCGCTCTCGAAGCGGGCCATGGCCACTTCGAGGATCGGCTGCAGGCGCGCGGCCTGGATGCCTTCGACGATGTAGGCGCTGACCCCGGAGCGGATGGCCTGGCGCATCACCTGGGGGTCGTGCTCGTCGGTGAACAGGACGATGGGCCGGGGCTGGTCGCGGCTCACCAGCACCACCTGCTCCAGCACGTCGCGGCCGGGCGAGGCGCTGTCGATGAGGATGACGTCCGGGTGCAGGGCCTGGACCCGCGCCGGCAGGTCGACGCTCAGGCCGGACTCGTCGAGCACCTCGAAACCGGCCTCGACCAGGGCGGCGTGCAGGCGCCCGACCTTGCTCGCGGTGTCGTTGATCAGCAGGATGCGCATCTTCGCAGCTCCCTCAGGCGTCGTTCAGGGCGTGCAGGGCGAAGCCGCGGGCGTAGCCGGCCGGGTCCTCGCCGTTCCAGGGCTTGCCGTCGATCAGCGTCGAGCTGCGCAGGCCGCGCTCGTCCACGTCGATGCCCAGGGCCCGGGCGGCCTCGCGGTACAGCGCCTGCTGCTGCACCTGCGCGGCGACGGCCTGGTAGTCCGGCTCCCCGCGCAGCAGGCCCCAGCGGCGGAACTGGGTGATGAACCAGAGACCATCGGACAGCCAGGGCTGGTTGGCCCGCCCGGCGTCGTGGAAGCGCAGCGGGTGGGCGTCCTTCCAGGCGTGGCCGAGGCCGTCCTGGTAGTGGCCGAGCAGGCGTGGCTCGATGCTCGCCAGGGGCGCGTCGAGGTAGTCGCTGCCGCTGATCAGCTGGGCGGTGCCGCGCAGGTTCTCTTCGCTGGCCTCGATGAAGCGGCTGGCGTCGAGCAGGGCCATGACCAGGGCGCGGGCGGCGTTGGGGCACTCCTCGACGAAGGCGCGGGTGGCGCCCAGGACCTTCTCCGGGTGGTCCGGCCAGATGGACTGGCTGGTGGCGACGGTGAAGCCCATGCCTTCGTCGATGGCCAGGGCGCCCCAGGGCCCGCCGGCGCAGAAGCCGTCGATGCGCCCGGCGCGCAGGTGCTCGACCATCTGCGTGGGGGGCACCACCAGGGTGTCGACGTCGCGCAGCGGGTGGATGCCCAGGCTGGCCAGCCAGTAGTAGAGCCACAGGGCGTGGGTGCCGGTGGGGAAGGTGTGCGCCAGGGTCAGCCGCGCGCCCTGGCCCAGGACCAGCTGGCGCAGGGCATCGGCGCTGGTCACGCCGTCGCGCTGCAGGGCGGCGGAGAGGTTGATCGCCTGGCCGTTCTGGCACAGGCCCATGAGCACCGCCATGTCGGTGGCCGGCACCCCGCCGATGCCCAGCTGCACGCCGTAGACCAGCCCGTACAGGCAATGGGCGGCATCCAGCTGGCCGCCGAGCAGGCCGTCGCGGAGCATGGCCCAGGAACCCTGGCGGTGCAGGTTGAGTGTCAGCCCGTAGGGCTGGGCGAAGCCCTGGGTGGCTGCGACTATCAGCGAGGCGGCGTCGCTCAGGGCCATGAAGCCCAGGTCGAGCACGCTCTTTTCTGGTGCATCGGAGCCGGCGACCCAGGCCAGTGGGTGCAGCTTGGCGGTAATGTCGGTCATCGCTACCTCTGGGCAAAAAGGCGCCGCTTCGCGCCGCGACGGGCGGGCGAAGGGACGCCGGTGTCGGTGGACGACCCGCCGTTGGGCCGTGCCGGGGAAGCTCAAGCAAGGGGAGTGCCAGGCCATGAAGAAAAGCCCCGCCGGGTGGCGGGGCTGGGAGGAAGGGAGCAGTCCTCGAGACATTACAACTGGCACGGGCTCCGTCGCGGATATCGGCAGGGCCTGTGTTTCACCTTAGCCCGCTGGCGCGGTGGCGCAATGTGCAATAGGTATTAGGCCCAAAGTCCTGCTGGCACCTGGCCAGGCCCACTCAGCGCGCCTGGATCTGCTCGATCCAGGGTTCCAGGCGCTGGCCGAAGGCCACCTCGGCGCCGAAGGGCTGTGGCTGCTCCTGGGCCGCGCGCTGCTCGGCGCGCGGGGCCAGGCCCTCCAGTTCGTCGTGCCAGCGCTGCGGCACGTTGAGCGCGCGCACGCCCTCGGTGCTGGCGCTGCCGCCCAGGGCCCAGGCGCGGTTGCGGTACAGCGAGATGGGCCGCACCTGGCCGTGGACGATGGCGTAGCGCTGGCGGTCCGGGTAGCGCTGGCGCAGGGCCTGCAGGTCGGTGCCGGCGTCGGCCAGGAACAGCCGGCTGGCGCGCTGTTCCTCGTTGTCCAGGGCGTTGCGCTGGAAGTCGCGTTCGCTCTTCAGGTGCACGTCGTCGGGGCTGGCGGCCAGGCGCTTCTCCGCCTGGGCCAGGCGCTCGCGGGCAAGGCCCAGCTCGCGCTGGTACAGCGGGCCGTCCAGCTCCAGCACCAGCAGGGCGTCGCGGGCCTGCTGGCGGTCGAAGGCCAGGGCGCTGTCGCGGTCGACCTTGCCGGGCACCTGGAAGCCCAGCGCGCGCATGGTCTCCAGGGGGATGCGCGGCGCCCAGGCGGCGTTGGCCTCGTCGCCCGGGATGCGCCACAGCAGGCGCAGGCTGACGCCGCTGTTCTCGCGGTGCCAGTCGCTGTTGCGCTGCAGCTCGCGCTCGCCGAGGCTCAGGCGGCTGTCCGGCTCGCCGCTGCGGTTCCAGGCCGCGGCGCCGAGGGCGGCGGCGTTGCTCAGCAGGATCAGGCCCAGGCCCAGCAGCAGGCCGTGGTTGCGGGTGAAGTTCATCACAGGCGTCCTCCCAGCAGGCCATGGGCGTTGCGCAGGTAGCGCAGGAACAGCAGGATCAGCACCGCCGCCACGCCCAGGGCGAGGAAGAACAGGTACTTGGGCAGCACCTCCCACCACCAGTCGTAGAACTTGGTGAAGAGGAAGATGACGAAGAACGCCAGGCCCGTGTTGACCACCTCCGGCCACTCGCGGTGCGCGCCCAGCCAGATGGCCGCGGCGGCGCAGGCGAAGCCGAGCACCTGGTACAGCCCCTCGACGCGGTGCGGGGCGAAGGGCAGGTAGCTGCCGTTGCCCCAGTTGGCCAGCACCAGCATGGGGACGAACAGCGCCAGCAGGCCGAACACCCGGTACAGCGCGGCGAAGCCGTCGAAGCGGCGCTGCTCGAACGCCAGCGGCACCAGGAACACCAGCACGGCGGCGGGGAAGAAGTTCTCCGGGCGCTCGCCCGCGTCCAGCCAGTAGACGCCGCTCCAGGTGCCGATGCGCGCGGCGATGAAGCCCATCAGGCAGAGCAGCCCGGCGCCCAGCAGCAGGCGCGCGTCGCACAGGTAGGCCAGCAGCAGGGCGTAGGCCGCCCAGGGCAGCAGGGCGCGCTCGGACGGGGTGATGTTGAAGATCTGCCCGAGCATGCTGATGTTCAGCACCAGCGCGGCGAAGGCCAGCATGGCCGCCAGCTTGGCGAAGTAGCCCGAGGCGTCGCGGCGCTGCAGCCAGAAGGTGGCCAGCAGGGTGAGCAGCGAGGCGCCGATGAGGATGGCCACCTGCACGGCTTCGCCGAACAGGCCCCAGAACTGGTAGAAGAGGAAGAACAGGCTGGCCGCCAGGGCCAGCGCGCCGAGGAAAGAGGCGATGCGCATGCCCAGGGACAGGCGGCTGTCCTGGCTGTCGCGGTCGATGTCGAACTGTTCGCGGTAGCTGTCCAGCAGGCGCAGGTGGTGCGCCTGCAGGCCCTCGCGCTGGGCCGCGTCCAGGCTCAGCGCGCCTTCCTCGCCCAGGCGCTGCAGCTCGCGGGTGAAGGCGTGGATGTCATTGACCCGCTGCTGGGCGTCGTGATGGCTGAGCGTGGGCATGGAGCACCTCGTAGGAGCAACTGTCTTGCCGACTGCACCGAATCGCTTTTCGTAGGATGGGTTGAGCGAAGCGATACCCATCATCACGGCAGCATGGGTTTCGCAGGCTCAACCCATCCTGCGAGTGCGTTCATCCGGTGGAGTGGGGGCGGTCACTCTTCCACTCTAGCGACTCCCACGGCGGCGCTCCACTGCGGCGCTCAGCCGCGGCTGGCGAGCCAGGCGCGCCAGCCGCCGAAGGCGCTGATGTCCTCGGCGCCGGCCAGGCCCCAGGCGTCGCAGATGAAGCCGGTCTCCCAGCTGCCGTCGGCCAGCTCCACCTTGCCCAGGCCCAGGGGCGCCGGGATGCCGGTGAGGAAGGAGCCCAGCTCGGCGCTGGGCAGCTCCCAGACTTCCACCTCGATGGCCACGCCGCCCTCGGCCACCCGCAGCATGCCCGGGCGCAGCGGCGGGCCGCCGGCCAGGGCATACAGCCTGTAGGCCGGCGCGCTGTGGGTGGCCAGCAGCAGGCGCGCGCCGCGCTGGCGCAACTGCCCGTTGAGCGCCAGGCCGTCCAGGTGCGCGCCGCACACCACCAGGCGTGCGTGGTCGTTGCGCGCCGGGGCCTTGGGCGCCGGGCCGGCCAGGGCGTTGCCGCCGACCAGGGGCAGGGCGCTGGCGCGTTGCAGGGCGTCGCCCAGGCCGAGCAGGTACTGGTCGCTGAACACCCGGCCGAACAGCGTCAGGCCCCAGGGCAGGCCGTTGGCCATGAAGGCGCTGGGCAGGGCCAGGGCGGCGTAGTCCAGCAGGTTCATGAAGTTGGTGTAGTAGCCCAGTTCGGCGTTGCGCAGCACCGGCTCGGCGTGCAGCTCGGCGAGGGTCACCGGGCGACCGATGGTGGGGGTGAGCATGCAGTCCAGCTCGGCCATGATCGCGTCGCAATGCGCCTTGAGCTCCTGCAGGCGGTACTGCGCGCGGAACAGTTGCACGGCGCTGGCGCCGGGAGCCTTTTCCAGCACGGCGCGGATCACCGGCAGCACCGCGTTGGGATCGCGCTCGATCAGCTCGCCGGCGACGCTGTAGCGCTCCGCCACCCAGGGGCCTTCGTAGAGCAGGCGGGCGGCTTCGAGGAAGGGCGAGAAGTCGACTTCCAGCGGCGTGCCGCCGATGCCGCGCAGTTGCTCGATGGCCCGGGCGAAGAGCGCCGGGCCTTGCGTGCAGCCGAAGAACTCGAGGTCCTGCGCGCGCGGTACGCCGAAGCGGAAGGGCCGGGGCGTGCCGAAGGCGCTGCCGTCGTTCCACGCCGGGTTGGCGCGGCTGTAGGCGTCCCGCGGGTCGTGGCGGGCGGTCAGGGCGAGCAGTTCGCTGGCCTCGGCCGCGGTGGCGGTGAAGTAGCTGATGCAGTCCAGGGTGCGGCAGGCCGGCACCAGGCCGTGGTTGGACAGCAGGCCCTTGCTCGGCTTGAGCCCCACCAGGTTGTTCAGCGCCGCCGGCACGCGGCCGGAGCCGGCGGTGTCGGTGCCCAGGGCGAAGCTCGCCACGCCCAGCGCCACGGCCAGCGAGGAGCCGGCGCTGGAGCCGCCGGAGGGGTAGTCCGGCAGCACGCTGTTGCGGCATTCGCCGTAGGGCGAGCGGGTGCCGTTGAGGCCGGTGGCGAACTGGTCGAGGTTGGTCTTGCCCAGGGGCACGGCGCCCAGCTCGACCAGGCGCTGCACCAGGCTGGCCGATTCGCCAGGGACGTAGGCGAAGGCCGGGCAGGCGGCGGTGGTGGGGATGCCGGCCAGGTCGATGTTGTCCTTGATGGCGAAGGGGACGCCGTACAGTGGTAACTCGTCGGGCGAACGGCCGTCCAGCGCGGCCAGGTAGGGCTCCAGTTCCGCCGGGGTGAGCAGGTGGATGAACAGGTTGTAGTCCGGGTTCAGAGCGGCGGCCTTGTCGCGCAGTTGGGCGATCAACTGGCGCGGGGTGGTGCGGCCTTCGCGGTAGGCGGCGCGGAGGGGGGCGAGGCGGAGGTCGAAGGTGTGGGGCATGCTCGGGATTCCAGTTCTAGGCCGGCAACCCTCTCCCCGGCCCTCTCCCTGAAGGGAGAGGGGGAAGAGCGGCCCGGCGTGGTGTCGGGTTCGAACCACGGACCGGGCCGTGGTTGCAGGATGAATCGAATCTTCACCCCCGCTCCGAACGGCGCCCTCTCCCGCTTGCGGGAGAGGGCTGGGGAGAGGGGCTCTTTGCTCTTGCTTGGCGCGCCTGTTCAAGCCTCCTCCAGCACCACCACCCGCTGCCCCGCCCGCACCGGCGAGCCGGGCTGCACGCGGACCTCGCGGACCACGCCGTCGCGTGGGGCGGTCAGGGGGATTTCCATCTTCATCGACTCGAGGATCACCAGGGTGTCGCCGGCCTTGACGCTGGCGCCCTCGGCCACCTGCACCTGCCAGAGGTTGCCGGCGACGTGGCTTTCGATGGCGTGCTGGCCGGCGCCCAGGGGCGCGTCCTCGCCCAGCTCGGGGGCCACCTCCTCGCTGTCGAAGTGGGCCTGGCCGGAGGCGATCCAGCGTTGCCGCTCGGCGTCGAAGGCGGCGCGCTGGTGGCCGCGGAAGGCTTCGATGCTGTCGGCTTCGGCGGCGAGGAAGGCCTGGTAGTCAGCCAGGCACAGCTCGCTTTCCTCCACGCGCAGCGGGTAGCGGCCCAGCGGGAAGTCGCGGCGGATGCGCAGCAGTTCCTCCGCGCTCACCGGGTAGAAGCGGATCTGGTCGAAGAAGCGCAGCAGCCAGGGCTTGCCGGCGAAGGCCTCGACCTCGCGGTAGCGGTTCCACATCTGCAGGGTGCGGCCGACGAACTGGTAGCCACCGGGGCCTTCCATGCCGTACACGCAGAGGTAGGCGCCGCCGATGCCCACCGAGTTCTCCGCGGTCCAGGTGCGCGCCGGGTTGTACTTGGTGGTGACCAGGCGGTGGCGCGGGTCCAGCGGGGTGGCCACGGGGGCGCCCAGGTAGACGTCACCCAGGCCCATGACCAGGTAGCTGGCCTCGAACACCGTGCGGTACACCGCCTCCAGGTCCGGCAGCTCGTTGATGCGGCGGATGAACTCCAGGTTGCTCGGGCACCAGGGCGCGTCCTTGCGCACCGTGGTCATGTATTTCTCGATGGCCAGCTGGCAGGCCGGGTCGTCCCAGGACAGCGGCAGGTGGACGATCCGCGAGGGCACCTTGAGGTCGCGCGCGGCGCAGACTTCGTCCCAGAGGCCGGCGACGGTTTCCAGCAGCTGCGCCAGGGGCAGCGTCTCGGGCTGGTAGTGCACCTGCAGCGAGCGGATGCCGGGGGTGAGGTCGATCACCCCGGGCAGCACCAGGGCTTCGAGCGCCTGCATCAGGGCGTGGGCGCGGAAGCGCAGCACCAGGTCCAGCTCGGGCTGGCCGATTTCCAGCAGCAGGTGGGTGTCGCCGGCGAGGCGGGCGAGCAGGCGGGTGTCGGCCTGGCCGAGGTCGAGGACGATGGGCGAGGTGAGCTCCGCGCTGGGGGTTCCCTCTCCCCAACCCTCTCCCTGAAGGGAGAGGGGGCTGTCCGTGTTCTTCGATGGCTGCGCTACGGAAGTCAGGTCCTCTGCTTCCTGGCGGCGCGCGCGGGCCAGGCTGTGGGCGCTGGGGATGTCCACCGGTTCGAAGCGCACCTTGTCGCCGGCCTTGAGCTGGCCGAGTTGCCAGAGGTCGGCTTCGATCACCGTCACCGGGCAGACGAAGCCGCCCAGGCTGGGGCCGTCGGGGCCGAGGATCACCGGCATGTCGCCGGTGAAGTCCACCGCGCCTATGGCGTAGGGGTTGTCGTGGATGTTCGACGGGTGCAGACCGGCCTCGCCACCGCTGTCACGCACCCATTCCGGCTTCGGCCCGATCAGCCGCACGCCGGTGCGGCTGGAGTTGAAGTGGACTTCCCAGTCGGTGGCGAAGAAGGTCTGGATGTAGGCCGGGGTGAAGTATTCCGGCGCGCCGTGGGGGCCGTAGATGACGCGGATGCGCCGCAGCGCCGGCAGCTCGGTGCGCAGTTCGGCGGGCAGGCTCTGGCCATGGCGGGCGTCGGTGAGCGGCGCCAGGTGCAGCACGTCGCCGGCGCGCAGGGCGCGGCCGCCGTGGCCGCCGAACTGGCCGAGGGTGAAGGTGCTCTTGCTGCCGAGGTAGTCCGGCAGCTGCAGGCCGCCACGCAGGCACAGGTAGCTGCGCGCCCCGGCGCCGGCGATGGCGCCGAGGCTGAGGGTGGCGCCGGCGGGGATGAACAGGCTGGTGTCCATGGGCTGTTCGCGGCCGTCCAACTGCACGGCGAGGGGCGCGCCGGTGACGGCCACCACGGCGTCGGTGTTGAAGCGCAGGGTCGGGCCGCTGAGGGTGATCTCCAGCGCCGCCGCGCCCTCGGGGTTGCCCAGCAGGCGGTTGCCCAGGCGCAGCGCACGGTCGTCCATCGGCCCCGACGGCGGCACGCCCACGGCCCAGTAGCCGAGGCGGCCGGGGTAGTCCTGCACGCTGGTCTGGGTGCCGGCGGAGAGCACTTCGAGGGTCTCGGCTCGGTAGCGCAGGCCTTCCAGGCAGCGGGTCCAGGGCGAGCCGCTGGCGAAGGGGGCGTCGGCGATGATCTGGCGCAGGTAGGCGCGGTTGCTTTCCACACCGTACAGCAGGGTTTCGGCCAAGGCCCGGTCCAGCGCGGCGCTGGCTTCGGCGCGGCTGGGCGCCCAGGCGATCAGCTTGGCGATCATCGGGTCGAAGTAGGGCGGAATCTCGCAGCCGGCCTCGACCCAGGTGTCGATGCGCAGGGCCTGGCCGTCGGCCGGCGGGAAGGCGACCGCGGTGAGCAGGCCGGGGCTGGGCTGGAAGTCGCGGCCCGGGTCCTCGGCGTAGAGCCGCGCCTGGATGGCATGGCCCGAGGGCTCGAGTGCGGCGGCCAGTTCGCCCAGCGGCGGCAGTTCGCCGGCCGCCAGCTCGATCATCCAGCGCACCAGGTCGACGCCCCAGACCTGCTCGGTGACGCCGTGCTCCACCTGCAGGCGGGTGTTCACTTCGAGGAAGTAGAAGCGCTCGGCCTCGCTGTCGTAGACGAACTCCACGGTGCCGGCGCTGCGGTAGCTGACCGCCCTGGCCAGCTTGATCGCCGCCGCGCAGAGTTCCTCGGCCATGCCGGCGGGCAGGTTCGGCGCCGGGGTTTCCTCCAGCACCTTCTGGTTGCGCCGCTGCACCGAGCAGTCGCGCACGCCGAGGGCGATGACTTCGCCCTGGCCGTCGCCGAACACCTGCACTTCGAGGTGGCGGGCGCGCTGGATGTACTTCTCGATGAACACCCCGGCGTCGCTGAAGTTGTTCTGCCCCAGGCGCTTCACCGCGTCGAAGGCGTCCACCAGTTCCTGCGCCGAACGGCACACGCGCATGCCGATGCCGCCGCCGCCGGCGGTGCTCTTGAGCATCACCGGGTAGCCCACGCGCTCGGCGGCGGCCAGGGCGGCGTCGAGGTTTTCCAGCAGGTCGCTGCCTTCGAGCATGGGCACGCCCTGTTCGCGGGCCAGGGCGCGGGCGGTGTGCTTCAGGCCGAACACCCGCAGCTGCTCCGGGGTGGGGCCGACGAAGGCGATGCCGGCGGCCTCGCAGGCTTCGGCGAAGGCGGCGTTCTCGGAGAGGAAGCCGTAGCCGGGATGGATGGCCGTGGCGCCGCTTTCGCGGGCGGCGGCGAGGATTTTCTCGACCGCGAGGTAAGTGCCGGCGGCGGGGCCGGCGCCCAGCTCGAAGGCTTCGTCGGCCTGCTGCACGTGCAGGCTGGCGGAGTCGGCCTCGGCGTAGACCGCCACGCCGCCTACGCGCAGTTCACGAAGCGTCCGCAGGATGCGGCAGGCGATGGCGCCGCGGTTGGCGATCAGGAGCTTGTCGAACATGAGGAAGTCCCCATGGGGTGGCGGGCCGTCCCGCCGTCAGTCGGTGTGCACCACGGTCGTCCGTGGCGCTGACGCTTTTGTAGGAGCGAGCTTGCTCGCGAACCGGATTAGCGCCGGGGTGTCAGGGGAGCTTGTTCGCGAGCAAGCTCGCTCCTACGAAGGGCGGTTTGGAGCGCGGGGCTGCATTGTCCCGAGCGGCTCTGGCACAGCAGCCACAACCAGCGCCGAACCGCTTGCAGCCTGCCGCTTGCAGCTTGCCGCCGCCCTAGTCCCATACCAGCAACTCCGCCGGCGTCGGGTTCCAGCCGTTGCAGGGGTTGTTCAGCTGCGGGCAGTTGGAGATCAGCACGATGATGTCCATGTGCGCGAGCAGCTCGACGTACTTGCCGGCGCCGGAGATGCCGTCCTCGAAGGTCAGGCCGCCTTCGGCGGTGACCGGCACGTTCATGAAGAAGTTGATGTTGTGGCTGATGTCGGCCTTGCCCAGGCGGCCGTCGTGCAGGGCCGCGCGCAGGAAGTTGTCGCGGCAGCTGTGCATGTAGCGCTTGTCCAGGGCGTAGCGCACGGTGTTGCTTTCCTGGGCGCAGGCGCCGCCGAGGGTGTCGTGGCGGCCGCAGGTGTCGGCGACGATGGTCAGCATCGGGTTGCCGAGGTTGGAGTAGAGCACGCTGCCGGCGGACAGGTAGACGCTGCCCTGTTTGCGCAGGGTGCGCTGCACGTCGTAGCGCTCGCGCGGGTTGCCGGCGTTGTAGAACAGGGTGTCGACCGCCTGGTTGCCTTCCAGGTCGAGGATGCGCAGGGTCTGCCCGGCCTTGAGTTCGGTGAGGCTGGGTTCGCCAGCGGCGATCGGGGTGCGCGAGAGGGCGGCTTCGGGGTGCTTGGCGCTGTGGGTGATGGGCATGCAAGTGTCCTCTGTTTCTTCCAATCAGATGAACAGGCGTTCGGTGTTGTGGAAGCCGCGGCCGTTTTCCGCGCGCGAGGTGCGGCAGAGCACGCTGATGCCGTCGGACTCGACCTTGTGCCAGCTCAGGCCGATGGGTTTGGGCGCGTATTGCGGGTTCGGGTCCAGCGGGTGCTGCAGGGCGGTGAGCACCACCAGGGTGTCCATCGGCGCGTACAGCTCGACGTAGTCGCCGGCCTGCGAGTTGCCCGCGGCGAAGCGGAAGCAGCCGTCGGCGTCGACGTCCACCCGGCTGAACAGGTTCAGGCACATCAGCAGGTCCTGCAGGCGCATGTCCCACTTGCCCATTTCCACCAGCAGGTTGTCCACGCCGTTGCGGTGGAAGCCGTTGCGCAGTTCCTGGTAGCGGCCCTGGCCGTACTTCTCCAGCACCTCGGCGGCGTTGAGCACGCCGCCGAAGCTGTCGTGCCAGCCGCAGCTGTCGGCGGTGATGGCCGCCAGCACCCGGCCCATGTCCGAGTACAGGCAGTGGCCGGCGGTCAGCTTGGCGGTGTGCTGGGCCTTGAGGCTGTCGGGCAGGTTCAGCCGTTCGCTTTTCTCCTGGGCGTTGAACAGCAGGATGCTGGCGTTGCCGCCGCCTTCCAGGTCGGTCAGGCGCAGCAGTTGGCCGCGCTTGAGGACGAAGGAGGTGTGGCCGCCGCCGGGGACGGTTTCTTCGTAGAGGGTGGGGCGCAGGGCGAGGGATGCGGGCATGGGGTTTTCCTCAGTAGGCCGGGGTGATCACCGGCGCGGCCGGCTGCTCCAGGCGCGCCGCCAGGGGCGCGGGGAGCTGGCTGCGGGCGAGGCGGCGGTCGGCGTTGAGCGGGATGTCGTAGGTGATGCGCGCGCCGTAGGCATTGGGCGCCTGCGGGTCGTGGCGGACCTTGTCGAAGACCAGCAGGCGGGTGCCCAGGCTGAAGCCCTCGGCGAGGTCGTGGGTGACCATGAACACGGTCAGCCGGGTTTCCCGCCAGAGCTGCAGCAGCAGCTCGTGCATGTCCTTGCGGATGCCCGGGTCGAGCGCGCCGAAGGGTTCGTCGAGCAGCAGCACGCGCGGCTTCATCACCAGCGCCTGGGCGATGGCCAGGCGTTGCTGCATGCCGCCGGAAAGCGCGCTGGGGTATTTGTCCAGGGCGTGGCCGAGGCCGACTTTCTGCAGCAGCGCGGCGGCTTCCTCGCGGGCCTGGCGCTTGGCCGCGCCGAACAGCCGGCCGAGCAGCTTCGCCCGTGGCAGTTCCAGGCCCAGGGCGACGTTGTCGAGCACGCTCAGGTGCGGGAACACCGAGTAGCGCTGGAACACCACGCCGCGGCTCGGGTCGGGCTCGGCGGCCAGGCGCTTGCCGTCCAGCAGCAGTTCGCCGCGGCTGGGGCGTTCCTGGCCCAGCAGCAGGCGCAGGAAGGTGGACTTGCCGCAGCCGGAGGCGCCGACCAGGGTGCAGAACTCGCCCTCGGCGACGCTCAGGTTCAGGCGTTCGAGGATGACGTTGTCGGCATACTCCTGCCAGACGTTCCTCACGTCGATGAAGCTCATGCCTTGCCTCCTTCGTACCAGGGGAAGGCGCGCCGGGTGAGCAGGCGCAGGGCCCAGTCCATCAGCCAGGCGAGCAGGGTGATCCACACCACGTAGGGCAGGATCACGTCCATCGCCAGGTAGCGGCGCACGAGGAAGATGCGGTAGCCCAGGCCGTCGGTGGCGGCGATGGCCTCGGCGGCGATGAGGAACAGCCAGGCCGAACCGAGCATCAGCCGCAGCGAGACCAGCAGGCGCGGCAGCAGTTGCGGCAGCACCACGCGCAGGATCAGCGTCCAGGTGCTGGCGCCGAGGGTCTGCGCCTTGATCAGCAGCTCGCCGGGGATTTCCCGGGCGCGCTGCTCGATGTCGCGGGCGATGCACGGGGCGATGCCGATGACGATCAGCACCACCTTGGACAGCTCGCCCAGGCCGAAGACGATGAACAGCACCGGCAGGATCGCCAGCGGCGGGATCATCGACAGCACCGTGAGCAGCGGCGACAGCGGCGCGCCGAACAGCGGCACGCTGCCGGCGGCGATGCCCAGCACCAGGCCGAGCAGGGCGGCGATTCCCAGGCCCAGGGCCAGGCGCTGCAGGCTGGCGCCGGTATCGCCCCAGAACAGCACTTCGCCGGTGCGCTTGTCTTCGCTGAACGCCAGGCGCTCGACGGCGTCGACCATCTGCGCGGCGCTGGGCAGCAGCTTGTCGTTGGGGTTTTCCGCCAGCCGCGTCGCCGAGCCGGTGAGGTAGGCGAACAGCAGCAGGGCGAAGGGCAGCAGCACCAGGAACAGGCGGCCGCCGCGCTGGGGGTGGAGGTTGATCAGGCGCATGGTTCCCTACCTGTCTGTCGGGGGTTGCTTCCTGTAGGAGCGAGCTCGCTCGCGAACCCGCTTGATGCCTTGGGTACGGGGGCGTTCGCGAGCAAGCTCGCTCCTACGAAAAGCGTGAGCGTTGGCGCGTCAGAGCTTGCCGTCGGCCGCCAGCTGCACGTAGGTCGGGTCGAAGCGCAGCTTGAGGTTGCCGGCGTCGCCGTAGCTGGCGCCGCCGGCGAAGCTCATGCCCACCGCGTCGGCGCTCTTGGCGCCCTCGCCGAGCAGGCCGTGGGCGAAGGAGAACCTGGCGACGCGCTGCATGGTTTCCGCCAGCGCCGGGCTGGTGGCGAAGGCCAGGGCTTCGGCCGGGGTGGCGAACAGCTTGGTGGTGGCCAGTTGCGCCTGGTAGCCGGCGAGGTCGGTGCCGGAGGCCTTGGCCATGTGTTCCAGGGCCGCCTTGCCTTGCGCGTCCTCGGCCTTCATCAGCGCCACGGTCTCGAACCAGGCGCCGGCCAGGGCCTTGCCCAGGGCCGGGTTGTCCTTCAGCGTCTGGCTGTTGACCACCATCATGTCCATGATCTCGCCGGGCACCTTGCTGGAATCGAACACCTCGCTGGTGCCGGGCTTGGCGCGGGCTTCGGCGAGCATCGGGTTCCAGGTGGTCACCGCCTGCACCTGGTCGGTGTTGAAGGCCGCGGCGATGTCGGCGTCGGAGGTGTTGACGGTCTTGATGTCCTTCTCGCTCAGCCCGGCGGATTCCAGGGCGCGGGCGAGCAGGTAGTGGGACACCGACAGCTCCACCAGGTTGATGTCCAGGCCCTTGAGGTCGGCGACGCTCTTGCCCTCGCCCTTGACCACGATGCCGTCGTTGCCGTTGGAGAAGTCGCTGACGATCAGCGCGGTGGAGTCCACGCCGCCGGCGGCGGGGATGGTCAGGGCGTCCATGTTGGTCATGGTGCAGCCGTCGAACTGGCCGGCGGTGTACTGGTTGATCGACTCGATGTAGTCGTTGAGCTGGGTGACCTTGATGTGGATGCCGTACTTCTTCGCCCACTTGTCGACGATGCCGTGGCTGGCGGCGTATTCCCAGGGCATCCAGCCGGCATAGATGGTCCAGCAGAGGTTGAAGCTGTCCTTGGGCGCGGCGGAGGCGCCGAGGCTTAGGGCTGTCAGGGCTGCGGCGAGCAGGGCGGGCAGACGGGGCTTGCGCATGGGGAACCTCCGGTTGGTTGTCGGGCGGGCAGGAGTCGGGCGGCTATGTCGCGCTCTTCTCCCGGGCTTTTGTCCCGCCGTGTAACCTCGCTGGAGGTCGATGGCTCTCGGACCAGTCGCTCGCCATGCGAGCCGGAACCCTAGCCATCCATTTTCGAATTGTGGTGCCGCCGGCCCGCGTTGGCGGGCGATTCCTGCACGTCGCAGACAAAGCGAGGGGCGTGCCAACTTCGCGCAGTGCCCATGGCAGAAGGGCCGGCTCCGCCGCGAAGAGGGTTTCGCCGCCCCGCCATGCGCCCTGATGAAGCACGCCGCCACATCCTGGTGCGCCAGTCGAAAGTCGGTGTCGGCCGGCGCACGGCCCGCGGCAGACTGCACGGACCATCCACTCCATCGGAGTCGCCCATGTCGCACCTGCTGTCCTTCGCCAAGGGCGCGCTGGCCATGTTCTGGCTGGCCGCCGCGGTCAACCTGCTGTACCCCTTCGGCGAGCTGTACCGCCCGCTGCTGCTGCTCTCGGTCGTACTGCTGGTGGTGCACGCCGGTGAGGTGCTGCTGCTGGGCCGGCGCCTGAAGGCGCGCCCGCAGCCCTGGCTGGAACGCCTGCAGGTGCTGTTCTTCGGCGTCCTGCACCTGCCTGCCCTGAGGTAAATAGGTGATTTACATAAGCTTTACCCTGCGGCCGGGCACCGCCGCCGGGGCGTCGGGTCTGATCGTATAAGCCGCTGATTCGAAGCGGATGCCGATCAGGAGTTAGCCATGCGTCGTCTTCTCGTTGCCCTGCTGTTGTTCCTGCCGCTGTCCGGCTGCGTGGTCTACGAACACGACCACGGTGGCTGGCGCGGCGGCCACCGCTACTATGCGCCGCCTCCGCCGCCGCCGCGCTACGCGCCGGCCCCCGGCTACTACTGGCGTCGCTGATGCCATCGCTGACGGCACCCTCGGGTGCCGTCAGTCGTTCTGCGCCGGGCCCTCGGTGGGCTGGCCGTCGACCTCCAGCAGCCGTTCGACGAAGGCCTGCGCCGCCGGTGACAGGCTGCGGCTGGCGTGGCGCACCAGGCCGTAGGCCGAGCCGCGCAGCGCGGCGTCGCCGGCCTGGCGCGGCCAGGCCAGGGTGGCCAGGCGCCCGGCGGCGACGTCAGCGGCCACCACGTCGGCCACCGCCAGGCAGAGCACGTCGCTGCCGCGCACCAGTTCCTTGAGCATCAGCACGTCGTCGCACTGCACGTCCAGCGGCTGTTCGCGGCCCAGGGTGTGCGCCAGGCGCTGCTGGGCGTCGCGCGGCAGGCGCGGGCCGGCCAGCGGGTAGGCGCACAGGTCGTCGATCGCCAGTGGCCCGCGGGCCAGCAGCGGGTGGCCGGGGCGGCAGAACAGCAGGCTGTCGTGCACCCGCAGCGGGTGGATATCCAGGCGCGGGTCGTCCTGCAGTTCACGGCAGTCGGCGACGAACAGCTCCAGCTCGTCGTCCAGCAGGCGCCGGTGCAGGACCTGCCAGTTCTCGATGGCCAGCGCCACGCTGACCCGCGGGTGGGCCCGGCTGAAGGCCGCGAGGGTCTGCGGCAGCAGGCGCGCGGCGGGGAAGGGGCCGGCGCCCAGGCGCAGCTCGCCGGCCTCCAGGTTGCCCAGCTGGCTCACCGCGTTGTCCAGCGCGCGGCTGCCGGCCAGCAGCCGGCGGGCGTGTTCCAGCACCAGCCGGCCGTGGGCGGTGAGGCTGATGCCGCGCGGGTTGCGGTCCAGCAGGCGGCAGTCGAGCTGGCTTTCCAGGGCCTGGATGCTGCGCGAGAGCGCCGGCTGGCTGAGGTTCACCGCCTCGGCGGCGCGGGCGAAGTGGCCGTGTTCGGCGAGGGCGACGAAATGGCGGAGCTGGCGCAGGTCGGTCATGCTTGATTTGCATCGGAATTGATAAAGGAATGCATTGGAATTATGAGCATGCCTGCCGGCATAGTGCCAGGCATTCCCATAACAAGAACCGGAGTCTTCCATGCTGCGCCTTTCCGCCGCCGTCCTGCTGGCCGGCCTGTCGCCCATCCTGCTGGCCGCCGACGACCCCGCCGATGCGCCCAAGCCGCCCAGCGCCTTCACCGTGGCCTTGCAGCAGAAGGTGCGCGAGGCGCTGCCGTTCAGCGATCGCGCCGACTTCGCCCGCGTCGAGCAGGGCCTGATCAAGCGCCCGGAACAGCTGGTGATCCGCAACGAGGACGGCAGCGTGGCCTGGCAACTGGGCGGCTTCGGCTTCCTCGACGCCGGCCGGGACATCGACAGCATCAACCCCAGCCTGCAGCGCCAGGCCCTGCTCAACCTCAAGTACGGGCTGTACAAGGTCGCCGACGGCATCTACCAGGTGCGCGGCTTCGACCTGGCCAACATCACCTTCGTCCAGGGCGACAGCGGCTGGATCGTCATCGACACCCTGACCACCCCGGCCACTTCCAGGGCGGCCTACGCCCTGGTCAGCCAGGAGCTGGGGCAGAAGCCGATCAAGGCGATCATCTACAGCCATGCCCACGTCGACCACTTCGGCGGGGTGAAGGGCCTGGTGAGCCAGGAGCAGGTGGACAAGGGCGAGGTGCAGATCATCGCGCCCAAGGGCTTCATGGAGTCGGCCATCAAGGAGAACGTGCTGGCCGGCAACGCCATGCTGCGCCGCGCCACCTACCAGTACGGCACCCAGCTGCCCCAGGGCCCGCGCGGCCTGGTCGACATGGCCATCGGCAAGGCCGTGGCCCACGGCCCCATGAGCCTGATCGCGCCGACCCGCACCGTCGACAAGCCCGACGAGCAGTTGCGCATCGACGGCGTCGACCTCGCCTTCCAGAACACCCCCGGCACCGAGTCGCCGTCGGAGATGAACGTCTGGCTGCCGAAGCAGAAGGCGCTGCTGATGGCCGAGAACGTCACCGGCACCCTGCACAACCTCTACACCCTGCGCGGCGCCGAGACCCGCGACGCGCTGGGCTGGAGCAAGTACATCAACGAGGCGCTGCACCGCTACGGCAACCAGGCCGAGGTGATGTTCGCCGTGCACAACTGGCCGCGCTGGGGCCACGACGACATCGTCCGCACCCTGGAGAAGCAGCGCGACCTCTACGGCTACCTCAACGACCAGAGCCTGCACCTGGCCAACCAGGGCGTGACCATCAACCAGATCCACGAGCGCTTCCAGCTGCCGCCGGAGTTGGCCAACGAGTGGTACAACCGCGGCTACCACGGCTCGGTCAGCCACAACGTGCGCGCGGTGGTGAACAAGTACCTGGGCTACTACGACGGCAACCCGGCCACCCTCAACCCGCTGGCGCCGGAGGATTCGGCGAAGAAGTACGTGGAATTCATGGGCGGCGCCGAACATGTGCTGCAGATGGCGCAGAAGTCCTTCGACCAGGGCGAGTACCGCTGGGTGGTGGAGGTGGTCAACAAGCTGGTCTTCGCCGAGCCGGGCAACCAGGCCGCCCGCCGCCTGCAGGCCGACGCCCTGGAGCAGCTGGGCTACCAGGCGGAGAACGCCGGCTGGCGCAACAGCTACCTGGCCGCGGCGGACGAGCTGCGCCACGGCGTGCCGCGCGACCTGCCGCCGCTGAAGACCTCCAGCGCCGACGCCCTGGCGGCCATGGACACCGGCCTGCTGTTCGACTACCTGGGCGTGCGCCTGAACGCCGGCAAGGCCGAGGGCGAGGACTTCGCCATCAACCTGGTGCTGCCGGACATCGGCCAGGCCTACCTGCTGGAGCTGAAGAACTCGCACCTGAACAACATCCGCGGGGTGCGCAGCGAGGACGCCGGGCAGACGGTGACCATCGACCGCGCCGACCTCAACCGCCTGCTGCTCAAGGAGGTCAACCCGGTGGTGCTGATCGCCCAGGGCAAGCTGAAGAGCTCGGGCAACCCGCTGTTGCTGGCGAAGCTGTTCGGCATGCTGGACGACTTCGACTTCTGGTTCGACATCGCCACGCCGGGGAAGCGCGAGGGGTGATCGCGTGGCTTTTCGTAGGAGCGAGCTTGCTCGCGAACGAACGCGGTGCCATGCGGTTCGCGAGCAAGAACTAGGCGTCCCCCTCGCTCCTACGAAGGGCGCATCGGCGTGGGGCACCGGTGTTCCGGCCGGCGGCGGATAACCGCGAACGGTTATTCGCCCTACGCCGCCCCACCCGCGGTATTCCCCTGTAGGAGCGCGCCCTGCGCGCGAATCGCGGGCAGGGCCCCTACATTGTTCCGCTCAATAGGCCACGGTGAACCGCTGGCGATGGTGGGCGGGGGTTTGCGCCTCGTCGAGCATGGCCACGGCCAGGTCGGGGAGGGAGATGCGGCTTTCGCCTTTGGCGTCGAACAGCACCTGGTCGCCGCCGATGCGGAACTTGCCGGTGCGCTGCTCGCCTTCCAGGAGCATGGCCGGGCTGAGGAAGGCCCAGTCCAGGTCCTTTTCGCCGCGCAGCTGGTCGAGGGCGTCGGCGGCGCCGAGGGCGCCCTGTTTCCAGGCTTCCGGGAACTCCGGGCTGTCCACCAGGCGCTGGCCGGGGACGATGTCCAGGCTGCCGGCGCCGCCGAGCACCAGCAGGCGCTTCACCCCGGCGGCCTTGGTGCCTTCGAGGATGGCGCGGCTGCCGCGGGCGTGGGCGGCGCGGATGTCCGGGTTGCCCCAGCCGGCGTTGAAGGCGCTGATGACCACGTCATGGCCGGCGACGGCCCTGGCCACCTGCGCGGCGTCGTAGACGTCCGCCTGCACGGCGCTGACGCCGGCGCGGCCGGCCAGTTTCGCCGGGTCGCGGACCAGGGCGGTCACCTCGTGGCCGCGGCGCAGGGCTTCTTCGAGGAAATAATGGCCGACGTGGCCGGTGGCACCGATCAGGGCGATCTTCATCTTGCGACTCCGTGGGAAAGGCCGTAGCACGGCGGGAAGGCGCCCATGATCGGCCACGCCCGGCGCGGGAAAAACCGGCCGGGCCGCCATGCACTCGTAAGCTGCGCTTCACAATCCCTGGTCGAACAGCTTCTGCACCACCGAGAAGTCCTTGTCGCCGAAGCCCTGCTTGAGCAGCAGGCGGTAGAGGCTGGTGGCCAGGCTGCCCAGGGGCGTGCTGTTGCCGGTGAGTTGCGCGGCCTCCTGGGCCAGGCCGAGGTCCTTGGCCATCAGCGCGCTGAGGAAGCCGCCTTCGTAGCCGCGCGAGGCCGGGGCGTTCTCCATCACCCCGGGCCAGGGGTTGTAGACCTCCAGCGCCCAGTTGCCGCCGGAGCTGCGCCGCATGATCTCGGACAGCACCAGCGGGTCCAGGCCGTTGGCCACGCCCAGGGCGAGGGATTCGGCGGTGCCGATCATGAGGATGGCCAACAACTGGTTGTTGCACACCTTGGCTACTTGCCCGGCGCCGTCGAGGCCTGCGTGGAAGATGTTGCGGCCCATGGCGGCGAAGATCGGCCTTGCCTTCTCCAGCACCTGGGCGTCGCCGCCGACCATGAAGGTGAGGGTGCCGGCCACGGCGCCGCCGACGCCGCCGGAGACCGGTGCGTCGAGCATGGGGATGCGGCGTTCGGCCGCCGCGTGGTGGACCTTGCGCGCCGAGGCCGGGGCGATGGTCGAGCATTCCAGCACCAGGGTGCCGGGGGCGATGTGCTGCAGCAGGCCCTGCTCGCCGAGGTAGAGCCCCTCGACGTGCTGGCTGGCCGGCAGCATGGTGATCACCACGTCGACGCCGTCCACCGCGTCGTGGGCGCTGCGCGCGGCGCTGGCGCCCAGCGGCACCAGGCCGTCGACGGCGCTCTGCACCAGGTCGAAGACCCGCAGCAGGTAACCGGCCTTGAGCAGGTTGGCGGCCATGGGCGCGCCCATGTGGCCGAGGCCGATGAAGGCTATCTGTTTCATCCGCGTTCTCCTCTGGTTGCCAGGGTGAACGCCGCGAGGCTCTTCGTAGGAGCGAGCTTGCTCGCGAACCCGCCTGGCACCTGCAGCGTCAGGGAAAAGCGTTCGCGAGCAAGCTCGCTCCTACGGGGGAGGGGGCGGGGGCTACAGGTCCGCCAGCGGGTGCGCGCCCTCCCAGGTCGCCTCGAAATGCGCGTCCACCACAGCCTCAGGTATGGCAGCGATCTCCGGCCAGTGCCAGTGCGGCGTGTTGTCCTTGTCGATCAGCCGGGCGCGCACGCCTTCGGCGAACTCCGGGTGGCGGCAGCAGTTCAGGCTCATGGCGTACTCCATGCGGAACACTTCGGCGAGCGACGAATGGCGCGCGCGGCGGATCTGTTCCCAGACCAGCCGGGCGGTCAGCGGGCAGCCGCCGGCCAGGGTCCTGGCCGCCTTGGCCAGCAGCGGGTCGGCGTCGTTCTGCACGGCGGCCAGGGCCTGCCAGGCGTCGCTGGCGTCGGCCACGTCGAGCAACTGGTCCAGGCGTTCGCGGCGCGGCAGCAGCTGGGCCTCGGGCAGTTCGCCGCGGGCCTCGTGCTCCAGGGCGCGGAGCAGGCTGTGCAGCTGCACCTCCGGCTGTTCGCGCCAGTTCAGCTGGACCAGGCCGGTGAGCAGGACCTCCTGCTGGCCGTCGAGCAGGAAGCGGTCGGCCAGGTCCAGGTCCAGCGCGTCGCGGGCGTTCATCTGGGTGGCGCCCAGGCCGAGGAACAGCCCCAGGCGCCCCGGCAGGCGGGCGAGGAACCAGCTGGCGCCGACGTCCGGGTACAGGCCGATGCTCACCTCCGGCATGGCCAGGCGGCTGGACGGGGTGACGATGCGCACCCCGGCGCCCTGCATCAGGCCCATGCCGCCGCCCATGACGTAGCCGTGGGCCCAGCAGATCAGCGGCTTGCCGTAGGTGTGGATGAGGTGGTCGAGGCGGTATTCGTCGGCGAAGAAGCGCCGCGCCAGCTCCGGCACCTCGCCGGGGTGCTCGCGGCAGGCGTCGACCAGCTTGCGCACGTCGCCGCCGGCGCAGAAGGCCTTGGCGCCCGCGCCGCGCAGCAGCACGCAGGCGATGTGCGGGTCGTCGCGCCAGATCTTCAGGCGCTGCAGCAGCGCCTCGATCATCGGCAGGCTGAGGGCGTTGAGGCTCTTCTCCGCGTCCAGCGTCGCGATGCCGATGCGAAAGCCGTGCAGGCCGTGGCGTTCCTCGAAAAGTACGTTCATGGGGCGGTCCTTACTTGTTGCGCCAGTTCGGTTCGCGTTTCTCCAGGAAGGCGTTGACGCCCTCGCGGGTGTCGTCGGCGTCGAACAGGTCGACGAAGCGCTCGCGCTCCTCCGGCAGCCAGGTGTTCGGGCCGCGCTCGCGGGCGCCCTGGATCAGCGGTTTGATGGTGCGCACTGCCACCGGGCTCTGCCGCGCCACCTTGGCCGCCAGCAGCAGGGCGGTGCCGCGCGCCTCGCCGCTGTCCACCACCTGTTCCACCAGGCCGATGCGCAGGGCGGTGTCGGCGTCCACCCGCTCGCCGCAGAGGATCATGCGCTTGGCCCAGCCTTCGCCCACCAGCCAGGCCAGCGCCTGGGTGCCGCCGGCGCAGGGCAGCAGGCCCACCGCGGCCTCGGGCAGGGCCATCTGGGCATGGCGCTCGGCGATGCGGATGTCGCAGGCCAGGGCGCATTCCAGGCCGCCGCCCATGGCGTAGCCGTTGACCGCGGCGATGGACACGCCGCGGAAGTCGCGCAGGGCCTCGAAGGCTTCGCCGAAGCGCCGGGCCATCTCGCGGGCGCGGGCCTTGTCGCCGTCGGCGAACATGTTCAGGTCGGCGCCGGCGGAGAAGAACTTCGGCCCCTGGCCGGTGATCACCAGGGCGTAGATGTCGTCGTCGCGGTTGAGGTGCTCGATGAGCTGGCGCAGACCGATCAGCGAGTCGCGGTCCCAGGTGTTGGCCGGCGGGTGGTTGATGGTGATGAGCGCGGTGTGGCCGTGCTTCTCCACGGTGAGCTTGTGGGTCAGGTCGAAGTGGCCGGGCTTGTAGGGTTCGACGGCGGTGCTCATGGGGTTCTCCTTGGCAGGGCGCGGGCCGTGGCCGGCGCCGGGGTATGCGGGGACTCTAGGGGGCCCGGGCCCGGGCGTCCATGTCCGTTGCGTTCGGATTGGACCGCGTGGCCGGGCGTTTTTTCCATTTATCTGCGCGGTGCTTTTCGTGGCATGGGTATCGCTTCGCTCGACCCATCCTACGGGGCTGCACGTCTTGTCGTAGGAGCGGACTCCGTCCGCGATGGCCACGGCGCGGTGCCGATCGCGGATGAATCCGCTCCTACGAAGATCAAAGGCGCTACAGCAAACGGTCGAGCATGCCGCCCTGGTCCAGCAGGCGGCGCGCGACTATCACCCGCATGATCTCGTTGGTGCCTTCGAGGATCTGGTGCACGCGGCTGTCGCGCACCCAGCGCTCCAGCGGGTAGTCGTTGAGGTAGCCGTAGCCGCCGTGCAACTGCAGGGCCTCGTTGCACAGGGCGAAGCAGCGGTCGGTGGCGAAGCGCTTGGCCATGGCGCAGTACAGCGTCGCCTCGGCGTCCTTGTGGTCCAGCTTGTGCGCGGCCAGGCGCACCATCTGGCGGCTGGCGGTGAGGTCGGTGAGCATGTCGGCCAGCTTGAACTGCAGGGCCTGGAACTCGGCCAGGGCCTTGCCGAACTGCTTGCGTTCCTCGACGTAGCGCAGCGACTGTTCCAGCGCCGCCTGGGCCGCGCCCAGGGAGCAGCTGGCGATGTTCAGGCGGCCGCCGTCCAGGCCCTTCATGGCGTAGACGAAGCCCTGGCCCTCGGGGCCGATGCGGTTGCCCGCCGGGATGCGCACGCCCTCGAAGGTGATGGTGCGGGTGGGCTGGGCCTTCCAGCCCATCTTGTCTTCGTTGCGGCCGTAGCGGATGCCTTCGGCGTTGGCCGGCACCAGGAAGCAGGAGATGCCCTTGGCGCCGTCCGCGCCGGTGCGCGCCATGACGATCAGCACGTCGGTGGAGCCGGCGCCGGAGATGAAGGTCTTGGCGCCGTCCAGCACGTACTCCTCGCCGTCGCGGCGGGCGCGGGTGCGCAGGTGCGCGGCGTCGGAGCCGGCGTCCGGCTCGGTGAGGCAGTAGGAGGCCAGCGACTCGCCGCCGATCAGCCCGGGCAGCCACTGCTCCTTGAGCGCGGCGTCGCCGAAGCTGGCGAGCATCCAGGTGGCCATGTTGTGGATGGTGATGTAGGCGGTGGTGGCCACGCAGCCGGCGGCCAGTTGCTCGAAGATCAGCGATGCGGACAGCCGCGACAGGCCCAGGCCGCCGTCGTCCTCGCCGATGTACAGGCCCAGGTAGCCCTGCTCGGCGGCGCGGCGGATGACGTCCACCGGGAAGTGGTGCTCGCGGTCCCAGTCCGCGGCGTTCGGCGCCAACTCGTGGCGGGCGAAGGCCCTGGCGCTTTCCACCAGCAGGCGCTGTTCTTCGCTGAGATCGAATTCCATGGAGCTTCCTCGGTTTGTTCTTGTGAAGTGGGACAGCCTGCCACGGTTATAGCGCGAGCCGGGCCCCGCTGTGGATTGACGATCTTGCCCCGGGGATGGACGATCTTGGCATTGGATCGACTTCATCGAGGTACTCGTCCGCATGTCCGGCAGCCCGCTTCTCTCGGCCTGGCCCCTGCCGCAGCAGGGCGTCCGCTTCATCACCCCGCCGCGCCTGCGCCGCGCCCTGGCGCGGCACCCGCTGGGCCAGGCCTGCTACCCGCTGGCGCTGGGCTATTACCCGGCCGCCGCCGGGCACCGCATGGAGCGCCAGGCGCCGGACGACCACCTGCTGATCTACTGCAGCGCCGGGGAGGGCTGGCTGGAGACGGCGGATGGACGATTCGAGGTGCTCGCCGGCGACCTGCTGGTGCTGCCCCGGGGCCGCGTGCATGCCTATGGCGCGGCGGTCGAGCGGCCCTGGTCGATCTACTGGGTGCACCTGGACGGCGCCCTGGCCGAGGAGTTCCTGCGTCCGCTGGGTTCCTCGCCACGCCTGCGGGTGGGCGTGCAGCCGCGCCTGCGCGGGGAGTTCGACGCGCTGCTGGCGCTGCGCCGCCAGGGCCTGAGCCTGCCGCACTTCATCCATGCCGCGCACCTGCTGCAGGCCCTGCTGACCTCCCTGGCGCTGCGCCCGGTGCGGGCGCGGCTGAAGTCCGGCGCGGTGCTGGACATCGAGGCGGTGCAGGCGCTGATGCGCGAGCACCTGGACAGCAGCCTCAACCTTGACGAGCTGGCCGCGCAGTTCCGCCTGTCGCGCTTCCATTTCGCCAAGACCTACCGCGCGCTGACCGGCCAGGCGCCGATCCAGGACTTCATCCGGCTGAAGATGGCCCACGCCTGCCGCCTGCTCGACCAGGGCCACCTGGAAGTGCGCCAGGTGGCCGAGCAGCTCGGCTACGCCGACGCCTATTACTTCTCGCGGCTGTTCAAGCGGGTGGTGGGGATGGCGCCCAGTCACTACCGGGCGCTGCACCAGGGGTAGGGCGGCTCAGCGGCCGGCCAGCAGGCGCTGCCAGAGCTTCACTTCTTCTGCCAATTGCTTGCGCAGCTGGGGGATCGGCTGCTGCAGCGCCGGGCAGGCCTGCGCCAGGCGGCGGAACGCCGGCAGCTCGGCCAGGGCGTCGCCGGCCAGGGCCGGGTCGCGCAGCTGCTCGGCCACCTGCACCAGGTCGGCGAGGTCGGCCGGGCCGTTGTGCTCGCGGGTCCAGCGGGTGCGCTGGCGGGCGCACTCGATGGTCAGGGTGGGCAGCTTCCAGACGGTCATGATGACCACGCCGATGTCGCCGGACAGCTGCTCGCACAGGCGCTGCAGCGACTCGGCGTCACGCGGGTAGTCCGGCCAGCGCTCCAGCTCGGCCAGCAGCGGCAGGCTGCCGACGTCCTGCAGCAGGCCGGCGAGGATGGCGTCGTCGGCCTCGGCCACCCGGCCGTGCTGGGCCAGCAGGGCGCTGTAGGCGGCGCGCTCGCGGGCGGCGTTCCAGCGCGCGCGGAACATCTGCTGGAGGATGCGCTCCTTGCCGATGTAGAGGTTGCGCAGGGAGAAGCCCAGCACCAGGTTGCCCAGGCGCCGGGTGCCCAGGCGCGCCAAAACGTCGCGCAGCGAGGCGCAGGGGCGCGCGCCGCGCAGCAGCGGGCTCTCGGCGAACTGCATGAGGTAGGCGGCCAGCGGCGGGTCGGCGTTGATCACCCGCGCCAGCTGCTCCAGCGAAGTGCGTGCATCGCCCAGCAGGCGGCGCACGCGCAGGTGCGCCTCGGGCATCTGCGGCACCTTGGCCTCGCCCTTGAGGAAACGGTTGTACAGCGCGAAGCGCACGGCGTCGGCAGGGGGGATGGCAGGGGAGCTTTCCGAGGGATCCATGGACTATGCCGCATTGACAAGGGGCGGGAGCTTTTCTTAGGGTGCGGCGGCCATGTTCCATCAGGTGTCCCATGACCGAGAGCGACGATCGTATCAAACTGGAAGAGAGCTGGAAGAGTGCTCTGCGCGAGGAGTTCGACAAGCCGTACATGCGCGAGCTGGGCGAATTCCTGCGCAGGGAGAAGGCCGCCGGCAAGGTGATCTACCCGCCGGGCCCGCTGATCTTCAACGCGCTCAACTCCACCCCCCTGGACAAGGTCAAGGTGGTGATCATCGGCCAGGACCCCTATCACGGTCCCGGCCAGGCCCACGGCCTGTGCTTCTCGGTGCAGCCGGGGGTGCCGGCTCCGCCGTCGCTGCAGAACATCTACAAGGAGTTGCAGCGCGACCTGAACATCCCCATTCCCAACCACGGCTACCTGCAGCACTGGGCGGAGCAGGGCGTGCTGCTGCTCAACACCTCGCTGACGGTGGAGCACTCCCGCGCCGGCTCCCATGCCCAGGCCGGCTGGCAGCATTTCACCGACCGGGTGATCGAGGTGGTCAACGAGCGCTGCGACGGCGTGGTCTTCCTGCTCTGGGGCTCCCACGCGCAGAGCAAGCAGAAGCTGATCGACCCGCGCAAGCACCTGATCCTCAAGTCCGCCCACCCGTCGCCGCTGTCGGCCTACCGCGGCTTCCTCGGCAACGGGCACTTCAGCCGGACCAACAAGTTCCTCGAGCAGAACGGCAAGACGCCGATCGACTGGGCGTTGCCGGAGGTTTGAGGGGGCTGCCGGGGAACACCGGTGTCCGATGGCGGATAACGCCGTAGGCGTTATGCGCCCTACGAGCGTGCCACCGGGTGGTTCCGTGTGGAGGGGGCAATCGACCGTAGGGCGAATAACCGTTCGCGGTTATCCGCCGTTGGCCGTGCCATCGGGGTGTCCGGCGTGGCCGGAGAATCCAATCGCGGACGGAGTCCGCTCCTACAATTCCAGGGAAGCACGGTCGTAGGAGCGGACTCTGTCCGCGATCGGCTTGAAACCCGCGCTGCGCTCAGCCCTCCGGCAGCGTGTAGCGCTCGGCGAAGTACTGGCGGAAGAACTCCACCGCCACCCGCACCTTGGCCGAGCTGGCCAGGGGCGAGGCGTGCACCGCCCAGATGTCCGCCGCCTGCTGGTATTCGGGCAGCACCTGCACCAGGCGCCCGTCGGCCAGGCTGTCGTGCACGTCCCACCAGGAGCGCAGCAGCACGCCGCGGCCGTCCAGGCACCACTGGTGCACCACCTCGCCGTGGTTGGACGACAGCGGCCCGGTGACCTTCACGCTTTCCTCGCCGTTCGGGCCTTCCAGGTGCCAGATGCCGAAGGGGTGGTCGCGCTCCTTGATCACCAGGCAGTCGTGGCTGGTCAGCTCGGCCAGGCTGCGCGGCGTGCCGCGCCTTTCCAGGTATTCCGGGGCCGCGCAGAGCACCCGGCGGTTGCGCGCCAGGGGCTTGGCGATGAGGTTGGCGGCGATCTCGTTGCCCACGCGGATGTCCAGGTCCACGCCCTCGGCCAGCAGGTCCACCAGGCGGTCGTGGACGTCCAGGCGGATGTCCAGCTGCGGGTAGCGCGCCGCCAGTTCCGACAGCGCCGGGGCGACGAAGCGCCGGCCCAGGCCCAGGCTGCTGGCGATGCGCAGCTGGCCGCTGGGTTCGCGGTGCAGCGCCGAGACCTCGTCGCCCATGCGCTGCACCGAGTCGAGGATGCGCAGCGCCCAGTGGTAGACGCGTTCGCCGTCCTCGCTCACCGACACCCGCCGGGTGGTACGGTGCAGCAGGCGTACGCCGAGGTTCTGCTCCAGCAGGCGGATACGCTTGCTGATGAAGGCGGTGGACATGCCCAGCTCGCCGGCGGCGGCGGCGAAGCTCGCGCGCCTGGCGACCTGGACGAAGACGGCGAGGTCTTCCAGGTTCGGCAGATTGTTCACGATTCGTGTCTTAAGAATCCATGGATGGCGGGATTATGTTTTCTATTGGCGCTTATAGCATGGGCAGCACGCTTTCCCTACACCCAACAAGCCCTGATACCAACCAGCCCTGATACCAACAAGAGTGTGCCCAGCATGAGCAAGACCTATCGCATCGCCGCCATCGCCGGCGACGGCATCGGCAACGAAGTCCTTCCCGAAGGCCTGCGCGTCGTCCAGGCGGCCGCGGCCAGGCACGGCCTGGCGCTGGAGTTCGAGCACTTCGAGTGGGCCAGCTGCGACTACTACCTGCAGCACGGCAAGATGATGCCCGACGACTGGTTCGAGCAGCTCAAGGGCTTCGACGCCCTGTACTTCGGCGCCGTCGGCTGGCCGGACAAGGTGCCGGACCACATCTCCCTGTGGGGCTCGCTGCTGAAGTTCCGCCGCGAGTTCGACCAGTACGTGAACATCCGCCCAGTGCGCCTGTTCCCCGGCGTGCCGTGCCCGCTGGCCAACAAGCAGCCCGGCGACATCGACTTCGTGGTGATCCGCGAGAACACCGAGGGCGAGTATTCCTCCCTGGGCGGGCGCATGTTCGAGGGCACCGAGAACGAGTTCGTGCTGCAGGAGTCGGTGTTCACCCGCCGCGGCGTCGACCGCATCCTCAAGTACGCCTTCGACCTGGCCCAGACCCGCGAGCGCAAGCGCCTGACCTCGGCCACCAAGTCCAACGGCATGGCCGTGAGCATGCCCTACTGGGACGAGCGCACCGCGGCCATGGCTGCCGGGTACCCGGACATCACCTGGGACAAGCAGCACATCGACATCCTCTGCGCGCGCTTCGTGCTGCAGCCGGAGCGCTTCGACGTGGTGGTGGCCTCCAACCTGTTCGGCGACATCCTCTCCGACCTCGGCCCGGCCTGCGCCGGCACCATCGGCATCGCGCCCTCGGCCAACCTCAACCCCGAGCGCCGCTTCCCCTCGCTGTTCGAGCCGGTGCACGGCTCGGCGCCGGACATCTACGGCCAGAACATCGCCAACCCCATCGCCATGATCTGGTCCGGCGCGCTGATGCTGGACTTCCTCGGCCAGGGCGACGCGCGCTACCGCGCCGCCCACGACGACATCCTCGCGGCCATCGAGCAGGTCATCGCCGCGGGCGAGGTGACCCGCGACATGGGCGGCCAGCGCTCCACCCAGCAAGTGGGCGAGGCCATCGCCGCGCGCGTCGCCGGCTGAGTGCGCCCTGGCGGCCCGCCGCGCGACGGACGCGGGCCGCCGATCATCCGGAAAGCCGCGTGAGACCTGCGCCTCAGGCTTGCAGGCAAGAGGAGTTACAGGCAAACTGTTAACCATTGGATTTTAGTTAACTTAAGGTTAACAGAAAGGAGAACAAGCCCAGCCGAACGAAATAACCCTTCCCTCCCACAGACGGGATTTGCCTACCCGCGGGCGGGGAGACTTCCATTGCTCCAGGAGTCGATTGATGTCGCACAAGAACAAAAAGATTGATGTGTTCCTGATAACCGTAAGCCTTGTCGCCGTGCTGCTCACCGTGGTCGGCCTGGCCGCCTTCCCGGAACAGTCCGGGCAGCTGGCCAACACCCTGTTCGAACTCTCCACCCGTACCTTCGGCACCAGCGTGCAGCTGCTGGTGTTCGGCAGTTCCCTGGTGGTGCTGTACCTGGCCTTCAGCAAGTACGGCAACATCCGCCTGGGGAGCGGCAAGCCGGAATACTCCACCGCCACCTGGGTGTTCATGTTCATCTGCGCCGGCATGGGTTCCTCGACCCTGTACTGGGGCGTGATGGAGTGGGCCTACTACTACCAGACCCCCGGCCTGAACATGGTCCCCGAGTCGGCCCAGGCGCTGGAATACAGCGTCAGCTACTCGTTCTTCCACTGGGGCATCAGCGCCTGGTCGATCTACGCGCTGGCCTCGCTGGCCATGGCCTACCACTTCCACGTGCGCAAGAAGAGCGGCCTGAACCTGGCCTCCATCGTCGAGGCCGTCACCGGCTTCAAGGCCACGGGGCCCGTGGGGCGCGCGGTGGACCTGATCTTCCTGCTGACCATGATGGGCGCGCTCACCGTGTCCCTGGCGCTGACCGCCTCGACGCTTACCCGCGGCCTCTCCGGCCTGGTCGGCACGCCCGACACCTTCATGGTGCAGCTGATGGTGATCGGCGTGATCGCCGTACTCTTCTCGCTCAGCTCCTACATCGGCATCGACGGCGGCCTGCAGCACCTGAGCAAGATGGTCTGCTACGGCGCCCTGGTGTTCGCCGCGGTGGTGCTGCTGGTCGGCCCGACGCAGTTCACCATCAACAACACGGCCAATTCCATCGGCCTGATGATCCAGAACTACGTGCACATGAGCCTGTTCACCGACCCGGCGGGGGATGGCGCCTTCACCCGCAACTGGACGGTGTTCTACTGGCTCTGGTGGGTGTCCTACGCGCCCGGCGTGGCCATGTTCGTGACCCGCGTGTCGCGCGGCCGGCAGATCAAGGAAGTGGTGTTCGCCCTGCTGATGGGCGGCAGCTTCGGTTGCTGGTTCTTCTTCGGCGCGCTGGAAAGCTACAGCATGCACCAGTTCATCAGCGGCGCCATCGACGTGCCGAAGATCCTCAGCGAGCACGGCGGCGAGAGCGCGGTGGAAGCGCTGCTGGCGGCCCTGCCGATGGGCAAGGCGTTCCTCGCCGTGTACCTGTTCATCATGGCGGTGTTCTGCGCCTCGCACATGGACGCCGCGGCCTACGCGGTGGCCGCCACCAGCACCCGCAACCTGCAGGAAGGCGACGACCCGACGCCGACCCACCGGCTGTTCTGGTGCGTGACCCTGACCCTGGTGCCGCTGGCCATGCTCTTCGCCAAGGCCTCGCTGTCGACCATGAAGACGGCCGTGGTGCTCACCGCGATCCCGTTCATGGCGATCCTGCTGGTGAAGATCTACGGCTTCCTCAAGTGGATGGTGCAGGACTACGGCCAGATGCCGGCGCACCTGATCGAGGAAGAGGCCACCCGCCTGGCCGGCGAGGAACCCCACGCCGAGCCGCAACCGGTGGCCGCCGCGGCGCCCGCGCAGTAAGCGATACGGCCCGCCTCCCGAGCGGAGGCGGGCACCTTGCGGCAAATTTTTTTGCCCGGCTTGTTAACCAGTAGATATCCGTTAACCAATAAGTAAAAAGCACGGCTACGCCCGTGCCCGACACCGGAGACCAACCGATGAACGACTTCCAACGCCTGCCAGCCGACTTCTGCACCAACCACGAAGAAGCCTTTACCATCCCCGCGCACTTCTACACCAGCAAGGCGGTGTACGAGCACGAGAAGGAAGCCATCTTCGCCCGCAGCTGGATCTGCGTGGGGCACCGCAGCGAAGTGGCGGAGAACAACGCGTACATCACCCGCGAGGTGATCGGCGAAAGCATCATCGTCGTGCGTGGCCGCGACGGCGTGCTGCGCGCCTTCTACAACGTCTGTCCGCACCGCGGCCACCAGCTGCTGGAAGGCAGCGGCAAGGCCAAGAACGTCATCGCCTGCCCGTACCACGCCTGGACCTTCAAGCTCGACGGCGAGCTGACCCACGTGCGCAACTGCGACGCCGTGCAGGGTTTCGACAAGGGCGACTACGGCCTGGTGCCGCTGCGTGTCGAGGAATACGCCGGCTTCATCTTCATCAACATGGACAACGATGCCGGCAGCGTCGAGGACCAACTGCCGGGCCTCCAGGCGCGCATGCGCCAGGCCTGCGCGGTGATCGACGACCTGCAGCTGGCGGCGCGCTTCGTCACCACCACCCCGGCCAACTGGAAGTCCATCGTCGACAACTACATGGAGTGCTACCACTGCGGCCCGGCGCACCCCAGCTTCGCCGACTCGGTGGACGTCGGCCAGTACGGCCATACCCTGCACGGCAACTGGTCGCTGCAGTACGGCATCGCCAAGTCCTCGGAGCAGTCGTTCAAGGTCGACGAGTCGGTCACCGACCCGTCCTTCGCCGGCTTCTGGGCCTGGCCCTGCACCATGTTCAACGTGCCGCCGGGCGCCAACTTCATGACCGTGATCTACGAGTTCCCGGTGGACGCCGAGACCACCCTGCAGCACTACGACATCTACTTCCTCAACAAGGAACTGACCGAGGAACAGAAGGTGCTGGTGGAGTGGTACCGCGACGTGTTCCGCCCCGAGGACCTGCGCCTGGTGGAAAGCGTGCAGAAGGGCCTGAAGTCCCGCGGCTACCGCGGCCAGGGCCGGATCATGGTGGACAAGCAGCGCAGCGGCATCAGCGAGCACGGCATCGCCCACTTCCACAACCTGATCGCCGTCGCCCACCTGGACGCCTGAGGCCGACCGCCGCCGGCCCGTGCGGCCGGCGGCGGCGCCTGGAGAGACTTGCGTGAAACTCAACGATTCGAAACTGTTCCGCCAGCAGGCCTACATCGCCGGCGCCTGGTGCGACGCCGACGACGGCCGCACCGTCGCGGTGACCGACCCGGCCACCGGCGAACTGCTGGGCCAGGTGCCGCTGATGGGCGGCGCCGAGACCGTCCGCGCCATCGAGGCCGCCGACGCCGCCCTGGAAGGCTGGCGCGCGAAGACCGCCAAGGAGCGCGCCCAGGTGCTGCGCCGCTGGTTCGAGCTGCTGCTGGAAAACGAGGACGACCTGGCCCGGCTGATGACCTTCGAGCAGGGCAAGCCGCTGCACGAGGCCCTGGGCGAAATCCGCTACGCCGCCTCCTTCGTCGAGTGGTTCGCCGAGGAAGGCAAGCGCATCTACGGCGACGTCATCCCCAGCCCGAGCAACGACAAGCGCCTGCTGGTGATCAAGCAGGGCATCGGCGTGTGCGCGGCCATCACCCCGTGGAACTTCCCGGCGGCCATGATCACCCGCAAGGTCGCCCCGGCCCTGGCTGCCGGCTGCAGCGTGGTGCTCAAGCCGGCCAACGAGACGCCGTTCAGCGCCTTGGCGCTGGTCGAGCTGGCCGAGCGCGCCGGGCTGCCGGCGGGGCTGCTGAGTATCGTCACCGGCGACGCCGTGGCCATAGGCGCGCAGCTCACCGGCCACCCGCTGGTGCGCAAACTGACCTTCACCGGCTCGACCCCGGTGGGCCGCCTGCTGATGGGGCAGTGCGCCGAGACCATCAAGAAGGTCTCCCTGGAACTGGGCGGCAATGCCCCCTTCATCGTCTTCGACGACGCCGACATCGAGGCGGCGGTGGAAGGCGCGCTGGTCGCCAAGTACCGCAACGCCGGGCAGACCTGCGTGTGCGTCAACCGCTTCTACGTGCACGACGCGGTGTACGAGCGCTTCGCCGCCCGCTTCGTCGAGCGCGTGCGCGAGCTGAAGGTCGGCCACGGCGGCGCCGAGGGCACCCAGGTCGGCCCGCTGATCAGCGACAAGGCGGTGGCCAAGGTGCGCAGCCTGATCGACGACGCCGTCGGCAAGGGCGCCGAGCTGGTTCTGGGCGGCCGCAGCCACGAACTGGGCGGCGGCTTCTTCGAGCCCACGGTGCTGGCCGGCATCCGCCCGGGCATGGCGCTGCTGGAAGAGGAAATCTTCGGCCCGGTGGCGGCGCTGGTGCGCTTCTCCACCGACGCCGAGGTGATCGAGCTGGCCAACGCCACCCAGTACGGCCTGGCCGCCTACTTCTACAGCCGCGACCTCGGCCGCGTGTTCAAGGTCGCCGAGCGCCTGGAGTACGGCATGGTGGGCATCAACACCGGGCTGATCTCCAACGAGGTGGCGCCGTTTGGCGGGGTGAAGCAGTCCGGCCTGGGCCGCGAAGGCTCGAAGTACGGCATCGAGGACTATCTGGAAATCAAGTACCTGTGCCTCGCCGTCTGAGCGGGCAACGGGTTCCGGCGCGCGGCAGGGCCTGCCGCGCGCCGATGCAGTCGAGGTGAATGATGGCCAACAAATACGAGATGTTCAGCGTCCGCGTCAGCGCGGTGGAACAGGCGACGCCGCTGATCAAGCGCTTTACCCTGGTGCGCGAGGACGGCCAGCCGATGCCGGCCTTCAGCGGCGGCAGCCACGTGATCGTGCAGGACGCCGAAGGTGGCACCTTCAGCAACGCCTACTCGCTGATGAGCGACCCGCGCGACCTCAGCCACTACCAGATCGGCGTGCGCCTGGAAGAGCAGTCCAGGGGCGGCTCGGCCTTCATGCACCAGCAGGTGGAGGTCGGCACCCGGCTGACCATCTCCACCCCGAACAACCTGTTCGCCCTGGACCCCGGCGCCGGCCGCCACGTGCTGATCGCCGGCGGCATCGGCATCACCCCGTTCCTGGCCCAGCTGCACGACCTGGAAGGCGGCGCCACGCCTTATGAACTGCACTACGCGTTCCGCAGCCCGGAGCATGGCGCGTTCCAGGCCGAGCTGGAGCAGGGCCCGCACGCCGAACACGTGCGCTTCTACATCGACAGCCTGGCGCGCAAGCTCGACCTGGCGGCGCTGTTCGCCGGCCTGGCCGAGGATGCACATGTATACGTGTGCGGGCCCAAGCCGCTGATCGACGCGGTGATCGCAGGCGCGAAAGCGGCCGGCATCGGCGATGAGCGCGTGCACTGGGAACAGTTCGCCGCCGCCCCGGCCGAAGGCGCCGCCTTCACCGTGGTGCTGGCCCGCTCCGGCCGCGAACTGCGGGTGGAGGAGGGCATGACCATCCTCCAGGCCATCGAGAACGTGAAGGCGGCCAAGGTCGAGTGCCTGTGCCGCGAGGGCGTCTGCGGCACCTGCGAGACGGCCATCCTCGAAGGCGAGGCGGAGCATTTCGACCAGTACCTGAGCGACGACGAAAAGGCCTCGCAGCAGAGCCTGATGTTGTGCGTCTCCCGCTCGCGCACGCCGCGGCTGGTGATCGATCTCTGACACCGAGAAACGCGCGCCTTGCGCGCGAATCGCGGGCAGGGCCCGCTCCTACGGATTGGTCTTGCATCGTGACCCTGTAGGAGCGGACCTTGTCCGCGAATAATGTTTACCGGCGGCACCGTGCCGCGGATTGACGCCGTCCCCTCTCCCCAACCCTCTCCCGCAAGCGGGAGAGGGGGTTGTCCGGCATGAGTGCGTAGTTCAGCTTCAACCTGTAGGAGCGCGCCTTGCGCGCGAATCGCGGGCAGGGCCCGCTCCTACAGGTGGGTATGGCGTAGGAGCGGACTCCGTCCGCGAAGGGCGTTCACCGGCGGCACCGTGCCGCGGATTGACGCCGTCCCCTCTCCCCAACCCTCTCCCGCAAGCGGGAGAGGGGGCTGTCCGGCATGAATGCGTAGTTCAGCTTCAACCTGTAGGAGCGCGCCCTGCGCGCGAATCGCGGGCAAGGCCCGCTCCTACAGGTGGGGCATAGCGTAGGACTCCGTCCGCGATAGCCGGCCTCAATGCCGGATCATGATGTGCCGCGCCACCGTGTAGTCCTCCAGCCCGTACATCGACAGGTCCTTGCCGTAGCCGGACTGCTTGAAGCCGCCGTGGGGCATCTCGCTGCACAGCATGAAGTGGGTGTTGACCCAGGTGCAGCCGTACTGCAGCCGCGCCGCCACCCGCGAGGCGCGGCCGACGTCGCGGGTCCACACCGAGCTGGCCAGGCCGTACTCGGAGTCGTTGGCCCAGCGGATGGCCTGTTCGACGTCGCTGAACGGGGTCACCGAGACCACCGGGCCGAACACCTCGTTGCGCACGATTTCGTCGTCCTGCTGGGCGTTGGCTACCACCGTCGGCTGGTAGAAGAAGCCCTGGCCGGCCACCGCGCTGCCGCCGGTGGCGATGCGGATGTGCGGGCTGGCCTTGGCCCGTTCGACGAAGCCGGACACGCGCTCGCGCTGCTGGGCGGTGATCAGCGGGCCCAGTTCGGTGGCCGGGTCGTCCTGCAGGCCGGTCTTGAGGTTGGACACGGCGCTGGCCAGGTCGGCGACGAAGTTGTCGTAGATCTTCCTGCCGGCGTAGATGCGGCAGGCCGCTGTGCAGTCCTGCCCGGCGTTGTAGAAGCCGAAGGTACGGATGCCCTCGACCACGTCGGCCAGGTCGGCGTCGTCGAAGACGATCACCGGGGCCTTGCCGCCCAGCTCCATGTGCAGGCGCTTCACGCTGTCGGCGGCGCTGCGGATGATGCTCTTGCCGGTGCCCACCGAGCCGGTCAGCGAGACCATGCGCACCAGCGCGTGGCTGACCAGCGGGCTGCCCACCGTGGGGCCGCGGCCGAACACCAGGTTGACCACCCCGGCGGGGAACAGCTCGGCGATGAACTCGGCCAGGCGCAGGGCGGTCAGCGGCGTCTGCTCCGAGGGCTTGAGCACCACGCAGTTGCCGGCGGCCAGGGCCGGGCCGAGCTTCCAGGCGGCCATCATCAGCGGGTAGTTCCAGGGCGCGATGGAGGCGATCACCCCCACCGGGTCGCGGCGGATCATCGAGGTGAAGCCGGGCAGGTACTCGCCGGCCGCCGAGCCGGGCAGGCAGCGGCAGGCGCCGGCGAAGAAGCGGAACACGTCGGCGATCGCCGGGATCTCGTCGTTCAGCGCGGCGGCGTAGGGCTTGCCGCAGTTCTGCGATTCCAGGCGCGCCAGTTCCTCGGCGTGCTCCTCGATCCGGTCGGCCAGGCGCAGCAACAGCAGCGCGCGGTCCTTCGGGGTGCTCTGCGACCAGCCGTCGAAGGCCGCGTCGGCGGCGCGCACGGCGGCGTCCACCTGGGCCTCGCTGGCCTCGGCTATCCGGCCCAGCACCTCGCCGGTGGAGGGGTTGAGGATGTCCAGCTTCTCGCCTTCGCCGGCGACGAACTGGCCATTGATCAGCAGTTTGCTTTGCATGGCGGGCTCCTCTGGTTCGGTGGCTGCTTCCCCGCCGGGCGGGGGCCTGTTCACTTGCCGCCGCCGGCCACGTCGCTGGTGCCGCGGGTCAGGTAGTAGGCACTGAGGATCGGCAGCATGGTCGCCAGCATCACCAGCATGGCCACCACGTTGGTGATGGGCACGTCGCGCGGGCGGGTGAGCTGGTTCAGCAGCCACAGCGGCAGGGTGCGCTCGTGGCCGGCGGTGAAGGTGGTGACGATGATCTCGTCGAAGGACAGCGCGAAGGCCAGCATGCCGCCGGCCAGCAGGGCGGTGGCGATGTTCGGCAGCACCACGTAGCGGAAGGTCTGCCAGCCGTCGGCGCCCAGGTCCATGGACGCCTCGATCAGGCTGAACGAGGTGCGGCGGAAACGCGCTATCACGTTGTTGTAGACGATCACCACGCAGAAGGTGGCGTGGCCGATGACGATGGTCAGGAAGCCCGGCTCGATGCCGAGGGTCTTGAACGCCGACAGCAGGGCGATGCCGGTGATGATGCCGGGCAGGGCGATGGGCAGGATCAGCATCAGCGAGATGCCTTCCTTGCCGAAGAAGTCCCTGCGGTACAGCGCCCCGGCGGCGAGCGTGCCGAGCACCATGGCCACCAGGGTGGCGACGCAGGCGATCTTCACCGACAGCCAGATCGCCTCCAGCACGTCGCCGCGCTGGGCCACCTCGGCGAACCAGCGCAGGGTGAAGCCCTGCAGCGGGAAGCTGTAGGCCGACTCCTCGGTGTTGAAGGCGTACAGCAGGATCACCAGGATCGGGAAGTGCAGGAACACCAGCCCGCCCCAGGCGGCCAGGCGCAGGGGCCAGGAAGCTCGCTCAGAGTGCATCGAAGGCCCCCAGCCGCTTGGCGATGGACAGGTAGATGGCGATCAGCACTATGGGCACCAGGGTGAAGGCCGCGGCCAGCGGCATGTTGCCGATGGAGCCCTGCTGCACGTAGACCATGGTGCCGATGAACAGCCCGCTGGGGCCGACCAGCTGCGGGATGATGAAGTCGCCCAGGGTCAGGCTGAAGGTGAAGATCGAGCCGGCCACCACGCCGGGGAAGGCCAGCGGCAGTATCACCTGCGCGAAGGTCTGCCGCGGCCGCGCGCCCAGGTCGGCGCTGGCCTGCAGCAGCGACGGCGGCAGGCGCTCCAGGGCGGCCTGGATCGGCAGGATCATGAACGGCAGCCAGATGTAGGTGAACACCCAGAAGCGCCCCAGGTGCGAGGTGGACAGGGTGTTGCCGCCCACGCCCGGCACGTCCAGCAGCAGGTTCAGCGGCCCCAGCAGGTGCAGCTTCTCGATGATCCAGTAGAGGATGCCGCCCTTGGCCAGGATCACCGTCCAGGCGTAGGCCTTGACGATGTAGCTGGCCCACATCGGCAGCATCACCGCGATATAGAAGAAGGCCTTCTCCTTGGGCCCGGCGAAACGCGCCATGTAGTAGGCGATGGGGAAGGCCAGCACGGCGCTGGCCAGGGACACCGCCACGGCCATGCCCAGGGTGCGCAGCACGATGTCGTAGTTGGCCGGGTTGAACAGCGCCTTGTAGTTGGCCAGGGTCAGCTCCGGCGTCACCGCCATGGTGAAGTCGTCGAAGGTGTAGAAGCTCTGCCACAGCAGGGCGAACAGCGAGCCGACGTAGATCACCCCGAACCACAGCAGCGGCGGGATCAGCAGCATCAGCAGGTAGAGGTTGCCGCGCCGGTAGAGGAAGCTGGAGACCGCGCGCATCATGGCAGCGGCTCCTCGCGCAGCGGCACCAGCGCACTGCGCGCCCAGCAGGCGCTGACCGCCTCGCCGGGCTGCGGGCGCAGCTCCTCGCGCTCGCCGTTGGGCAGCGCGGCCACCAGCCGGCCGCCGTCGTCCAGGGCGATCTCATAGCGGCTGGCGGCGCCCAGGTACTGCACGTCCACCAGGGTGCCGGCGACCTGCAGCTCGCCCTCGCGCGCCTGGCCGAAGCGCACGTGCTCCGGCCGCAGCGACCAGGCCCCGGCCTCGCCGAGCAGGCGCCGGGCGAGGTCGCCGCGCAGCACGTTGGCGGTGCCGACGAACTCGGCGACGAAGGGCGTGGCCGGCTTCATGTACAGGTTGCGCGGGGTGTCCACCTGCTCGATGCGGCCCTTGTTGAACACCGCCACGCGGTCGGACATGGACAGCGCTTCGCCCTGGTCGTGGGTGACGAAAATGAAGGTGATGCCCAGCTGGCGCTGCAGCTTCTTCAGCTCGCTCTGCATCTGCTCGCGCAGCTTCAGGTCCAGCGCGCCCAGGGGCTCGTCCAGCAGCAGCACGCGCGGGCGGTTCACCAGGGCCCGGGCCAGGGCCACGCGCTGGCGCTGGCCGCCGGACAGCTGCGCCGGCTTGCGGCTGCCGTAGTTGGCCAGGGCGACCATGTTCAAGGCCTCTTCGGCACGCTTCAGGCGCTCTGCCTTGGCCACGCCCTTGACCTTCAGCCCATAGGCGACGTTGTCCAGCACGTTCATGTGCGGGAACAGCGCGTAGTCCTGGAACACCGTGTTCACGTCGCGCTCGTAGGGCGGCAGCCCGGCGGCTTCCTGGCCATGGATGCGGATGGAGCCGGAGGAGGGCTGCTCGAACCCGGCGATCAGCCGCAGGCAGGTGGTCTTGCCCGAGCCCGAGGGACCGAGCATGGAGAAGAACTCGCCATCGCGGATCTCGATGGACACCCGGTCGACGGCTTTCACCTCGCCGTAGTGGCGGCTCACCTCGGTGAACTGGACGGCTGTGGTCATGGCGCTACCCGCGTGGCTGGTGTGCTCTAACAGGGTAGTGCATGGGGGAGCGCCGGGCTGGATCCAGATGTAGGGCGTACAACCGTTCGCGGTTGTACGCCGTTACACCCAGGGTCGAACCCGAGTGGGCCGGTAACCAAGGCTACGGTTGCCGGGGGCTTCTGTGCGAGGCGAGATCCCCTCTCCCTGAAGGGAGAGGGGACCGTTCGGAGTGCGCGGATGTTCTTGAGTTAGCCGGACACGCCGGTGGTTTCAGGTTGAAGCCATTCCTCCTCTCGGCACGGACAAGCCCCCTCTCCCTTCAGGGCGGGGCGCGCAGCCGAGGGCTGGGGAGAGGGTGCTCTTGATCCTGGCGCCGAAGCCACCGGCAAACCCCGTTCGCGAGCAAGCTCGCTCCTACGAAAAGCCGGAGCGCTACCTGCCGCCCATGATCGCGATGTAATCCTGCGTCCAGCGGCTATAGGGCACGTACTTCCCGCCCTCGGCCTGCGGCGTCTTCCAGAAGGCGATGCGCTCGAACTGGTCGTAGCCGTTGGTGGCGCAGCCCTGGGCGCCGAGCAGCTGGCTTTCCTTGCAGCCGGCCGGCACCGCCGGCACCGAGCCGAACCAGGCGGCGACGTCGCCCTGCACCTTGGGCTCCAGCGACCAGTTCAGCCACTTGTAGGCGCAGTTCGGGTGCTTGGCGTCGACGTGCAGCATGGTGGTGTCGGCCCAGCCGGTGACGCCCTCGGCGGGGATGGTCGAGGCGATCGGCTGCTTCTCGCCCTGCAGGGCGTTGACCTGGTAGGGCCAGGAGCCGGAGGCGGCCACGCCCTCGTTCTTGAAGTCGCTCATCTGCACGGTCGCGTCGTGCCAGTAGCGGTGGATCAGCGCGTGCTGGGCGCGCAGCAGCTTGAGCACCGCGGCGTACTGGTCCTCGGTGAGCTGGTACGGGTCCTGGATGCCCAGGGAGGGTTCGGTGGCCTTGAGGTAGAGCGCGGCGTCGGCGATGTAGATGGGCCCGTCATAGGCCTGCACGCGGCCCTTGTTGCTCTTGCCGTCGGGCAGTTGCTGTTCCTTGAACACCACGCTCCAGCTTTTCGGCGCCTTGGGGAAGACCTTGGTGCTGTACATCAGCACGTTGGGCCCCCACTGGTAGGGCGTGCCGTAGTGCTTGCCGGCGACGGTGTGCCAGGGCGCGTCCTGCAGGCGTGGGTCGACGTTCTTCCAGTTGGGGATCCGGCTGACGTCGATCGGCTGCACGCGCTTGCCGTAGACCAGGCGCAGCGAGGCGTCGCCGGAGGCGGTGACCAGGTCGTAGCCGCCCTTGGCCATCAGGCTGACCATCTCGTCGGAGGTGGCCGCGGTCTTCACGTTGACCTTGCAGCCGGTCTCCTTCTCGAAGGGCGTCACCCAGTCGTAGTTCTTGTCGCTCTCACCGCGCTCGATGTAGCCGGGCCAGGCGATGATGTCGAGGGCGCCCTCGGGCGCGCCGCTCTGGGCGGCCTGCGAGGCGGCGCTGGCCAGGGCGCAGACGCCGGCGAAGGCCAGGGGGGCGAATTTCGGGGAAGGCATGGTCGGACTCCTGTAAGGGGGTAGGAGCCTCTGCGGCCGTACCGCACCGCGGGCGGGGCACCTGGGCGACAGCATCATGTCATGGCAGATCGACATCTCTGGCAGCCTAGTCGCGCCCTGCGGGGGCTACAAGCCCACGGCCGCCGTTCCGGCTAAGCATAGGCCCAAGTCCGGCGGGCCGGTTGCCGCCGCTGGCCTAGACTGACCCGGTTGGCGCCAAACGGGGCGGTGCCGGCCCGTTGCCCGCGCCGGCTGCACCAAGTTGGCGCACCAGGGCTGGGCGTGTTTTGCAAGTCATTGAAGCAAAAGGCTTTGTTTCGATGGCACGGGGCTTGCGATGGCAAGAGTACTGGTGGCGACAAGGAGTTCGGCATGTCCCGCACTTTCTACGATGAGATGTATGACGCGAATGGCCAGTGCCGGGCGCACTACCGCGAATTCGCCCGCTGGCTGGCGGCGGCACCGCCGGAGACACTGGAGCAGCGCCGGCGCGAGGCCGACCTGCTGTTCCACCGCGCCGGCATCACCTTCACCCTCTATGGCGACGAGCAGGGCACCGAGCGCCTGATCCCGTTCGACACCATCCCGCGCAGCATTCCCATGAGCGAATGGCGCGTGGTGGAGCGCGGCTGCATCCAGCGGGTGCGGGCGCTGAATATGTTCCTCGCCGATCTCTACCACGAGCAGCGCATCATCAAGGCCGGGGTGGTCCCGGCGGAGCAGGTGCTGACCAACGAGGGCTACCAGATCGCCATGCAGGGCCTGGACCTGCACCGCGACCTCTACGCCCATATCGCCGGCGTCGACCTGGTGCGCGACGCCGACGGCAGCTACTACGTGCTGGAGGACAACCTGCGCACCCCCAGCGGCGTGAGCTACATGCTCGAGGACCGCAAGATGATGATGCGGCTGTTCCCCGAGCTGTTCGCCGCGCAGCGCATCGCCCCCATCGACCACTACCCGAACCTGCTGCTGGAGACTCTGCGCAGCTCCAGCCCGCTGGACAACCCCAGCGTGGTGGTGCTGACCCCGGGGCGCTTCAACAGCGCCTACTTCGAGCACGCCTTCCTGGCCCGCGAGATGGGCGTGGAGCTGGTGGAGGGCGCCGACCTGTTCGTCCGCGACGAGCGCGTGTACATGCGCACCACCGCCGGCCCGCGCCCGGTGGACGTGATCTACCGGCGCCTGGACGACGCCTTCCTCGACCCCCTGGCCTTCAACCCCGAGTCGATGCTCGGCGTGCCCGGCCTGCTGGCGGCCTACCGCGCCGGCAACGTGGTGCTGGCCAACGCCATCGGCACCGGGGTGGCCGACGACAAGTCGATCTACCCCTACGTCGGCGACATGGTGCGCTTCTACCTGTCCGAGGAACCCATCCTGAAGAACGTACCCACCTGGCAGTGCCGCAAGCCCCAGGACCTGTCCCACGTGCTGGCGCACCTGCCGGAACTGGTGGTCAAGGAAACCCAGGGCTCCGGCGGCTACGGCATGCTGGTGGGCCCCGCGGCCAGCAACCAGGAGATCGAGGCCTTCCGCGAACGCATCAAGGCCCGCCCGCACGCCTACATCGCCCAGCCGACGCTGTGCCTGTCGACCTGCCCGACCTACGTCGACAGCGGCATCGCCCCGCGGCACATCGACCTGCGGCCCTTCGTGCTGTCCGGCCGCGAGACGCGCCTGGTGCCCGGCGGGCTGACCCGCGTGGCGCTGCGCGAGGGCTCGCTGGTCGTCAATTCGTCACAGGGTGGCGGTACCAAGGACACCTGGGTGGTGGAGGACTGAGATGCTGAGCCGTACCGCAGCCGACCTGTACTGGATGTCCCGCTACCTGGAGCGCGCGGAGAACCTCGCGCGCATGCTCGACGTGAGCTACTCGCTGTCGCTGATGCCGCCGGACGACCGCGGCGGCGGCGCCGACGAGCTGGCCATGCCGCTGCTGATCACCGGCACCATGGACGACTACCTGGAGCGCCACGGGAAGATGCAGCCCGAGCGCATGCTGCACTTCTTCGCCCTCGACGCCGACAACCCGGCGAGCATCTACCGCTGCCTGCAGGCCGCCCGCGGCAACGCCCACGCGGTGCGCGGGCGGATCACCGCGGACATCTGGGAGAACATCAACGCCACCTGGCTGGAGATGCGCAGCATCGCCCAGCAGGGCCTGGGCCGCTACGGCATCAGCCGCTTCTGCGAATGGGTGAAGGAGCGCTCGTACCTGTTCCGCGGCGCCACCTACGGCACCATCATGCGCGGCGAGGCCTCCAGCTTCATCCGCCTGGGCACCTTCATCGAACGCGCCGACAACACCCTGCGCCTGCTCGACGCCCGCTACGAGCTGCTCGGCGAGGAGGCCGAGGAGGTCAGCGACACCTCGGCGCGCGGCTACTACCAGTGGAGCGCGCTGCTGCGCGCCCTGTCGTCCTTCGAAGCCTACAACGAGATCTACCGTGGCTCGCCCGATGCCCGCCACGTGTCCGAACTGCTGCTCCTGCGTGCCGAGGTGCCCCGTTCCCTGCAAGCCTGCGTGGAGGAACTGGACGGCATCCTATCCACCCTGCCCGGCGACAACGGCCGGCCGGCGCAGCGCCTGGCCGCCGAGCTGGCCGCGCGCCTGCGCTACACGGCGATCGACGAGATCCTCGGCGACGGCCTGCACGCCTGGCTCACCGACTTCATCCTGCTGGTCCGCCAACTGGCCCGGGCAATCCACAGTTCCTATCTGGAGGCCGTATGAAACTCGCCATCAGCCACGACACCACCTACCGCTACGACGACCCGGTGCGCGCCAGCATCCAGTACCTGCGCCTGACGCCCCAGGAAAGCGAGCGCCAGCACGTGCTCAGCTGGGAGCTCACGCTGCCGCGCCCGGCCCGCGCCCAGCGCGACCCCTACGGCAACGTGCTGCACGTGCTGAGCATCGACGAACCCCACGAGGCCGTGGTGATCCGCGCCCGCGGCCTGGTGGAGATCGACGAGAGCCGCGAGGCCGAGCACGATGCCCAGTCGCCGCTGCCGTTCCTGCGCCACACCCGCCTGACCACCCCCGACGACGCCCTGCGCGCCTTCGCCCTGGCGCAGTGCGGCGAGGCCCGCGACCGCGCGGCGCTGATCAGGCTGATGCACGCCCTGCACGCGCAGATGCCGTTCCAGCCGGGCTCCACCGGGGTGGAAAGCACCGCCGCCGAGGCCTTCGCCGGTGGCGCCGGGGTCTGCCAGGACCACACCCATGCCTTCCTCGCCTGCGCGCGCAGCCTGGGCATCCCGGCGCGCTTCGTCTCCGGCTACCTGTACCGCGGCAGCGACCAGGACCTGGCCAACCACGCCTGGGCCGAGGCCTGGCTGGACGATGCCTGGTACAGCTTCGACGTGACCAACGAACTGGCGCGCCCGGAGCGCCACCTGAAGCTGGCGGTGGGCCTGGACTACCTGGACGCCTGCCCGGTGCGCGGCATGCGCCGCGGCAGCGGCCTGGGCGAGCAGATGCACGCGCGGGTGGTGGCGCCGCTGCTGCGCAGCCAGCAGTGAGCCCGACGGGGCAGGGCGAAGGCGCCCGGTGGTCTAGTATTCCCCGGGCACCCCAGAAGAAGGCCATCCCATGACCTATTGCGTAGCCATGTGCCTGGACGAGGGCCTGGTGTTCGCCTCGGACTCGCGGACCAACGCCGGCATCGACCACATCGCCACCTTCCGCAAGCTGTTCACCTTCGGCGTGCCCGGCGAGCGCCTGATCGTGCTGCAGAGCGCCGGCAACCTGGCCACCTCGCAGTCGGTGGTGAACCTGCTGAAGCAACGCCTGGACGACGCCGCCCAGGCCAACCTGCACAGCGTGCCCACCCTCTACGAGGCCACCGCCCTGGTGGCCGCCACCGTGCGCGAGGTGGTGGCCCGCGACGCCGCGCCCCTGGCCGGCAACACCGACCTGAGCTGCTCCTTCCTGGTCGGCGGGCAGATCGCCGGCGGCCCGCCGGAGCTGTACAGCATCTACCCCCAGGGCAACTTCATCCAGGCCACGGAAGACACGCCCTTCCTGCAGCTGGGCGAGAGCAAGTACGGCAAGCCGATCCTCGACCGCAACCTGGAATTCACCACCAGCCTGGCCGAAGGCCTGCGCTGCGCGCTGGTGTCCTTCGATTCGACGATTCGAAGCAACCTCTCGGTGGGCATGCCACTGGACCTGCTGGTGTACCACCGCGACAGCCTGATCATCCCGGCGGGCTACCGGGTGACGGAGGAGGACGCCTACTACGCGAGCATCCGCAAGCAGTGGTCGGCGGGGCTGCACGAGCTGCTGGCGCAACTGCCGGCGCCGCCACCGGAGTACAACATCTAGCCGGGGGAGGGCTGTGCCACCGGAGGGTTTTGTGTGGCGGGGGGCAATCGCGGACGGAGTCCGCTCCTACGACCGTGCTTCCTGGAACCGTAGGAGCGGACTCTGCCCGCGATTCGGCGGATAACGCCGTAGGCGTTATGCGCCCTACATGGGAATCCGGGAGCTTCGTGGTTTCGCGCCACACCGAACGGTCCCCTCTCCCGCTTGCGGGGGAGGGTTAGGGAGGGGGAGCGGAGTCAGGGTTGGCAGAAGTGCCAGAGCGAAGTCCGTCCCCTCTCCCCAACCCTCGCCTACGCGGCCCGCCCTGAAGGGAGAGGGGGCTGTCCCGAGCAAGCGAATAACACAGCGTCAGCCGGCAAGGCCGTAGGGCGAATAACCGTTCGCGGTTATCCGCCGTTGGCCGTGCCACCGGGGCGTCCGGCGTGGCCGGTGAATCCAATCGCGGACGGAGTCCGCTCCTACGCCCGTGCTTCCTGGAACCGTAGGAGCAACTGTCTTGCAGCCTGCGCCGAGATGCTCTTCGTAGGAGCGAGCATGCTCGCGAACAAACGCGGTGCCATGCGGTTCGCGAGCAAGCTCGCTCCTACGAAGAGCAAAAGCACCCCCTCACCGCTCCCGCAGCGCCTCCCAGCGCGCCTTGAGCACCGGCTTGAGCAGGTAGTCCAGCACGCTCTTCTCGCCGGTGATGATGTCCACCGTCGCCACCATCCCGGGGATGATCAGCAGCGGCTTGTTGTCCGGGCCCAGGTGGTTCTTGTCGGTGCGCACCTGGATCAGGTAGAAGGCGTTGCCCTTGTCGTCGGTGATGGTGTCGGCGCTGATCATCTCCAGCTTGGCCTTCAGGCCGCCGTAGATGGTGTAGTCGTAGGCGCTGAACTTCACCGTGGCCGGCTGGCCGGGGTGGAGGAAGGCGACGTCCTGCGGGCGGATCTTCGCTTCCACCAGCAGGTTGTCCTCCAGCGGGACGATTTCCACCATGTCGCTGCCCGGCTGCACCACGCCGCCGATGGTGTTGATCTTCAGCTGCTTGACGATGCCGCGCACCGGCGACACCACGGTGGTGCGGCTGACCTTGTCGTCGATGGCGCGGCTGGTGGCGGTGAGCTTGTTCAGCTCGGTGCGGGCCTCGTTGAGGTCCTTCAGGGCGTCGGTGCGGAAGCCCTGGCGCGACTCGTCGATCTTCCGCGAGATTTCCTGCATGGCCGCCTCGGCGCGGGGGATGGCCAGGGTGGTGGCGTTCAGCTCGCCGTTGATCTCCACCACGCTGCGGCGCAGGCGCAGCAGTTCCACCGGGGAGATGGCGCCGCTCTTGACCAGCGGCGTGGACATGTTCAGCTCCTGCTGCACCAGGCCGAGGCTGGAGCGGTACTGCTGGGCCTTGGCGCGGAACTCCTGCAGTTCCTGGGTCTTCTGCCGCAGCTGTTCCTGGAGGATGCTCACCTCGCTGGCCTGGCGCGCCTGGCGGCTGTGGTAGAGCTGCAGCTGGTCGTCGACCACCTGCGGCGCGGTCTGCTTCAGGGGGGCGGAGAAGGCCGGCTCGCGGCCCTCGGCCTCGGCGCTCAGGCGTTCCACCCGGGCCTCCAGGGCGTTGCGGTCGGCCTCGGTCTCGCCCTTGTTGGAGGCGAAGCGGGTGTCGTCCAGGCGCAGCAGGGTCTGGCCCTTGTCCACCACCTGGCCTTCGTGGACGAAGATTTCCGAGACGATGCCGCCCTCCAGATTCTGGATGGTCTGCACCTTGCTGGAGGGGATCGCCTTGCCTTCGCCCTTGGTGACTTCCTCCAGGTGCGCGTAGTGCGCCCAGGCCAGCGCGCAGACCAGCAGCGCGAGCACCGCCCAGAGGGTGATGCGCGCGGCCAGCGGCGAGTCCTCCAGCACCGTGCCCTGGACCTCGGGCATGAACTCGGTGTCGCTGCGTGCGCCCAGGTAGCCCGGCGCCGGTTGCATGCTGCTCATGGCTTCACCCCGCTGCCGGGCCGACGTGGCCCTTGCGCAATGCCTCGATCACCGCGTCCTTCGGCCCGTCGGCGACGATGCGCCCGGCGTCGAGGACGATCAGCCGGTCCACCAGCGCGAGCATCGAGGTGCGGTGGGTGACCAGCAGCAGCGTCTTGTCCGCGCAGCACGCCTGCAGGCGCCGGCGCAGGGCTTCCTCGCTGCTGTTGTCCATGGCGCTGGTGGGTTCGTCCAGCACCAGGATCGGCGGGTCCAGCAGCAGCGCGCGGGCCATCAGCACGGCCTGGCGCTGGCCGCCGGACAGCAGCTGGCCGCGCTCGCCCACCGGGCGGTCGAAGCCGGCCGGGTGCTGCCGGGCCAGTTCGCTGACGCCGGTCAGCTCGGCCACCTCCAGCATGCGCGCGTCACTGACGTAGCGGGCGCCGAGGGTCAGGTTGTCGCGCAGGCTGCCGGCCAGCAGCGGCAGGTCGTGGGCCACGTAGCCCACCTGCTGGCGCAGGTCGGCCACGTCGATCTGCCGCAGGTCCAGGCCGTCGAGCAGGATCTGTCCCTGGTCCGGCTGGTAGAAGCCCAGCAGCAGACGCGCCAGGGTGCTCTTGCCCGAGCCGCTGCGGCCGATCAGCCCGACCTTTTCGCCGGCGGCCAGGCGCAGGCCGATCTGGCTCAGCGCCGGGGCGTTCTGCTCGGGGTAGCGGAATTCCACCTGGCGCATCTCCAGCGCGCCGTGCAGCTGGGTGCGCTCCAGCGGGCGCTGGCTCGCCTGGCGTTCCTGGGGCAGGGCCATGAGCGCGTCGGTGCTCTTCATGGTCAGGCGCGCCTGCTGGTGGCGGGTGATCAGCCCGGCGATCTGCCCCAGCGGCGCCAGTACCCGGCTGTTGAGCATGTAGCAGGCGACCAGGGCGCCGACGCTGAGCTGGCCGTCGAGGATGGCGTAGACGCCGCAGACGATCATGGCCATGCCGGCGAACTGCTGGACGAACAGCGTGCCGTTGGTGGCCAGGGTGGCGAGGAAGCGGGCGTGGTTGTCCAGGCGGGTGAGGGCGCCGTGGGTGGCTTCCCAGCGGTACTGCCGCTCGCTCTCGGCGCCGCACGCCTTGAGCGTCTCCAGGCCGCCGAGGGTCTCGATCAGCAGGGCCTGGCGCTCGGCGCCGAGGGTCAGGCTCTTCTGCACGGTGTCGCGCAGGCGCACCTGGATCAGGTAGGCGAAGCCGATGGTCAGCGGGAAGGCCAGCAGCGGCACCGCCACCAGGCTGCCGCCGAGCAGGCCGATGACCAGGATCATCAGCAGCGAGAAGGGCAGGTCGATCAGGCTGGTGAGGGTCAGCGCGGTGAGGAATTCGCGCAGGCCCTGGAAGTCGTGGATGCTCTGGGCGAAGCCGCCGACCGTGGCCGGGCGGTACTTCATGGCCATGCCGGTGATGCGCTCGAAGAGGGTGGCCGAGAGCACCACGTCGGTCTTCTTCCCGGCCATGTCCAGCAGGTGCGAGCGCAGCACCCGCAGCAGCAGTTCGAAGAGGGTGCCCAGCAGCAGCCCGCTGGCCAGCACCCAGAGGGTGGAGACGGCCTGGTTGGGCACCACGCGGTCGTAGGTCTGCATGACGAACAGCGGCACCAGCATGCTCAGCAGGTTGATCAGCAGGCTGGCCACCAGGGCGTCGGTGTACAGCCAGCGCGACAGCCTGAGGGTGTCGCGGAACCAGGCCTCCACCCGCGGCACCAGCGGCTGGCGCGCCGCCTCCAGTTCATGGCGCGGGCGGGCGAACAGGGCCAGGCCGCTGTATTGCGCGGCCAGTTCCTCGGTGCTGACCCACTGCTCGCCGCCCTCGGTCTCGCAGGGCAGGATCAGCGCCTGGCCGTCCGCGCCCCACTGGCGCAGCACCGCGCTGCGCCCGCCGTCGAGCAGCAGCAGGACCGGCAGGTTCAGCGCCGGTATGGCCTTCAGCTCGCGGCGCAGCAGGCGCCCCTGCAGGCCTGCGCGGGCCGCGGCGCGGGGCAGCAGCTCGGCGTTCAGGCGCTGCTGCGGCAGCGGCAGGCCGGCGCTCAGGCTGGTGCGGCTGACCGGGCAGCCGTGCAGGCGGCAGAGGATCAGCAGGCCGTCGAGCAGGGGGTCGTCGTGGCTCAGCCGGGGATCGTCCGCGGCGGGGCTGCCGCGCTCCTGGATGATCATGGTCACGCTACTTCTCCCGGGCTTCTTCGAGCCCCGTGCGGGCCGCCGCGCCCCGCAAACGCCGCCGGCCGGCGGGGCCGGCGTCGGGCGGGGGCGGGCAGGGCCTCATTTCATGTCGGGCAGGCGTGTTTCGGTCTTCACGTCGGACAGCGCCACGCCCTCGTGGGGCGGCACCACGTTCTGCGAGCGCAGCAGGGCGCCCATGGCGGCCAGCACCCGGTAGCGCGAGTACTCTTCGGTGTAGCGCACCTGGGTGTAGCGGCGGTTGGCGGTGAAGAGTTCGTTCTCGCTGTCCAGCAGGTCGAGCAGCGTGCGCTGGCCCAGGGTGAACTGCTGCTGGTAGGCCTCGCGGACCTTGCGGGTGTAGTCGGCGTACTCGCGTGCCGGGCCGGTCTGCTTGGTGGCGTTCTCCATCGCGTCCCAGGCCAGCGAGAGGTTCTCGTTGAGCAGGCGCAGGGCGTTGTCGCGGATGTCCTTGGCCTCGTCGATCTGGTGCGAGGTGGCGCCGAGGCGGTTCTTGTCGCGCATGCCGTTGAACAGGTTGTAGCGCATCACCACCTGGGCTTCCCAGTCGTTGTAGTGGCCCACTTCGCCGTCGACGTTGTTGTTCGCCGCCTTCGACAGTTCCAGGTCGAAGCGCGGGTAGAAGGGCGCCTTGGCCGCCTCGTACTGCTTCTCGGCGGCATTGACGTCGGACTGGGCCGACTTGAGCAGCGGGTTGTTGCTCAGCACTTCCTGGCGCGCCTGGTTGATGCTGGCGGGCACCAGGGCCTTGACGGTGGAGGGCGTCTCCAGCTCGTCCGGCTGCTTGCCCACGGCGCTGTAGAAGTTGGCCTCGGCGTCGCGCAGGTCGACTTCCTCGGTGTAGAGGTTGTTCTGCGCCAGGGCCAGGCGCGCGGTGGCCTGGTCGTTGTCGGCGGTGCTGCCGACGCCCTGCTGGCTGCGTAGGTGGATCTGGTCGCCGATGCGCTGGTGGGCCTGCAGGTTGTTGCGCGCCAGGGTCACCATCTCGCGGTGCTGCAGCACGCTGAGGTAGACCTCGACGGTGCGCAGCGCGGCGTTTTCCGAGGTGCCCAGGACGCGGAACGCCTTGGAATTGACGTTGGCCTCGTTGCGCGCCACCTCGTTGGGCGTGCCGAAGCCGTCGAACAGCATCTGCTGCAGGCGGATCTCGGCGTCGCCGCGGTTGAGCGTCTCCTTGTTGTGGTTGCCTTCCTGACGGGTAGAGGGGCTATCGACGCCTTCGCGGCCGTAACCCAGCAGCAGATCGACGGTGGGCAGGTAGCCGCCGCGGGCGATCTTCAGTTCCTGGTCTGCGGTCAGCCGGCTGTTCATGCTCTGGCTGATCTCCGGGTGATATTGCAGGGTGCTCTGTATGGCTTGGGTCAGGCTCATCGCGTGGGCTTGAGCGCAGGTGGCCGCCAGAAATACACCGCTCCATAGCGTCGCGTTACGACTGCGCATGGCGTTCTCCTGGTGTTCTCGACTTCGATGCTCTTTCAATTCGCCAAAAACTTGGCTTATTTTTGATATCAAGCGTTTCACGCCTGTAACATCAGAGCTAAGAACAACTTTTCGAGAAGCTCAGAAGAATTTTTCACATCCCATATTCAGAAAAAATCTTATGCCACCTATGAAAACCGGCACATTGTAAAACCCGCAAACCCTGATTTTTCTTGGCTATGGGGACGAATAGGGCTTGCAGATACAGCCATGTACGTTTCAGGCGGCTAGGGCGGGGCGTTCCGCGAAGTGTCGAAGCAAGCGTGGTCAAAAAAATGGCGGATTCATCCGCTGGCTTTTTGATGCCAAAGCGCCTCCAGGCTTCAGCTTCCCTCTACGCATCACTGCGCGCCATCGACGGCATGGCCAACTCGGAGGTCTTGGGTGCCGCCGGAGGCGGCGCCGGGCGGTGAGCGGAGGATGCAGTCATGGCCAGCTTGGTAGGTATCGTCAGCAAGGCGGTGGGCGAGGTCTTCGCCGTGGCCGCGGATGGTTCGCGTCGCATCCTGCACCAGGGCGACAAGCTGTTCGTCGGCGAACAACTGGTGACCGGGCACGAAGGTGCCGTGGCCGTGGCGATCGCCGGTGGCGGCGAGCTCACCCTGGGGCGCGACAGTTCGATGCCGATGAGCAGCCAACTGGTCGCCGCCGCCCACCACCAGTACGCGGACAGCGCGCCGGCGCAGGCCCCGGCCACGCCCAGCCAGCAGGACCTCACCGACGTCAAGGCGCTGCAGGCGGCCATCGCCGCCGGGCAGGACCCGAGCCAGGTCGCCGAGGCCACCGCGGCCGGTCCGTCGTTCTCCGCCGGCGGCAACGCCAAGGCCGGCGGCGGGCACTCCTTCGTGCTGCTGACCGAGACCGGCGGCCGCGTCGATCCGGACATCGGCTTCCCCACCGGGCCCCTGGCCAGTGGCCCGCTGTTCCCGCGGCTGTTCGACGGCGTGCCCAGCCCCGAGCAGGCCCAGGCGGCGCCCCCGCCGGAACCGCCGGCACCGCCCGAGCCGCCGGCGCCTCCCGTCGATGGCCTGCCGAGCGCGGGCAATGCCGCCACCGTGGTGGATGAGGACGGCCTGCCCGGCGGCATCCAGGGCAACGACGACCTGCCCGGCGTGGGCGCCAGCGCTTCCGGCAGCCTGGGCTACAGCTTCGGCCCCGATGGCCCCGGAAGCTTCGCCTGGGGCACCACCGGCCTGCCGGCGCTGACCTCCGGCGGCGTGGCCCTGAGCTACAGCGTGAGCCCCGACGGCCACGTGCTGACCGCCTCGGCCAATGGCCAGACGGTCTTCACCCTGACCCTCACCAGCCTCGCCAACGGCACCTACGAACTGGTCCTGCAGCAGCCGCTGGACCACCCGCAGCACGGTGTCGAGGACGACATCGCCCTCAGCGTCCCCTACACCCTGACCGACGGCAACGGCACGCCCGCCAGCGGCAGCCTGGCCATCCTCGTCAACGACGACAGCCCCACCGCCGGCCTGGCCCTGGGCGGCGAGGCGCCGAGCCTGCTCAGCCATGACGAGGGCACCCGCGGCGGCGCCTCCGAGAGCGTCTCGGCGGACTTCGCCAGCGCCTTCAAGGCCACCCTGGCCTATGGCGCCGACGGCGCCGGCAGCGTGGCCTGGCACTACAGCCTGAACGTCACCAGCCAGGGCGAGGCCTCGGGGCTCAGCAGCGGCGGCCAGGGCATCCACCTCTACCTGATCGGCGGCGTGGTGGTGGGCTCCACGGCCGCCAGCGCCGGTGCGGTGAGCAGCGCCAACACCGTCTTCACCCTGGCGGTGGACGCCGCCAGCGGCAAGGTCACCCTGACCCAGTACGCCGCCATCGACCACGCCCTGCCGGGCGACACCAGCGGCTTCGACAGCCAGCACGTCTCCCTCGGCAACGACCTGGTGCAGCTGCAGGGCAGCGTCACCATCACCGACCGCGACGGCGACCCGGCCAGCGCCAGCCAGAACCTGGACCTGGGCGGCCGGATCGGCTTCGCCGACGACGGGCCGAGCATCGGCATCGGCGCCAGCACCGCGCAGCTCGGCAGCCTGGTGACCCAGGACGCCGACACCCTCGGCAGCAACTTCGACACCGCCACCACCAGCTTCGCCGCGGCCTTCGCCATCACCTCGCAGAACGCCGGCGCCGACGGCCCGGCCACGGTGAGCTGGAGCTATGCGCTGAAACTGGACGTGGCCGAGGGCACTCAGTCAGGCCTGAACAGCGCCGGGCAGAAAATCTACCTGTACGAGCAGAACGGCCAGATCATCGGCAGCACCGCCAGCAGCGAAGACGGAGTGGATTCCAGCAATACCATCTTCAGCCTGAAGGTCGACGGCAGCGGCAACGTCACCCTGACCCAGTACGCCGAGATCGACCATGCGCTGCCGGGTTCGACCAGCGACTACGCGGCGCAACAGGCGCCCCTGGGGACCGGCCTGGTGAGCCTGCAGGCCACCGCCACCATCACCGATTACGACGGCGACAAGGCCTCGTCCAGCGCCAGCATCGACCTGGGCGGCAAGGTGGCCTTCGATGACGACGGCCCGAGCATCAGCGTAGGCCTCAGTGGCAATGCCCCGGTGCTGCTGCATACCCAGGATGCGGACACTATCGGCAGTAACTTCGACACTGCGACCACCAGCTTCGCCGCAGCTTTCGCCATCACCTCGCAAAGCGCCGGCGCCGATACCCCGGCCTCTGTGAGCTGGAGTTACGCGCTGAAACTGGACGTGGCCGAGGGCACCCAGTCAGGCCTGAACAGCACCGGACAGAAGATTTATCTGTACGAGCAGAACGGCCAGATCATCGGCAGCACCGCCAGCAGTGAAGGCGGGGTGAACGCCAGCAATACCATTTTCAGTCTCAAAGTGGATGGCAGCGGCAACGTCACCCTCACGCAGTTCGCCGAGATCGATCACGCACTGCCCGGCGCCACCAGCAACTATGCTGCGCAGCAGGCTTTCCTCGGCACCGGTCTGGTGAGCCTGGACGCTACCGCCACCATCACCGACTACGATGGTGACAAGGCCAGCTCCACGGCGTCCCTGGACCTGGGCAACAAGGTCGCCTTCGACGACGACGGCCCCTCCATCTGTATTGACCTGAGCGGCAAAGCCCCGGTGTTGCTGCATACACAGGACGCGGACACTATCGGCAGCAACTTCGACACTGCGACCACCAGCTTCGCCGCCGCCTTCGCCATTACCTCGCAGAGCGCCGGTGCTGATACGCCGGCTTCGGTGAGCTGGAGCTATGCGCTGAAACTGGACGTGGCCGAGGGCACCCAGTCAGGCCTGAACAGCACCGGGCAGAAGATCTACCTGTACGAGCAGAACGGCCAGATCGTTGGCAGCACCGCCAGCAGTGAAGGTGGTGTGAACGCCAGCAACACCATTTTCAGTCTCAAAGTGGACGGCAGCGGCAACGTCACCCTCACGCAGTTCGCCGAGATCGACCACGCGCTGCCGGGCGCCACCGGCAACTATGCCGCGCAGCAGGCTTTCCTCGGCACCGGCCTGGTGAGCCTGGACGCTACCGCCACCATTACTGACTACGACGGCGACAAGGCCTCGTCCAGCGCCAGCATCGACCTGGGCGGCAAGGTGGCCTTCGACGACGACGGCCCCTCCATCTGCATCGACCTGAGCGGCAAAGCTCCGGTGCTGCTGCATACACAGGACGCGGACACTATCGGCAGCAACTTCGACACTGCGACCACCAGCTTCGCCGCCGCCTTCGCCATCACCTCGCAAAGCGCCGGCGCCGATACCCCGGCCTCGGTGAGCTGGAGCTATGCGCTGAAACTGGACGTGGCCGAAGGCACTCAGTCAGGCCTGAACAGCACCGGACAGAAGATCTACCTGTACGAGCAGAACGGCCAGATCATCGGCAGTACCGCCAGCAGTGAAGGCGGGGTAAACGCCAGCAACACCATCTTCAGCCTGAAGGTGGATGGCAGCGGCAACGTCACCCTGACGCAATACGCCGAGATCGATCACGCACTGCCCGGCGCCACCGGCAACTATGCTGCGCAGCAGGCTTTCCTCGGCACCGGCCTGGTGAGCCTGGACGCTACCGCGACCATCGCCGACTACGATGGCGACAAGGCCAGCTCCACGGCCTCCCTCGACCTGGGCAACAAGGTGGCCTTCGCCGACGACGGCCCGTCCATCAGCGTTGGCCTGGGTGGCCAGGCGGTGGTGGTGCAGACCCAGGATGCCGACACCATTGGCGCGAACTTCGACACCGCCAGCGGCGACTTCACCGGCGCCTTCGTCATCACCTCGCAGAGTGCCGGCGCCGACGCCCCGGCCTCCGCGGTGAGCTGGAGCTACAGCCTCAAGCTGCTGGCCGGGCAGGGCGCCGACAGCGGGCTGAGCAGCGGCAACGCGACCATCCACCTGTACGACGTCGGCGGCAAGATCGTCGGCAGCACCGCCACCAGCCTGCAGGGCGTGACCGCGGCCAACACCGTGTTCGACCTGCGCATGGACGGCAACGGCGGCAAGGTGATCCTCACCCAGTACTCGGCCATCCAGCACGACGGGCCGGGGGCTTCCGGCAACTACGACAGCCAGGTGGCCTGGCTGAAGACCGGGCTGGTCGGCCTGGAAGGCACCGCCAGCATCACCGACTACGATGGCGACAAGGCCAGCAGCAGCCAGACTCTCGACCTGGGCAACAAGATCGGCTTCGCCGACGACGGCCCCACCGCGGTGGACGACCACCCGCCGTGCCTGCTGGTGCAGCCGCCGCCGGCGGTCAACCTGACGCTGGTGCTCGACGTCTCCGGCAGCATGCAGGGCAGCAAGCTGGCGCAGGCCAAGGCCGCGCTGATCAACATGCTGCACGAGTACGCATCCATGGGCCTGCTGGTCCAGGTCTCGCTGATCAGCTTCGCCTCCTCGGCCAGCGCTGCCACCCACTACAGCTTCGACGACGCCGGCGACAGCGGCTACACCAGCCTGGTGAACGCCATCAACAGCCTGCAGGCCGGCGGCAACACCAACTACCAGGCCGCCCTGGAGCGCGCCCAGACCAGCATCAGCGCCGACCTGAACGCGCCGGGGGCCGACCCCTCGGCCATCAACCGGGTGTACTTCATCTCCGACGGCGAGCCCACCACGGGTAGCACCAACACCGCGCTGGACAACTGGCAGAGCTTCCTCGCCGCGCACAACGGCACCAGCAACAACGTCGAGGCCTTCGCCGTCGGCGTCGGCACCTCCATCACCGACCAGGACCTGGTGCGGGTGGACAGCCATGGCACGCCGGTCATCGTCACCGACCCCGGCGACCTCAGCGCCACCCTGGTCAACCTCAGCCACCTCGACGCGGTCAGCGGCAACCTGCTGGCCAACGACCTGCCGGCCAGCGCCGACGGCACCGTGCGCATCACCCAGGTGAGCATCGGCGGCGAGACCTTCGCGGTGGATGCCAACGGTAACCTCACCAACCTCGACCCCAATGCCAGCCACGCCACCGGCAGCTACAACGCCAGCAGCGGCCTGCTGACCATCAGCACCGACAGCGGCACCCTGACGCTGTACCTGAAGGACGGCGGCGGCCACCACATGGGCGACTACACCTATGCGGTCAAGGCCGGGGTGAGCTTCCCGGAAAGCGGGCAGATCAGCGAGTCGTTCCAGTACACCATCGTCGATGGCGACGGCGACACCGCCACGGCCAACCTCGACATCTGCCTGAAATACGGCGCGCCCATCCTGGTGGTGGGCAGCAACGCCAGCGACGTCGACGGCTCCAGCGCCACCCACACCGTGCCCAGCCCGCTCGGGCCGGACCATGGCACCATCGCCGGCAGCTTCGGCAACGACGTGCTGATCGGCGACGTGGGCGGGGTGAGCACCACCACGGTGCCGGGCAAGAACTACAACATCGCGCTGATCATCGATACCTCCGGCAGCATGGCCGATGCCTCGGGGACCGCTGGGCTCAGCCGCATGGCCCTGGCCAAGGCAGCGCTGATCAACCTGCTGAACCAGATCAAGGGGCACGACGGCACCATCAACCTGGCCCTGGTGTCCTTCGCCGACGGCTCGACCCTGACCCAGGTGCACGGCCTTAACAGCACCAACGTCGCCACCCTGATCGGCGCCATCAACAGCCTCGGCGCCGTGGGCGGGACCAACTACGAGGCGGCGCTGAAGTCCACCGTCGACTGGTTCAACGCCACCGTGGCCGGGGGCGCCAACGCGGCCCACGACTACATCAACCTGGCGTTCTTCCTCACCGACGGCAACCCGACCACCTACATCGGCGACAGCAGCAACAGCGGCACCGTCACCAACTACCACGACATCAAGGACGCGCTGGACGTCGCCAACAGCATGCTCAACGGCGGCGGCGTGCTCAGCGGCAGCGACCATGTGTCGGTGAACGCCATCGGCATCGGCGACGGCATCAACAGCGGCATCCTGCAGTTCTTCGACAACACCAGCACCACGGGCACCGCCACCCTGCATTTCACCGGCAACACCCCGGACCTCACCGCCAACGTCGGCCAGCCGCAGATCATCAACACCGCCGAACAGCTGCAGACCGCGTTGCAGGAAGGCTTCACCAACAGCTCGCCGCAGGCGGTGGGCCACGACCACCTGGTGGGCGGCGACGGCAACGACATCCTCTTCGGCGACGTGATCAACACCGACGCCCTGAGCTGGACCGGGCATGCCGCCGGCACCCACAACGGCGCCGGCTACCAGGGCCTGGTGGACTACCTGACCGCCGCCAACGGCGGCGCAGCGCCGTCCCAGAGCCAGCTGACCAACTACATCGTCGCCCACGCCTACGAGCTCAACGTTGCCGGCGATACCCGCGGCGGCAACGACACCCTCGAAGGCGGCAAGGGCGACGACCTGCTGTTCGGCCAGGGCGGCAACGACACCCTGCTCGGCGGCGACGGCAACGACATCCTGTTCGGCGGCATGGGCGACGACACCCTCACCGGCGGCGCCGGCGCCGACCAGTTCGTCTGGCAGAAGGGCGAGACCGGGCATGACGTGATCAAGGACTTCAACATCGGCGAGGGCGACTCGCTGAACCTGGCCGACCTGCTGCAGGGCGAGCACGCCACCGCCGATTCGCTGGCGCAGTACCTGACCTTCTCGGTCAACGCCACCACCGCGACCACCACCATCTCGGTGAACCCCACGGGCGCGACGGGGGGCGCGACCACCCAGACCATCGACCTGGTCAACGTCGACCTGGTGGCGAAGTACGCCGGCCACAGCGGCGGCGCCATCGTCTCCAGCGGCGACACCCACACGGTGCTCAATGGCCTGCTGACCGACCACGCGGTGAAGGTGGACACCGTCTGACCGCGCCGCAAGGGCGCCCGCGACCGCCGCCCCAGGGCGGCGGTCGCGTATCCGCTGGGGGATGGCAGCGCATATCCGGGATGAATGATCGTCGCGTCCCGGCATTCGCTCGCCCTATGCTTGGCCGACTGCACCTCCCCAATCGAACAACAAGCAACGAGGTTTCCCATGCGTGAAGTGGTGATCGTCGACAGCGTCCGTACCGGCCTGGCCAAGTCCTTCCGCGGCAAGTTCAACATGACCCGGCCCGACGACATGGTGGCCCACTGCATCGACGCGCTGCTGGCGCGCAACGGGCTGGACCCGCTGCTGGTGGACGACTGCGTGGTCGGCGCCGGCTCCAACGAGGGCGCCCAGGGCCACAACATCGGCCGTAACGCCGCGGTGCTGTCGAAGCTGGGCATCCACGTCGCCGGCATGACCCTCAACCGTTACTGCTCCTCGGGCCTGCAGGCCATCGCCATCGCCGCCAACCAGGTGGCCTCCGGCTGCAGCGACATCATCGTGGCCGGCGGCGTCGAGTCCATCACCCTGACGGCCAAGTCGCGCAACACCGACCACTTCGTCAACCCGCGCCTGGAAGCGGAATTCCCGGGGATCTACTACCCCATGGGGCAGACCGCCGAGATCGTCGCCCGCCGCTACAACGTCACCCGCGAGGAACAGGACCTCTACGCCCTGCAGAGCCAGCAGCGCACCGCCCGCGCCCAGGCCGAGGGCCTGTTCGACGACGAAATCGTGCCGATGAACGTGCGCTACGCCGTGGAAGACAAGGCCACCGGCGAGAAGAAGGTGGTCGAAGGCGTGGTCGACCGCGACGACTGCAACCGCCCGGACACCACCCTCGAAGGCCTGAACTCCCTGAAGCCGGTGTTCGCCGAGGACGGCTCGGTGACCGCCGGCAACGCCTCGCAGCTTTCCGACGGCGCCTCCATGACCCTGGTGATGAGCCTGGATAAGGCGCTGGAGCTGGGCCTCAAGCCCAGGGCCTTCTTCCGCGGCTTCACCGTGGCCGGCTGCGAGCCGGACGAGATGGGCATCGGCCCGGTGTTCTCGGTGCCGAAACTGCTCAAGGCCCGCGGCCTGCAGATCGACGACATCGACCTCTGGGAACTCAACGAAGCCTTCGCCTCGCAGTGCCTGTACGCACGCAACCGCCTGGGCATCGACAACGAGAAGTACAACGTCAACGGCGGCTCCATCTCCATCGGCCACCCCTTCGGCATGACCGGCTCGCGCCAGGTCGGCCACCTGGTGCGCGAACTGCAGCGGCGCAACCTGCGCTACGGCATCGTGACCATGTGCGTGGGCGGCGGCATGGGCGCCACCGGCCTGTTCGAAGCGGTCCGCTGAGCCTGGCGGCCGTCCCCACGCAAGAGGGCCGATAGCGAAGCCCCGGCAGTGATGCCGGGGCTTTTTTCGTTGGAGGGGCTTTCGTAGGAGCGAGTTTGCTCGGGAACAGAGTTTCCCGGCGGCTACGGTGCAAGCGTTGACGCCGTCCCCTCTCCCTAACCCTCTCCCTGAAGGGAGAGGGGACCGTTCGGTGTGCTCGGGTATTTCGGCGTTAGCCGGCTACCGCGAAGTTTCCGACTGACGCCAAATCTTCTCTCGGCACGGACAAGCCCCCTCTCCCTTCAGGGAGAGGGCTGGGGAGAGGGAGCGGAGTCAATCCCGAGCGATGATGCCGCCGGGAAACTCTGTTCCCGAGCAAACTCGCTCCTACGAAAAGAACCTGCCCCTGGAAGACCCCCAAAGAAAACCCCGGCACCTGGCCGGGGTTCATGACTCGCCTAAAAAACCGAACAACACCTACTGCGCCACCCGCGCATACAACCCGGCGGCCTGCTGCATCCGGCTGATGTACTGCATCACCTCGCGTTCCGCATCGAAGCGGGTGAAGAACGGCCCTTCCAGCGTGCCCTCGCGGGTCGAGAAGAAATACTGGCCATTGACCGCGCTGATCCGGTCGCTCCGATAGTGGGTGCCCGGCTCGCCGTCAGTCACTCTTTTACCGAACATGAAGACACCTCCCACACCTGCGGGTTAATGATTTCAGTGTAGCCAGGCCCTGCGGCGGCGTGGCGCAGGCGACGAATGGACGGCGGCGGGGGCCCTGGCGGCTATGCTCAATGGCCAGCGGCACGAGGCTGGTCGACTATATATCTGTTTGGTTATAAGAAAATCAAAATATATTCTTTTTAATGAATTCCGGCCTTGTGCATAGTGAACCCACACGAACCAGGAGCCCAACCCATGAGTCTGCGTCTCGGCGACATCGCCCCCGACTTCGAACAGGAATCCAGCGAAGGCCGCATCCGTTTCCACGAGTGGCTTGGCGACAGCTGGGGCATCCTCTTCTCCCACCCGGCGGACTTCACCCCGGTGTGCACCACCGAGCTGGGCCTGACCGCCAAGCTCAAGGACGACTTCGCCAAGCGCGGCGTCAAGGTCATCGCGCTGTCGGTGGACCCGGTGGAGTCCCACGTGAAGTGGATCGACGACATCAACGAGACGCAGAACACCGTGGTCAACTTCCCCATCATCGCCGATGCCGACCGCAAGGTCTCCGAGCTGTACGACCTGATCCACCCGAACGCCAACGACACCCTGACCGTGCGTTCGCTGTTCGTCATCGACCCGAACAAGAAGGTGCGCCTGACCATCACCTACCCGGCCAGCACCGGGCGCAACTTCAACGAAATCCTGCGGGTGGTGGACTCGCTGCAACTGACCGACAACCACAAGGTCGCGACGCCGGGCAACTGGCAGGACGGCGACGAGGTGGTCATCGTGCCCTCGCTGAAGGACGAGGACGAAATCCGCCAGCGCTTCCCCAAAGGCTACCGCGCGGTCAAGCCGTACCTGCGCCTGACGCCGCAGCCCAACCGCTGATTTTCCCGCGGCTGCCCCGCGCGGCCGCACCTGTTCCAAACCACGAGTAGGGTATTCGGCCGGTTCGCCGGCCGCCTTTTTTTCTGTTCCCGCCCGGCCCCGCGCCGCGCTTTCTTTCCGCTCTGACTTGCCCGCCACACGGGGAGAAGACGTCAGCCACGCCGCCAAGGAGATCGACCATGGGTCCGTCCACCTGGCGCCGCAGCCTGACCGCCGCTCTCCTGGCGTGTCTGCCGCTCGGTGCCTTCACTTCCGCCGCTCACGCCGAAACCCCGAAGGAAGTCCGCCTGGACTACGCCTACTACGCGCCCACCAGCCTGGTGCTCAAGCACTTCGGCTGGCTGGAGCAGGCGCTCAAGCCCCAGGGCACCGAGGTGCCCTGGGTGTTCAGCCAGGGCAGCAACCGCTCGCTGGAATACCTCAACGCCGGCAGCACCGACTTCGCCTCCACCGCGGGGCTGGCCGCGGTACTCAGCCGCGCCAACGGCAGCCCGCTGAAGACCGTGTACATCGCCTCGCGCCCGGAATGGACCGCGCTGGTGGTGCCCAAGGACTCGCCGCTCAAGTCCCTGGCCGACCTCAAGGGCCGCAAGGTGGCCGCCACCAAGGGCACCGATCCCTACCTGTTCCTGCTGCGCAGCCTGCAGAGCGCCGGCCTGGGCAAGGGCGACGTGGAGATCGTCCACCTGCAGCACCCCGACGGCCGTACCGCGCTGGAGCGCGGCCAGGTGGACGCCTGGGCCGGGCTTGACCCGCACATGGCGGCCAGCGAGCTGCAGGCCGGCTCGCGCCTGCTGTACCGCAACGTCGACTTCAACAGCTATGGCGTGCTCAGTGTCACCGAGCGCTTCGCCCGCGAGCAGCCGCAACTGATCAAGCAGGTCATCGGCGCCTACGAGCGGGCCCGCCACTGGGCCATCGAGCATCCGGAGGAGACCGCCAGGCTGCTGGCCGAAGAGGCCAGGCTGCCGCTGGAGGTCGCCAGGCTGCAGCTCTCGCGCACCGACTTCAGCCAGCCGCTGCCCGGCGCCGAGCAGGTCGCCGCGCTCAAGGCCGCCGCGCCCATCCTGGTGGATGAGCAACTGGTACGCCCCGGCACCGACGTGGCCAAGGTGGTGGACCAACTGATCGACCCGCAACTGGCCGGCGAGGTCATCGGCAAGCAACCGCTGGCCAGGGCGCAGTGAATCATGGACGTGCCCAGCCAGCCCCTCGACCTTGGCCGTAGCCGCCGCCTGGTGCTGTCGTTGCGGCCGCGCCCGCTGCGCTGGCGGGCCTGGGTGCTGCCGCTGCTGCTGTGCGCCGCGCTGGAGATCGCGGTGCGCGCCGGCTGGCTGGCGGAAAACCAGATGCCGGCGCCCAGCAGCGTCGCCCTGACCCTCTGGCAACTGGCCCACGGCGAGCTGTGGCAGCACATCGGTGCCAGCCTCGCGCGGGTGGCCGGCGGCTTCGCCATCGGTTCCTTCGCGGCCCTGGTGATCGGCACCTGGGTCGGCCTCAGCCGCCGCGCCGAGGCCTACCTGGAGCCGAGCTTCCAGGCCCTGCGGGCCATCCCCAGCCTGGCCTGGGTGCCCTTGCTGCTGCTCTGGCTGGGCATCGACGAGACGCCCAAGGTGGTGCTGATCGCCCTCGGCGCCTTCTTCCCGGTGTACCTGGCGCTGGTCGCCGGGGTGCGCGGGGTGGACCGCAAGTGGGTGGAGCTGGGCCGGCTGTACCACCTGTCCAGCTTCGCCCTGGCACGGCGCATCCTCTTGCCGGCGGCGCTGCCGAGCCTGTTCACCGGGCTGCGCGGCGCCCTCAGCCTGAGCTGGATGTTCCTCGTCGCCGCCGAGCTGATCGCCGCCACCCGCGGCCTGGGCTACCTGCTCAGCGACGGCCGCGAGACCTCGCGGCCGGACATCGTCATCGCCGCCATCCTGGTGCTGGCCGTGCTCGGCAAGCTCAGCGACGGCCTGCTCAAGGCCGTGGAGCGGCGCGCCCTGGCCTGGCGCGACAGCTTCGAAGGCCTGGAGGAGAGGGCATGAGCGCGCTGCTGGAACTGAACAACATCCGCAAGAGCTTCAACGGCCTGCGCGTGCTCGACGACGTCAGCCTGGCGCTGGCGCCGGGGGAAGTGGTCAGCCTGCTGGGCCCCAGTGGCTGCGGCAAGAGCACCCTGCTGCGCATCGCCGCCGGCCTGGACGCCGATTTCGCCGGGCAGCTGCAGCGCAACCCGCTGCTGGGCTTCGGCCCGGACGGCGAGAGCGGCCGCGGCGGCGGCATCGGCGTGGTGTTCCAGGAGCCGCGCCTGCTGCCCTGGCTGACAGTGGCGCAGAACGTCGGTTTCGCCGACGGCTGGCTGGCCGACGATGCGCGTATCGCCCGGCTGCTGCACGACGTCGGCCTGGAAGGCAAGGGCGGCCTGCTGCCCAAGCAGCTCTCCGGCGGCATGGCCCAGCGCGCGGCCATCGCCCGCGGGCTCTACGGCCGGCCCCAGGTACTGCTGCTGGACGAGCCCTTCAGCGCGGTGGACGCCTTCACCCGCCTGCGCCTGCAGGACCTGATCCAGGACCTGGCGCTGGAATACGACATCAGCATCCTGCTGGTCACCCACGACCTCGACGAAGCCTTCTACCTGGGCGACCGCGTGCTGCTCCTGGGCGGCACCCCGAGTCGCCTGCGCCGCGAGTTCCCGGTCCCCCTGCAACGCCCCCGCGACCGCCGCGCGGTGGAGCTGGCGTATCTGCGGGGGGAGGCGCTGACGGAGTTGCAGCATTCCCACGTCATCTAGGGCTGCAGGCGGCAGGCTGCAGGCTGCAGGCCAAAGCAGGAGCGAGCACCGCCTGCAGCCTGCCGCTTGTATCCTGCAGCTATAAGCAAATGAATAAATAACATTTATTGGAATATCAAAACCCCTGTTAAGGTCTATGCATGTTGGTTAGCGAGCCGGCTTCAAGCCGGCTCTTTCAGTTATAAGGAAGCGTGCAATGTATGTGGTCACCCTCGCCGGCAGTCCCAGCCAGCGTTCCCGTTCCGCGGTCCTGCTGGACGTTGCCCGGCAGTGGCTGCACGAGCGTGGGGTGGAGGTGCGTTCCTACCAGGTGCGCGACTTCGCCGCCGAGGACCTGCTGCATGCCCGCTTCGACAGCCCCCAGGTGCTGGAGCTGCTGGAGCAGGTGGCGCGGGCCGACGGCCTGGTGATCGCCACCCCGGTGTACAAGGCTTCCATCGCCGGCGCCCTCAAGGTGCTGCTGGACCTGCTGCCCGAGCGCGCCCTGAGCCACAAGGTGGTGCTGCCCCTGGCCACCGGCGGCAGCAGCGCCCACATGCTCGCCGTGGACTACGCGCTCAAGCCGGTGCTGGCGGCGCTGAAGGCCCAGGAGATGCTGCACGGCGTGTTCGCCGAGGATTCGCAGATCGCCTACGCCACGGCCGATAGCCCGGCGCAGCTGGCGCCGGTGCTGGAACAGCGCCTGCTGGAATCCCTTGAACAGTTCCACGGCGCCCTGGCGCGGCGGCCCCGGCCGATCGATCCGAACCTGCTCAACGAGCGGCTGCTGAAGGCGCGCTGGAGTATTTGAGAGAGGCGGCTGCAGGCTGCAAGCGGCAAGCTGCAAGAAGAAGCGTGGAGCGCTACCGAGCCTCGAATAGGCAGGTGCATGTCCGCCAGACAACAAGAAACCAGGTCCTCAGCATCCCGCCAACGGGAGCGCAGGTCCGGCGAGCACACGACGACGAAGGAGCAAGCAATGCGCAACCTCACTTTGCGTGGTGGACTGGCGGCCCTGCTGATCGCGGCCCTGGCCCACGGCGCCCAAGCCGAAGAACGACCCGGTACCCTGCGTATCGGCTACCAGAAGTACGGCACCCTGGTGCTGCTCAAGGCCCGCGGCACGCTGGAGAAGCGCCTGGCCGAGCAGGGCATCAAGGTGCAGTGGACCGAGTTCCCCGGCGGCCCGCAGCTGCTGGAAGGGCTGAACGTCGGCAGCATCGACTTCGGCGTGACCGGCGAGACGCCGCCGGTGTTCGCCCAGGCCGCCGGCGCCGACCTGGTGTACGTGGCCAACGAGCCGCCGGCGCCTACCAGCGAGGCGATCCTGCTGCCCAAGGATTCCCCCATCAAGTCCGTGGCCGAGCTCAAGGGCAAGAAGGTCGCCCTGAACAAGGGTTCCAACGTGCACTACCTGCTGGTGCGCGCCCTGGAGGAGAACGGCCTGAAATACAGCGACATCCAGCCGGTGTACCTGCCCCCGGCCGACGCCCGTGCCGCTTTCGAGCGTGGCGCCGTCGACGCCTGGGTGATCTGGGACCCGTACCAGGCCGCCGCCGAGAAGCAGCTGCACGCCCGCACCCTGGTCGATGCCCGCGGCCTGGCCGACAACCACCAGTTCTACCTGGCCACCCGCACCTACGCCAAGGAACACCCGCAGGTGCTGACCACCCTGGTGGAAGAAGTGCGCTCGGTGGGCGAGTGGTCGCAGCACAACCCCGAGCAGGTCACCGAACAGGTCGCCCCGCTGCTCGGCCTGCCCGCCGACATCACCCTCACCGCGGTCAAGCGCCAGGGCTACGGCGCGCAGTTCATCACCCCGGAAGTGACGGCCAAGCAGCAGAAGATCGCCGACATCTTCACCCAGCTGAAGCTGATTCCCAAGGCCCTGAGCATCAAGGACGTGGTCTGGACGCCGCCGGCCAAGGTAGCCACCAGCAACTGAACCTGTAGGAGCGAGGGGGACGCCTAGTTCTTGCTCGCGAACGGATTTCCCTGCCGCTCTGAAGCTGGGCGGGTTCGCGAGCAAGCTCGCTCCTACAAAAAACTGCGAACGTTAAACAAATCATCGCGCGGCTACGCCACGCCGGCGCGCTCACTCTGGAGTTATAGCGATGAGCCTCAACATCTTCTGGTTCCTTCCCACCCACGGCGACGGCCATTACCTTGGCACCGCCGAGGGCGCCCGCGCGGTCGACCACGGCTACCTGCAGCAGGTGGCCCAGGCCGCCGACCGCCTCGGTTTCGGCGGGGTGCTGATCCCCACCGGGCGTTCCTGCGAGGATTCCTGGCTGGTCGCCGCCTCGCTGATCCCGGTGACCCAGCGCCTGAAGTTCCTGGTCGCGCTGCGCCCGGGGATCATCTCGCCGACCGTGGCCGCGCGCCAGGCCGCGACCCTCGACCGCCTGTCCGGCGGCCGGGCGCTGTTCAACCTGGTCACCGGCGGCGACCCGGACGAGCTGGCCGGCGACGGCCTGCACCTGAACCACGAGGAGCGCTACGAGGCCTCCGTCGAATTCACCCGCATCTGGCGCCGCGTGCTGGAAGGCGAGACCGTGGACTACCCCGGCAAGCACATCCAGGTACAGGGCGCCAAGCTGCTCTACCCGCCGATCCAGCAGCCGCGCCCGCCGCTGTACTTCGGCGGCTCCTCGGAAGCCGCCCAGGACCTCGCCGCCGAACAGGTCGAGCTGTACCTGACCTGGGGCGAGCCGCCGGCCGCGGTGGCCGAGAAGATCGCCCAGGTCCGCGAGAAGGCCGCGAAGCACGGCCGCAGCGTGCGCTTCGGCATCCGCCTGCACGTGATCGTGCGTGAAACCAACGAGGAAGCCTGGAAGGCCGCCGACCGCCTGATCAGCCACCTCGACCAGGACACCATCGACCGCGCCCAGGCCTCGCTGGCCCGCTTCGACTCGGTGGGCCAGCAGCGCATGGCCGCCCTGCACGGCGGCAGCAAGGACAACCTGGAAGTCTCGCCGAACCTCTGGGCCGGCGTCGGCCTGGTGCGCGGCGGCGCCGGCACCGCGCTGGTCGGCGACGGCCCGACCGTGGCCGCGCGGGTGCAGGAATACGCCGACCTCGGCATCGACACCTTCATCTTCTCCGGCTACCCGCACCTGGAAGAGTCCTACCGCGTCGCCGAACTGCTGTTCCCGCACCTGCAGCTGGCCCGCCCGCAGCAGCCCGAAGCCCGCGGCTACGTCAGCCCCTTCGGCGAGATGGTGGCCAACGACATCCTGCCCAAGCAGGCCGCGCAGAGCTGAAGTCGACTTTGTAGGAGCGAGCTTGCTCGCGAACCCCGCGAGCAACCCGGAGAAGCACAAGACATGAAGACAAATACTCTCAACCAAGTGGCCCAGCGCCTGGCGCCCTGGGCCCTGCCGGTGGCCCTGGTGCTGGTCTGGCAGGTGGCGGTGGAGGGGGGCTTCCTCTCCAGCCGCATCCTGCCGGCGCCCAGCGCGGTGGTGGAAGCCGGCTACCAACTGGTGAAGAGCGGCGAGCTCTGGCAGCACCTGGCGATCAGCACCTGGCGCGCCGCCATCGGCTTCGTCATCGGTGGCTCCATCGGCCTGGCCCTGGGCCTGGTCACCGGCCTGTCGAAGTGGGGCGAACGCTTCCTCGACAGCTCGGTGCAGATGATCCGCAACGTGCCGCACCTGGCGCTGATCCCGCTGGTGATCCTGTGGTTCGGCATCGACGAGTCGGCGAAGATCTTCCTGGTCGCCCTCGGCACCCTGTTCCCCATCTACCTGAACACCTACCACGGCATCCGCAACATCGACCCGGGGCTGCTGGAAATGGCGCGCAGCTACGGCCTGTCCGGCTTCGCCCTGTTCCGCCAGGTGATCCTGCCCGGCGCGCTGCCGTCGATCCTGGTCGGCGTGCGCTTCGCCCTGGGCTTCATGTGGCTGACGCTGATCGTCGCCGAGACCATCTCCGCCAGCTCCGGCATCGGCTACCTGGCGATGAACGCCCGTGAGTTCCTGCAGACCGACGTGGTGGTCCTGGCGATCCTGCTGTACGCCGTGCTGGGCAAGCTCGCCGACCTCGCCGCCCGTGGCCTGGAACGCGTCTGGCTGCGCTGGCACCCGGCCTACCAGGCCAAGGGAGGTGCGGCATGAATGCGCTCAGCACACCGCAGAACCTCAAGCAGGGCATCCCGCTGGCGCTGGACGGCGTGGTCAAGCGCTTCGGCGAGCGCGAGGTGCTCAAGGGCATCGACCTGCGCATCCCCGCCGGCCAGTTCGTCGCCATCGTCGGCCGCAGCGGCTGCGGCAAGAGCACCCTGTTGCGCCTGCTGGCCGGCCTCGACGCCCCCAGCGACGGCCAGCTGCTGGCCGGCTCCGCGCCCCTGGAGGAGGCCCGCGACGGCACCCGCCTGATGTTCCAGGACGCCCGCCTGCTGCCGTGGAAGCGGGTGATCGACAACGTCGGCCTGGGCCTCAAGGGCGACTGGCGCAAGCAGGCCCTGGAAGCCCTGGAAGCGGTGGGCCTGGCCGACCGCGCCCGGGAATGGCCGGCCAGCCTGTCCGGCGGCCAGAAGCAGCGCGTGGCCCTGGCCCGTGCGCTGATCCACCGGCCGCGCCTGCTGCTGCTGGACGAGCCGCTGGGCGCGCTGGACGCGCTCACCCGCATCGAGATGCAGCGGCTGATCGAGAACCTCTGGCAGCGCCATGGCTTCACCGTGCTGCTGGTCACCCATGACGTCAGCGAGGCGGTGGCCGTCGCCGACCGGGTGATCCTCATCGAGGAGGGCGAGATCGGCCTGGACCTTACGGTCGACCTGCCGCGCCCGCGCTCCCGCGGCTCGGCGCGCCTGGCCGCGCTGGAAGCCGAGGTGCTCGACCGCGTGCTGGCGCTGCCGCCGCTGCCGCCCGAACCGGAACCCGTGTCCCCACTGCCCACGCAACTGCGCTGGGCGCTCTGATCCACCGTTCATCCGTGCACTACCGACATTCCCCATAGGAGAAACGCCATGACCATCAAAGCCATCAACGTCCGCAACCAGTTCAAGGGCACCGTGAAGGAAATCATCGAAGGCCCGGTGCTCTCGGAAATCGACGTGCAGACCGCCGCCGGCATCGTCACCTCGGTGATCACCACCCGCTCGGTGAAGGAGCTGGAACTGGCCGTGGGCAGCGAAGTGATCGCCTTCGTGAAGTCCACCGAGGTGTCCATCGCCAAGCTGTGAGGCGGTAGGGGCGGCGTTTCCGCTGCCTTGGGTGCGAAAAAAAGAAGGCGGACGCCCCCTGGGGACGTCCGCCTTTTTTCGTCCGGGGCCTTACATCAGCGCCTGGCGCAGCGCCGCCATGTGCGCGAGGTAGTCGATCAGCTGGTCCAGCTCGGTGTCGCTGAGGGTTTCCGGGGCGAAGCCGGGCATCTTCGCCTGGGGCCAGCGGCGCAGGCTCTGCGGGTCGCGGATGTAGGCGTGGAGGAAGTCCTTGGCGAAGTACTCGGTGGGGCTGTGGGGCTGGTTCAGGTCCGGGCCGAACTGGGCGTCGCCGGCGCCGTTCAGGCGGTGGCAGGCCAGGCAGTGCTTCTGGAACAGGGCGAAGCCGGCCTGCACGTCGGCGCTGGCGTCCTTGGCCGGGAGCAGGGCCGGGAAGCGGATTTCCACCGAGTCCAGCACGCGCAGGGTGCTGACCTGGAAGGGCCACTGCTCCGGGCCGATGGCCGAGGCCTGCGGGTCGCTCCAGACCAGGTAGAAGGGCCCGGCCGAGGGCTTGCCCTGGCCCAGCGGCGGCCAGGGTTTCTTCTCTTCCTCGATGGCCAGCCAGGCCCGCGCGCCTTCCTTCTGCAGCAGCGGCGCGGCCGGCAGTTCGGCGGCGAAGCCGTCCAGCGCCACGGCCTGCACGTGGGCGCGGCCGTCCACGCCCTCCAGCAGCGCCGCCAGCGGCACCGCGCGGTAGTGCATGGTGCGCTTGTAGGCCACGTCGTCCTTGATCTCGATGCTGCGCGCCTGGGCGTTGGACAGCAGTTGCGCGCTGCTCAGCGTGCGCGTGCCGGTGGGCAGCTCCAGGGTGAGTTCGGCGGCGAATACGGTGGGGCAGAGCAGGATCAGCAGCGGCAGGATGAAGCGCATGGGCGGGCTCCAGCGATGGGCTGCGCAAACATAGCAGAGGATGCCGACGAACGGCACTGCCACCTGTGCTGCGAGGGCCGCGGCCCCTCGGGCGACGCCGGCTTCGCAGCAGCAGGCGGACGGTTGGCTAGCCGACCAGGCGACTGAGGTTGGGGATGATGAGCACCACTGCGGTAACGAAGACGATCAGGCTGGCCTGCCGCCATTTCTTCGGTTGTTGATCCATCATGATGTTCTTCCGCCTTTCTTGTTGTTGGCCTGCCCCCGCGCGCTCGTTACGGCCCGGCGCGGGTGGCTGCGACCTTGGCTTTGCATACCGGCCACCCCGGCAAGACCCGGCAGCGACGTCCCATAGGTACTGTGAAATTTCAGTCTAAGCCCCGGCTGGCGCGGGCTTAGACGATCTGGCAGCAAATCCTATGGTTCCAGGCATATTCCATCTATATGACAAGGCGGTGACGGCTCTGGCCTGCGGCCCGACCGCCCATCCGACCGCCCGTCGGAGCGCCGCCCAGAGCGGTGCGCCAGGCGACCGCCGGTCGCCTGGGCTGAGCGCGGGAGTCAATCCGCCTGAGCGATCCGGTCATTGCCGGCCGTCGCCACGCGGTTAAGGTAGGCCGACACGCTGCCTGCGTGACCTCTACGCCAAAAGAGCACTCCAAGAGAGAACGCCATGACCGAAGCATTGATTTACGACGCGGTGCGCACGCCCCGCGGCAAGGGCAAGAAGGACGGCGCGCTGCACAGCGTCAAGCCGGTCAACCTGATGGCCGGCCTGCTGCGCGCGGTGCAGCGGCGCAACCAGCTGGACACCGCCCAGGTCGACGACATCGTCCTGGGCTGCGTGACGCCGGTGGGCGACCAGGGCGCCGACATCGCCAAGACCGTCGCGCTGGTGGCCGACTGGGACGAGCAGGTGGCGGGCGTGCAGATCAACCGCTTCTGCGCCTCGGGCCTGGAGGCCGTGAACCTGGGCGCGATGAAGGTGCGCTCGGGCTTCGAGGACCTGGTGCTGGTGGGCGGCGTGGAGTCCATGTCGCGCGTGCCCATGGGCTCGGACGGCGGCGCCTGGGCGCTGGACCCGGAAACCAACCTGCACGCCAGCTTCGTGCCCCAGGGCATCGGCGCCGACCTGATCGCCACCCTGGAAGGCTTCAGCCGCGCCGACGTCGACGCCTTCGCCCTGCGCTCCCAGCAGAAGGCCGCCAAGGCCCGCGCCGAGGGGCTGTTCGCGAAATCCCTGGTGCCGGTCACCGACCAGAACGGCATCGTCCTGCTCGACCACGACGAATTCATCCGCGCCGACTCCACCCTGGAAGGCCTCGGCGCGCTCAAGCCGAGCTTCGAGATGATGGGCCAGATGGGCTTCGACGCCACCGCCCTGCGCAAGTACAGCTACGTCGAGCGCATCGAGCACGTGCACACCCCGGGCAACAGCTCGGGCATCGTCGACGGCGCCGCCGCCATGCTCATCGGCTCCGAGGCCAAGGGCCGCGAGCTGGGCCTGAACGCCCGCGCGCGGATCGTCGCCACCGCGGTCACCAGCACCGACCCGACCATCATGCTCACCGGCCCCGCGCCGGCCACCCGCAAGGCCCTGGCCAAGGCCGGCCTGCGCGTCGACGACATCGACCTGTTCGAGGTCAACGAGGCCTTCGCCTCGGTGGTGATGAAGTTCATGAAGGACATGGGCGTGCCCGAGGGCAAGGTCAACGTCAACGGCGGCTCCATCGCCATGGGCCACCCCCTGGGCGCCACCGGCTGCATGATCCTCGGCACCCTGCTCGACGAACTGGAGCGGCGCAACCTGCGCTACGGCCTGGCCACCCTCTGCGTGGGCGGCGGCATGGGTATCGCGACGATTATCGAAAGGGTTTGAGGCCGGAGAACAAGAAATGACCGACGCCATCCGCTACGCTTTTCAGTACGAGAAGGGCCAGGACAACATCGTCGTCCTGACCATGGACATGCCCGGCCAGAGCGCCAACACCATGAACGCGGTCTACCGCGAGGCCATGGCCGCCACCGTCGCCCGCCTGGAGGCCGAGAAGGACGCCATCGCCGGCGTGATCCTCACTTCGGCGAAGAAGACCTTCTTCGCCGGCGGCGACCTCAACGAACTGATCAAGGTCACCAAGGCCGACGCCCAGGCCTTCTACGAAGGCATCCTGGTGCTCAAGGGCCAACTGCGTCGCCTGGAGACCCTCGGCAAGCCGGTGGTGGCCGCCATCAACGGCGCGGCGCTGGGCGGCGGCTGGGAAATCTGCCTGGCCTGCCACCACCGCATCGCCCTGGACGAAAGCCACGTGCAGTTGGGCCTGCCGGAAGTCACCCTGGGCCTGCTGCCCGGCGGCGGCGGGGTGGTGCGCATGGTGCGCCTGCTGGGCCTGGAGAAGGCCCTGCCGTACCTCGCCGAAGGCAAGAAGGTGCGCCCGGAGCAGGCGCTCAAGGCCGGGCTGATCCACCAGCTGGCCGGCAGCCGCGAGGAGATGCTGGCCAAGGCCCGCGAGTGGATCGCCGCCAATCCCAACGCCAAGCAGCCCTGGGACAGCGCCGGCTACAAGATTCCCGGCGGCACCCCGTCCAGCCCCAACGTGGCGCAGATGCTGGCCATCGCCCCCTCGGTGCTGCGCGACAAGACCAAGGGCTGCTTCCCGGCGCCGGAGAAGATCATGTGCGCCGCGGTCGAGGGCGCCCAGGTCGACTTCGACACCGCGCAGCTGATCGAGGCGCGTTACTTCACCGAGCTGACCACCGGCCAGGTGGCGAAGAACATGATCGGCACCTTCTGGTTCCAGCTCAACGAGATCAACGCCGGCAAATCGCGCCCCCAGGGCTACCCGCAGTACCAGACGAAGAAGGTCGGGGTACTCGGCGCCGGCATGATGGGCGCGGGCATCGCCTACGTCTCGGCCGCGGCCGGCATCGAGGTGGTGCTCAAGGACGTCTCCATCGAGGCGGCGGAGAAGGGCAAGGCCTACTCGGCCGCGCTGCTGGACAAGAAGGTCGGCAAGGGCCAGATGACCGCCGAGAAGCGCGACGCCTTCCTCGCCCGCATCAAGCCCAGCGCCAGTGACGCCGACTTCGAGGGCTGCGACTTGGTCATCGAGGCGGTGTTCGAGGACCGCGTGCTCAAGGGCAAGGTCACCGCCGCCGCCGAGGCAGCCGCGCTGCCCGACGCGGTGATCGCCTCCAACACCTCGACCCTGCCGATCACCGGCCTGGCCCAGGCCGTGGCGCAGCCGCAGAAGTTCATCGGCCTGCACTTCTTCAGCCCGGTGGACAAGATGCCGCTGGTGGAGATCATCCGCGGCGAGAGGACCGACGACGCCACCCTGGCCCGCGCCTTCGACTACGTGCTGCAGATCAGGAAGACCCCGATCGTGGTCCACGACAGCCGCGGCTTCTTCACCTCGCGGGTGTTCGGCACCTTCACCAACGAGGGCCTGGCCATGCTCGGCGAAGGCGTGCCGGCGGCGATGATAGAGAACCAGGCGCGCCAGGCCGGCATGCCGGTGGGCCCGCTGGCGATCAGCGACGAAGTCTCGCTGAGCCTGATGAGCCACATCCGCGAGCAGACCCGCAAGGACCTGGAAGCCGAGGGCAAGGCCCTGCCGCGGCACCCGGCCTTCGCCGTGGTCGACCTGATGCTCAACGAGTACAAGCGCCCGGGCAAGGCGGCCGGCGGCGGCTTCTACGAGTACCCGGCCAACGGCAGGAAGCACCTGTGGCCGGAACTGAAGCAGCACTTCGAAAAGGCCGACGGGATGATCCCGGCCGAGGACGTGCGCGACCGCATCCTCTTCGTCCAGGCCATCGAGACGGTGCGCTGCGTGGAGGAGGGCGTGCTGCGCTCCACCGCCGACGCCAACATCGGCTCGATCTTCGGCATCGGCTTCGCCGCCTGGAGCGGCGGCGCGCTGCAGTTCATCAACCAGTACGGCCTGCAGGACTTCATCGCCCGCGCCCAGTACCTGGCCGAGCAGTACGGCGAGCGCTTCGAGCCGCCGGCGCTGTTGCTGGACAAGGCGGCACGCGGCGAGGCCTTCTGAGGGACTTTCGTAGGAGCGAGCTTGCTCGCGAACGGCATTTCCCGGCAGCTATGGTGCATTGGATTGACTCTGCCCCTCTCCCCAGCCCTCTCCCTGAAGGGAGAGGGGGCTAGACCGTGCCGAGAGAAGGAATGGTTTCCTCCGGAAACCACCAAGGCTGCCGGCTGACTCGGGAAAACCAGACCGCACCGAACGGTCCCCTCTCCCTTCAGGGAGAGGGTTAGGGAGAGGGAACAGAGGTGGGCTTGGCAGCGGAGCCACCGGGTAGCACGTTCGCGAGCAAGCTCGCTCCTACGAAAAACGCCAATGCAGCAAAACCGCCCCCCCACGGCCGGTTTTTTCTTGCCGGCAAGCACCGTAGGATGGCGTAGAGCGCAGCGAAACCCATCGCCTCCGGACCCGCCATGCCCGACGACCCAACACCGCGGCGCACAGCGCCGGGCAGGTCCACGCCATGGCCCTGGGCAACCTGCAGGGCGAGTACGCCTGGGTGCTGGAGACGGCGCAGGCACAGGCGATGGCGCGGGGCGGCTGAGCAGTCGGTCGCCATCGTTCCCGCCGGCATTGATGCGCGGCGTTTTTTCGGGTATTTCCCCTGAAATTCCGACGCATGGAATGGCTTTGCCATCTTGTATCGTGAAAAAACAGTGTGTAGTTTTCACGGAGCGTGCAGTTTGTTAAGAAAACGCGCGTTCGTGCCCGCTTAACATCAGGAACCCACCACTACATGTCGCTGCAAATCTGCATTCTGGAAACCGATATCCTGCGTCCCGAGCTGATCGACCAGTACACCGGCTACGGCTGGATGTTCCAGCAGCTGTTCGCCAAGCAACCGGTGCCCGCCGAGTTCAAGGTGTACAACGTGGTGGAGGGCCATTACCCGCCCGACAGCGAGCACTACGACGCCTACCTGGTGACCGGCAGCAAGTACGACTCCTTCGGCGACGAACCCTGGATCCGCAAGCTCAAGGATTACCTGCTGACCCGCTACGAGCGCGGCGACAAGCTGCTGGGCGTGTGCTTCGGCCACCAATTGCTGGCCCTGCTGCTCGGCGGCAAGACCGAGCGCGCCGACCAGGGCTGGGGCGTGGGCATCCACGACTACCGCATCGAGGAACAGCCGCAGTGGATGCAGCCGGCACTGGACGACCTGACCCTGCTGGTCAGCCATCAGGACCAGGTCACCCGGCTGCCCGAGGGCGCCCGGCGCATCGCCAGCAGCGACTTCTGCCCGAACGCCGCCTATGCCATCGGCGACCAGGTGCTGTGCTTCCAGGGCCACCCGGAGTTCGTCGCCGACTACTCCCAGGCGATCCTCGACCTGCGCCGGGAGATCTTCAGCGAACCGGTGTACCAGAAGGGCGTCGACAGCCTCGACCGCGAGCATCAGGGCGCCACGGTGGCGGAGTGGATGATGCGCTTCGTCCAGCTGGGCCGTAAGAAGGACGAGCAGAACGCCGCCTGAGTCCGCCGCGCCCCACCAACGCCGCTCCCCGGAGCGGCGTTTTCATTCACGTCGGAACTCGAGCGTAGGAGCGGACTCCGTCCGCGATCCAGCTACCCGGCGGTGCCAGGCCCATCGCGGATAAATCCGCTCCTACAGGTATGCAAGCGCTTCGGCGCGGCCGGCAGGTCAGAGCCAATCCGCCTGCTTGAAGCTGACGTACAGCCCGATGCAGCCGATCACCAGCAGGCCCATCACCAGGAAGTAGCCGTAGTGCCAGTGCAGCTCCGGGATGTACTCGAAGTTCATCCCGTAGATGCCGGCCACCGCGGTGGGCAAGCCGAGGATCGCCGCCCAGGCGGCGAACTTGCGCTGCACCACGCTCTGCCGCGAGGACTCCAGCAGCAGGCCGACCTCGATGGTCTGGCTGGCGATGTCGCGCAGCGAGTTGAGGTCTTCCAGCAGGCGGTTGACGTGGATGGCCACGTCGCGGAAGTACGGGCGCATCTGCTTGTCGATGAAGGGGAAGTCCAGGCGCTGCAGCTCCTGGCAGATTTCCACCATGGGCGCCGCGTAGTGGCGCAGCTTGAGCACCTCGCGGCGCAGGCCGTAGATGCGCTCGATCTCCTCCTGGCTCAGCGAGGTGCGCAGGGCGCGCTGCTCCAGCACCTCGATCTCGCCGCGGATTTCCTCCACCACCGGTTCGTAGTTGCCGACCACGAAGTCGAGCAGGGCGTAGAGCACGAAGTCGGTGCCGTGGGCCAGCAGCAGCGGGCGCGCCTCGCAGCGCTGGCGCACCTGCGAGTACGACTGCGAGAAGCCGTGGCGGGCGCTGATGATGTAGCCGATGCCGGCGAACAGGTGGGTTTCCACGAACATCAGCCGGCTGTCCGCGCGCACCGGCGAGTAGATCACCATGAACAGCGCGTCGCCGAAGGTCTCCAGCTTCGGCCGGCTGTGCTTCTCCAGGGCGTCGGAGATGGCCAGCTCGTGCAGGTTGAACTGCTTCTGCAGGTTCATCAGCTCTTCCGGCGTGGGTTCCTGCAGGCCGGTCCAGACGAAGTGGTCGGGCTGGCAGGCCCAGCGATAGCCCGCCTCCAGCGGGATATCGGCGACCTTCTTGCCCTTGCAGTAGACGGCGGATGCGACGACTCGACCCATGGCGCGTTCTCCCGGCAGGCGGAGGCGGGCGGTGCCGGCGGGCACCGGCGGCGATCTGCAAAGTATGGGCAAGCTGGCGCAGGCCGCCAGCGCGGGGCTCAGGAGTGCGGGCGCAGGCTCTGCTGCAGGACCGCCAGGGCGTTGGGCAGCACCTGGTTGAAGCGCTGGAACAGCGCGTTCTTGTCCACGCCTTCCGGCTGGACGTTGCGGCTGCCCTGGAAGCCGCCACTCAGGGCCAGCGCCACGAGCACCAGGATGCTGTACAGGCCGATGCTGGCGAGGGCGCCGTTGCGCAGGGTACGGGCGGTGGAGCGGTGCATGGCGATGGCTGCCGGAAGTGGGATTGCGGCCAGTTTCCCAGCAGTCTCGTCGATGGAATAACGATGTTCGTTGCTTTCAACTATCGGTGGAATTGATGTTTCGCCCCGCGCCGCGAGGGGGATGCGGCCTTGATGCGGGTCAAGGTCCGCGGTGCGGCCAGGCGTAACGTGAAGATAGACGGGAGCGCAAGACAAGGCTTCCGAGGTACCCCACCGAGCAAGGAAAGATTCATGATCCGAGAAGTTGAAGGCGACATTCTGCTGAGCAAGGCCCAGGTCATCGCCCATGGCATCGCGCCCCAGGACCCGTTCGACAGCGGCCTGGCCCTGGCCCTGCGCGAGCGCTGGCCGTCGCTGGTCCGCGACTACCGTCATGCGGCCCACGCCTCGGCGCCCGCGCCGGGTTCCATCTGGGCCTGGTCGGGGGTGGACGCCGATGGTTCGACCCGCGGCATCGTCAACCTGCTGACCCAGGACATGCAGGGCAGCGGGCGCAGCGCCAAGCCGGCCAAGGCCAGCCTGGAGAACGTCGGGCACTGCCTGCGGGAGCTGGCGAAGTTCGTCGAGGGGGAGGGAGTCCGCAGCCTGGCGCTGCCCTGCCTGGCCACTGGCGTCGGCGGGCTGGACTGGAAGGATGTGCGACCGTTGCTGGACAGGTATCTCGGCCATCTGGACATCCCGGTGCTGGTCTATGCGGTCTATCGCAAGGGCGTGGCTGCCGACGAGAAACTCGGCTGAGGCGCGGCCGGCGGCCTGGCGCGTCCCGGAAGCGGGGCGTGCGGGGCCGTCGGAGTGCCGGCGGGCGGCCGGTCAGCCCTGGTGGGCCGGGGCGTCGTGCTGCTGGTGGGCGGTCTGCTCGGCCTTGTGCTGCAGGGCGGCCTGGTTCAGGTTGACCATACGGTTCTGCATCAGCGGCGATTCTTCGGCGAAGCCGGCCTGGGCGCCGAGCAGGGTGGCGCTGGCGAGGAGGGCAGTGGCGATCAGTTGCAGTTTCATGATGAACACCTCGTTGGTTGCTTTTCCTGTGGGTTCATCAATAGGTTAACGCGCAATAATTTTTGAAAAAGACCGAACGGGCTTAATCAGTTTTGCCTTTTTCGTAACTATTCGAGGGGTATGGGAAGGCACGACCCGTAGGAGCGGGCCCTGCCCGCGAAATCGCGCGCAGGGCGCGCTCCTATGTATGGACTCACCCCCACCGTCAACCCGCTTTTGAACAGAGGAACCCGATTGCATCTATGTATTAGGC
>NZ_JAZAQP010000024.1:62933-99367 GCF_036231725.1 Pseudomonas sp. JH-2 | reverse complement strand
GGAGCGGGCCCTGCCCGCGAAATCGCGCGCAGGGCGCGCTCCTACATGGGAATGGCGTGGGTGGGGCAGCGTAGGAGCGGATCTCATCCGCGAACCGCGCCGGAACCTCCGGCTATCGCGGACAAGGTCCGCTCCTACAGGAGCAGGAAAAACACCGTCGTAGGATGGCGTTGAGCGCAGCGATACCCATCGCCCGCAAGGCCCTTCACTCCCCCTGCTGCGCCCGGTACGCCCCCGGCGTCAGCCCGGTCCATTTCTTGAACGCCCGGTGGAACGCCGAGGGCTCGGAGAAGCCGAGCTGGTCGGCGATGTCCTGGATCGACAGCTCGTCGCGGCCCAGGTGGTAGATGGCCAGGTCGCGGCGCAGCTGGTCCTTGAGTTCCTGGAAGTTCGGGCCTTCCTCGCGCAGGTGGCGGCGCAGCGTCTGCGGGCTCATGTGCAGTTGCTGCGCCACGCTTTCCAGGTCCGGCCAGCGCCGGCAGTCGCGGCCGAGCAGGCGGCGGATCTGGCTGGTCAGGCTGTCGCCGCCATCCGGGCGGGCCAGCAGGTCGGCCGGGGAGTCCTTGAGGAAGTGCTTGAGGCTGCGCTCGTCCTGCAGCAGCGGCATGTCCAGGTAGCGCGCCTGGAAGCTCAGCCCGGTGCCGCCCGCGTCGAAGCGCCGCGGGCAGGGGAACAGCAGGTCGTACTCGGCGGCGTGGGCCGGCTGCGGGTAGGCGAAGCGGGCTTCTTCCAGGCGGATGCGCTGGCCGATCAGCCAACTGCCCAGACGGTGCCAGATCACCAGCAGGCTCTCGGTGAGGAAGTGCTCCGGGTCCTGCAGCAGGCTGTGGTCGAGCACCAGCTCGGCGCGCTCGCCGTCGCGGCGCAGTTCGATGCGCGGGGCGGCGGGGAACAGGTCGTAGAAGAGCGCGCCGCGGCCCAGGGCCTTCTCCAGGGTGCGGCACTGGATGATGGCGTGGCACATCATGGCGAAGGTGCCGCGCTTGCTGCGCACCTCGCCGAAGCCCATGTACTCGTCGTCGAGGTCCTCCCAGACCACCTGGATCAGCCGGCCGAACTGCTCCGGCGAGACCCGCGCCCGCGGCTCCTCGAGCAGCGCCGGCTGGATGCCGGCGGCGCGCAGCAGGGGCAGGATGTCGCGGCCCTGGCGCTGGGCGCCGCGCAGGGCGGCGCGGACGAAATGGCTGGCGATGGTGCGTTCACGCATGGGTTTTCCTTGTTCTGCTGCGTGTGTGCCGGGCGCCGCTTCGCGGCGGCCGTGGGGCAAATCTAAGGCACCCGGGGCCCTGGCGGATACCCGCCAAGTGGCGGGAAACCCGCCGCGGGCCTGGCGGGTTTCCGCCATCGACCAGTCCGCCCGGTCACTGTGTATTTTTATAACTCATTGAAAATAAAGTAAAATTCAAGAAGTGGCGATTTGGCACAGGGCTTGCCAATAGGGTTCCAAGGCCTGCCGACGGGCAGGACGAAAACAAATTCTCCCACAGAAGGGAGATAACGCTTCGGGCAACGCGCCGCCGCCAGGAAGGCGGGCCGCCAGCTCAAGAGGACCCTGCCGCAATGACCAAGCAACCCTTCTACAAGAGCCTGTACGTGCAGGTGCTGATCGCCATCGCTATCGGCATCGCCCTGGGCCACTACTACCCGCAGACTGCCGTGCTGATGAAGCCCCTGGGCGATGGCTTCGTCAAACTGATCAAGATGGCCATCGCGCCCATCATCTTCTGCACCGTGGTCACCGGCATCGCCGGCATGCAGAGCATGAAGGCGGTAGGCAAGACCGGCGGCATGGCCCTGCTGTACTTCGAGATCGTCTCCACCGTCGCGCTGATCATCGGCCTCGTGGTGGTCAACGTGGTCCAGCCCGGCGCCGGCATGCACGTCGACCCGGCCAGCCTGGACACCAGCAAGATCGCCGCCTACGCCGCCGCCGGCGCGAAGCAGAGCACCGTCGACTTCCTGATGAACATCATCCCCAACACCGTGGTCGGCGCCTTCGCCAACGGTGACATCCTGCAGGTGCTGTTCTTCTCCGTGCTGTTCGGTTACGCCCTGCATCGCCTGGGCAGCTATGGCCAGCCGATCTTCCAGTTCATCGAACGCTTCACCCAGGTGATGTTCAACATCATCAACGTGATCATGAAGGTCGCCCCCATCGGCGCCTTCGGCGCCATGGCCTTCACCATCGGCGCCTACGGCGTGGGCTCGCTGGTGCAGCTGGGCCAGCTGATGGCCTGCTTCTACATCACCTGCCTGCTGTTCGTGCTCGTCGTCCTGGGCGGCATCGCCCGCGCCCACGGCTTCAGCATCCTGAAGTTCATCAAGTACATCCGCGAAGAGCTGTTGATCGTGCTCGGCACCTCCTCCTCGGAATCGGCGCTGCCGCGCATGATCGCCAAGATGGAAAAGCTGGGCTGCGACAAGAGCGTGGTCGGCCTGGTGATCCCCACCGGCTACTCGTTCAACCTCGACGGCACCTCCATCTACCTGACCATGGCCGCGGTATTCATCGCCCAGGCCACCGACACCCCGATGGACATCACCCACCAGCTGACCCTGCTGCTGGTGCTGCTGATCGCATCCAAGGGCGCCGCCGGCGTCACCGGTTCGGGCTTCATCGTGCTGGCCGCCACCCTGTCCGCCGTGGGCCACCTGCCGGTCGCCGGCCTGGCGCTGATCCTCGGCATCGACCGCTTCATGTCCGAAGCCCGCGCCCTGACCAACCTGGTGGGCAACGGCGTGGCCACCGTGGTGGTGGCCAAGTGGTGCAAGCAGCTGGACTCCGCGCAACTGGACCGCGAACTGGCCGCCGGCCCGTCCGCCCTGGAGGCCAAGGAAGCCCAGGCCGCCTGATACCCGGTTCTCCGGTTGGGCGCGGCGACGTGAAGCGTCGCGCCTCCTTCAAGCCCGGCCCCGCAGCGGGCTTTTTTATGGGCGGGGGTTGTAGGAGCGAGCTTGCTCGCGAACGAGGTTTACCGGTGGCTGTAGTGTTTCAGGTTGACTCCGTCCCCTCTCCCCAGCCCTCTCCCTGAAGGGAGAGGGAGCTGTCCGTGCCGAGAGAGGATTTGGTGTCAGCCGGTAACTCTGGAGCTGCCGGCTGGCTCTGGAAAGCCCAATGTGCCCTACGTCATTACACCAACCGGAAGTCTCTGGGTTCCCGCGTTCGCGGGAATGATGGGGTGTAAGGATGGTGCCTGGCTTGCAGCCTACTCAGGACAGCCCCCTCTCCCTTCAGGGAGAGGGTTGGGGAGAGGGTGTTCTTAAACGCAGCACCGTAGCCACCGGCAAACCCCGTTCGCGAGCAAGCTCGCTCCTACGAAGGCAGCCAGCCGCACAAACTCAGAGAATGATCTTGTCCTTGAGCTTCTCCACCGCCAGCTGCAGCGCCTGGATCACCCGGTCCTTGTCGAAGTTCTGCACGTTGTTGGTGTCCAGGTACATGGAGAAGCCCGGCAGCTCGTGCTCGATGAAGCTGGGGTTGGCGCCCAGGTCGCGGCGGAAGTCGACCGCCTGGTAGATCTGCACCGGCTTGCTGAAGCCCTTGACGCTGATCTGGCCCTTGTCGCGGCACATGATCACGTCCTTCACCAGCGAGTAGGACTCGTGGCTGAGGAGGATCTCGCCGGCCTCGGCGGCGCTTTCCAGGCGGCTGGCGAGGTTCACCTCGCGGCCGATGATGGTGTAGTCCATGCGCGTGTCGGCGCCGAAGTTGCCCACGGTGCAGTAGCCGGTGTTGATGCCCATGCGCACTTCCAGTGGCTTGGTGATGCCCTGGGCGCGCCACTGCTGGCGCATCACCTTCATGTGCTTGCGCATGGCCACGGCCATGGACACCGCCGCCACGGCGTCCTTCTTCGCGCCCTGGGTGGATGGGTCGCCGAAGAACACCATCACGCAGTCGCCGACGAATTTGTCGATGGTGCCGCCGTACTTGAGGGCGATCTTCGACATTTCGTTGAGGTAGTTGTTGAGCATGTCGGTCAGGGTCTCGGCTTCCAGCTCCTCGGACAGCTCGGTGAAGCCCTTGATGTCGGAGAAGAACACCGTGAGCTTCTTGCGCTGGGTTTCCAGGCGCACGCTGCGCTTGCCGCTGAAGATGGATTCCCAGACCTGCGGCGACAGGTACTTGGCCAGGTTGTGCGCCAGCCGCGCGGCCTTTTCCTGCTCGAGGGTGATCTCGCCGCGGGCCTGGGCCAGGCGCAGGCCCTGCTGGTGCATGAAGTAGGCGGTGACGCAGATGTAGAAGGCGCAGAACAGCACGCTGACCAGGTTCACCAGCAATGGCGCGTTGCCCTTGAAGCCCGCGCTGGCCAGCGCGCCGGTGAGCACCGCGGCGCTCAGCGCCACCAGCAGGGCCAGGCCGAGGGTGCGCAGGCCGCCGATCACCAGCGAGGAGAAGGCCAGGATCAGCACCAGCATCAGCGCCGGCACCACCGAGAAGCCCAGCAGCGCGGCGCCGGCGCCGGTGTGCAGGGCGTCCATGGCCAGCAGCACCTGGCGCGTCTGCTGCGGGTGGGTGTGCTTGTAGCGCTGGCTCAGGTTCTGCGCCAGGTGCGGGTAGAGCAGGGCGTAGGGCACCATCCAGAGCGCGTCGTAGCCGAAGTACTGGCCGAAGGTGCCGGCGCTGACGGTGGCAGCCACGGCGATATAGGCCAGGACGCGCGAATGGTATTCACGCAGGGGGGCGGAGCCGAGTCGGGGCGGCCTTTCGGTACGGTTGGGCTTCATGCGCTGGGGTTATCCCTGATCGGTGATGGCGCATTCTGACGTGCGCCTTCCACAAGTACGACCCGGCGATCTTAACCAAGCGCCCATCCGCCGGCCAGTGACGATTCATCGCCCCCGGCCGGCGGATGGTTTCAGCCTGCTTCCTTGGCCATGTAGATGGAACGCTTGGGCTGGGCGAACACCCGGCGCAGCATGGGCTCGAAGAACTCCAGCGGCAGCGTCTCGCCCTCGGTGTCGAAGGCCGCGGCGTCGTAGCGGGCGCAGAACTCGATGGTGCGCTCGTATTCCGGGTGGTTCTTGAACTGCTCGCGCAGGTGCCGGTCCAGGCCCAGGTGGTGGAAGAAGTAGTAGCCCTGGAAGATCCCGTGCTTCTCGATCATCCAGAGGTTCTCGGGGCTGACGAAGGGCTTGAGGATGGCCGCGGCGATGTCCGGGTGGTTGTAGGAGCCCAGGGTGTCGCCGATGTCGTGGAGCAGGGCGCAGACCACGTATTCCTCGTCGCGGCCGTCGCGGTAGGCCAGGGTGGCGGTCTGCAGCGAGTGGGTCAGGCGGTCCACCGGGAAGCCGCCGAAGTCGCCGTCGAGCAGGCGCAGGTGCGCGAGGATGCGGTCGGGCAGCTGGGCGGCGTACTCGGTGAAGTGCTGGGAGATGGCCGACCAGTCCTCGGCGGTACCGTCTTCCATGTGGGTGAATCTGGCGCGGGCGTTCATCGGGCAGTCCTCTTGTGCTTGTGATGTGGACGGCTGTCAGTCTAGGTCCGCGCGCGGGCCCCGCCAGTGGCCTGGCGGGACAGGCCGCTGTCCCGGCGGACAGTCCCATTGCGGCGCTGGATGGGGCGCCCGCGAAGCATTCGCCGGCCTGATCCGGCGGGCTTTCAGGGGTTCTCCGGGTCGTGCCCGAGGGACTGCAGGAACAGCGAGAACAGTTCCGGCTGCGAGGAGATGTCCAGCTTGGCGTAGAGGTGCCGGCGGTGCACCTTGATGGTTTCCGGGGAGATCGCCAGGCGCTCGGCCATGGCCTTGGAGGAGTAGCCGCGCAGGATCAGCCGGGCGATCTCCAGCTCGCGCTCGGAGAGCACCCCGGCGCCGAAGTGGCTGAGGGCGTCGCGCACCTGGCTGGCCACCGGCTCGCTGGCCGGCAGCAGGCGCTGGCTGCGCTGCTGCCAGTGCTGCTGCAGCAGCGCCAGCACCCAGGGGCAGAGCATCGCCAGCAGGCCGCACTGTTCGGCGTCGAACGGCTTGCGCACGCCCAGGGAGAGCGACAGCGCGCCCTGGCCGGGGAGCTGGAGGATGAACTGCACCTCGTCCTCCAGCACGTTGTCGTGGAAGTAGCTGAGGAAGTACTCGCTCTGGCGGAACTGGTCCGGGGCCACTTCCTCCAGGCGGTACAGGCCGCTGGGCAGCCCTTCGCGGCAGGCCTGGTAGAAGGGGTCGAGCTGGTACAGGCCGCTGAGGTAGGCGGGCATCGCCGCCGGGCCTTCCTGCGGCACGGCGTCGTATTCCTCCAGCGCCACCGGGGTGCCGCTGGTGGGGTAGAAGGCCGCCAGGGCGTTGTCGAACGGCAGCCACTGGTGCAGCAGCAGGATCAGCTGCTTCCAGAAGCGCGGCTGGCCGATCTGCTCGATGGCGCGGCCGAGGTTGGCGTGCATGCCGACTTCGCGAAACAGGTTGTGCATCCCGGGGCTCTCCGCAAGAGGTGAACCGGTTTCCTCCTTTTCAGGCCCCGCCGTCAAGGGGCGTAACCCCAAATGGTGATTGGCCGCCAGGGCCGGCCCGACCAGACTGCGGGCCATGCAGCGCCCCGTGCAGAGGGCGCCACATGGGTCTTCGTTGCTGCCTCAACCATCAATAACAATTCGAGGAAAACGACATGAGCTCTCCCGCAGCGCCGGACGGCGTGCTCAAGCCCAGCCTGGGCGTGTTCGACGTGGTCGCCATCACCGTCTCGGCGGTCACCCCCGCCAGTTCCGTGTTCGTCATCGCTCCCTTCGCCATCCAGCAGGCCGGCAGCGGCGCCTTCCTGGCCTTCGTGATGGCCGCGGTGCTGGCGCTGATGTTCGCCTGGTGCTACGCCGAACTGGGCCGGGCGCACAGCTCGGCCGGCGGCGAGTACGTCTACGCCAAGCGCGTGTTCGGCGGCATGGCCGGCTACGCCACCTTCCTTACCGTGCTGGTCTCGCTGCTGTTCATCCCGCCGGTACTGGGCACGGGGGCGGCCACCTACCTCAACGGCGCGCTGGGCACGCAGTTCGACACCCAGACCGTGGCCCTGGCCATCGTCGCCGCCAGCTACGTGCTGGGCATCCTCAACATCCGCGTCAACGCCTGGGTTACCGGCGTCTTCCTGCTCTGCGAAGTGGCCGCGCTGCTGGTGATAGTGGTGCTCGGCTTCGGCCACGCCAGCCAGCCGCTGAGCGTGCTGCTGCAGCCGCAGGTGCTGGACGGCGGCGTGCTGGCGGCGGCGCCCTGGGCGCTGGTGATAGGCGCCGTGGGCACCGCGGTGTTCTCCTACAACGGCTTCGGCGGCGCCGTGCTGCTGGCCGAGGACATGAAGGACGGCGGCCGCACCGTGCACCGCGCGGTGCTCTGGTCGCTGGTGCTGGTGGTGGTGATCGAGCTGGTGCCGCTGACCGCGCTGCTGATCGGCGCGCCCTCGCTCAAGGACATGCTCGCCAGCCCCGACCCCATCGGCTACCTGCTCACCGCCCACGGCAACGGGACGCTGTCGCGGCTGGTCAGCGCCGGCATCTTCCTCTCGGTGTTCAACGCCATCGTCGCCATCGTCATCCAGGTCGGCCGGGTGATCTTCAGCAGCGGCCGCGACGCCCTCTGGACGCCGGCGCTGAACCGCGCCTTCACCCGCATCCACCCGCGCTGGGAGTCGCCCTGGCTGGCTACCCTGTTCCTCGGCGTGCCCTCGGCGGCGCTGAGCTTCAGCTCCAACCTGGAGGAACTGACCTCCTTCACCGTGCTGCTGCTGGTGCTCATCTACCTGGTGGTGGCCCTGTGCGCGCTGTTCAGCCGCGTGCTGCGCCGCGACCGCGAGCACCCCTACCGCATGCCGCTGTGGCCGCTGCCGGCGCTGCTGGCGGTGGTCGGCGCCGGCTACCTGCTGCTCGAGCTGCTGATGGAAGCCTCGGCGCGGGACGTGATGACCATTATCGGGATACTGGCCGTATCGGTGATTCTCTACAGCACCTACGGCAAGTTGAGCCCGGCTTTCCAGAAACTCTGAAGACCACAGGAGTCCCCATGCGCGCTCGTCAACTCGGCATCACCCTGGGCCTGGGCACACCCGGCGCATTCAATGCCATCACCGACGTCCCCGGCGTCCGCGTCGGCCACAGCACCCTGGTCGCCGAGCGCGGCGGCAAGCAGGTGCGCACCGGCGTCACGGTGCTCCAGCCGCGTGCCGGCGAGGCCCGCCTGCAACCCTGCTTCGCCGGCGCCCACGTGCTCAACGGCAACGGCGACGCCACGGGCCTTGAGTGGATCCGCGAGGCCGGCCTGCTGACCACGCCCATCGCCATCACCAACACCCACAGCGTCGGCGTGGTGCGCGACGCCCTGGTGGCCGCCGAGCGCGATGCCCTGGCCGACCCGGCGGTGTACTGGTGCATGCCGGTGGTGATGGAGACCTACGACGGCCTGCTCAACGACATCTGGGGCCAGCACCTCGGCCCCGAGCACGTGCGCGACGCCCTGGTCGCCGCCGAGTCCGGGCCGGTGGCCGAAGGCCCGGTGGGCGGCGGCACCGGGATGATCTGCCACGAGTTCAAGGGCGGCATCGGCAGCGCCTCGCGCAAGCTGCCGGCGGAGCAGGGCGGCTGGACTGTCGGTGTGCTGGTCCAGGCCAACCACGGCCAGCGCCGCGAACTGCGCGTCGACGGCTACCCGGTGGGCCGGGTGCTGGGCGACATCCCCTCGCCGTTCGCGGAAAAGGGCGAGCCGGGCATGGGCTCGATAGTGGTGATCATCGCCACCGACGCGCCGCTGCTGCCGCACCAGTGCCAGCGCCTGGCGCAGCGCGCCTCCATCGGCATCGCCCGCACCGGCGGCGGCACCGAGGACAGCAGCGGCGACATCTTCCTGGCCTTCGCCACCGGCAACCGCGACCTGCCGCCGGCCGACTACGGGCGCAAGGGCCTGCCGCAGAGCACGCCGCTGCAGATGCTCAACAACGAGCACATCTCGCCGCTGTTCGCCGCGGCGGCGGAAGCGGTGGAGGAGGCCATCGTCAACGCCCTGCTGGCCGGCCGCGAGATGCGCACGGCGGACGGCACGCTGGTGCCGGCGCTGGAGGGGGAGACGTTGCTGGAGGCGTTGCGCGAGGTGGGGTGGCGGCCGCGCTGAGGCGGCGGGGGACAACTGTAGGAGCGGGCCCTGCCCGCGAAATCGCGCGCAGGGCGCTCTCCTACAGGGGAATGGCGCGGGTGGGGCGGCGTAGGAGCGGATCTCATCCGCGAATCGCGCCGGAACGTCCGGCTATCGCGGAAAAGTTCCGCTCCTACGACCGTGTTTCCCTAGAGCTGTAGGAGCGGGCCCTGCCCGCGATTTCGCGCGCAGGGCGCGCTCCTACAGGGGAATGGCGTGGGTGGGGCGGCGTAGGAGCGGATCTCATCCGCGAATCGCGCAGGGACGTCCGGCTCCTACGATCGTGCTCGACCGTAGGGCGAATAACCGTTCGCGGTTATCCGCCGTCGGCCGTGCCATCGGGGTGTCCGGCGTGGCGGGTGAATCCAATCGCGGACAAAGTCCGCTCCTACAGGGAAATGCCACGCCTTCCGGCAACCTGTAGGAGCGAGCTTGCTCGCGAACGGACTCCGCAGCGGGGTTTATTCGCGAGCAAGCTCGCTCCTACGAAGAGCATATCGGCGCGGGGCGCAAGACAGTTGCTCCTACGATCGTGCCGTGCTTCCCTGGAACCGTAGGAGCGGATTCCATCCGCGATTCGCGCCCATGGGGCGCTACATCAGTTAGGGGTGTAGATCTGGTCGAAGATCCCGCCATCGGCGAAGTGGGTCTTCTGCACGGTCCGCCAGTCACCGAAGGTCTTCTCCACCGAGAAGAAGTCCACCTTCGGGAAGCGGTCGGCGTACTTGGCCAGGATCGCCGGGTTGCGCGGGCGCAGGTAGTTGTCGGCGGCGATGGTCTGGCCCTCGTCGGACCACAGGTACTTCAGGTAGGCCTCGGCCTGGGCGCGGGTGCCTTTCTTCTCGACCACCTTGTCGACCACCGCCACCGGCGGCTCGGCCTCGGCGGATACGCTGGGGTAGACCACCTCGAAGCCGCCGCGGCCGAATTCGCGGGCGATCATCTCGGCTTCGTTCTCGAAGGTCACCAGCACGTCGCCGATCTGGTTCTGCATGAAGGTGGTGGTGGCCGCGCGGCCGCCGGTGTCCAGCACCGGGACGTGCTTGAACAGCTGGCCGACGAATTCCCTGGCCTTGGCTTCATCGCCGCCGTGCTTGAGCGAGTAGCCCCAGGCGGAGAGGTAGGTGTAGCGGCCGTTGCCCGAGGTCTTCGGGTTCGGCACCACCACCTGCACGCCGTCCTTGAGCAGGTCCGGCCAGTCGTGCAGGCCCTTGGGGTTGCCCTTGCGCACGATGAACACGGTGGCCGAGGTGAAGGGCGCGCTGTTGTTCGGCAGGCGGGTGGCCCAGTCCTTGGGCACCAGCCCGCCGTTGTCGGCCAGGGCGTCGATGTCGGTGGCCTGGTTCATGGTGATGACGTCGGCCGGCAGGCCGTCGATCACCGAACGGGCCTGCTTGCTGGAGCCGCCGTGGGACATCTGGATGGTGATCTTCTCGCCTTTCTCCGCTTCCCAGTGCTTCTGGAAGGCGGGGTTGTACTCCTTGTAGAAGTCGCGCATCACGTCGTAGGAGACGTTGAGCAGCGGCTGCGCGGCCTGGGCGGCGCTGCCCAGGGCCATTCCGGCGGCCAGCAGGGAGGCGGCGAAGAGTCGTTTCACGGGCGGTTCCTTCTCGGCAGTGTTGAATTGCCGATTATGCCCGTGGGTTATATGCCGCTTAAATACCCAAAGGCTATTTGCTTATGCAAGGACGCGCCCGTGGGGCGCGTCCAAGACTTCAGCGTTTCTCGCCCAGGCCGGCCTCACTCGCAACGGGCTCCTCGGCCAGGCAGGCAGCGGCGGTGAAGAGCACGTCGGTGGAGGAGTTCAGCGCGGTTTCCGCCGAGTCCTGCAGGATGCTGATGACGAAGCCCACCGCCACCACCTGCATGGCCACCTCGCCGGAGATGCCGAACAGCCCGCAGGCCAGCGGGATCAGCAGCAGCGAGCCGCCGGCCACGCCCGAGGCGCCGCAGGCGCACAGCGCCGAGACCACGCACAGCAGCAGGGCGCTGGGCAGGTCCACGGCGATGCCCAGGGTATTGGCCGCGGCCAGGGCCAGCACGCTGATGGTGATGGCCGCGCCGGCCATGTTGATGGTGGCGCCCAGGGGGATGGACACCGAGTAGGTGTCCTCGTGCAGGCCCAGGCGTTCGCACAGCTGCAGGTTGACCGGGATGTTGGCCGCCGAGCTGCGGGTGAAGAAGGCGGTCACGCCGCTTTCGCGCAGGCAGGTGAAGACCAGCGGGTAGGGGTTGCGGCGCACTTTCCAGAACACGATGGCCGGGTTCACCACCAGCGCCACGAAGAGCATGCAGCCCAGCAGCACGGCCAGCAGGTGCAGGTAGCCGAGCAGGGCGTCGAGACCGGCCTCGGCGAAGGTGCTGGCCACCAGGCCGAAGATGCCCAGCGGGGCGAAGGCGATCACCACGCGGACGATCAGGGTGACGCCGCCGGCCAGGTCGTCGAGCAGGTCGCGGGTGCTCTGGCGGGCATGGCGCAGGGCCAGGCCGAGGCCCACGGCCCAGCCGAGGATGCCGATGAAGTTGGCCTCCAGCAGCGCCTGCAGCGGGTTGCTGGCGACGCTGAACAGCAGGGTGCGCAGCACCTCGCCGATGCCGCCGGGCGGCGCCGCCTCGGCGGCGGCCGCGGTGTTCAGCACCAGGGACGAGGGGAAGGCGAAGCTGGCGGCCACCGCCACCACGGCCGCGGCGAAGGTGCCGACCAGGTAGAGCAGCAGGATCGGGCGGATGTGCGTGCGCTGGCCGACCTGGTGGTTGGCGATGGAGGCGCACACCAGCACCAGGACCAGCACCGGGGCCACGGCCTTGAGCGCCGCGATGAACAGCTTGCCGAGCAGGCCGACGGCCTGCGCCGCGTCGGGCGAGACCAGGGCCAGGGCGATGCCGGCGAGCATGCCGACGAAGATGCGCATCACCAGGCTGCTGCGCTGGATGCGTTGGAAGAGGGTGGGAGAGGGAAGCGTCATGACCTTACCGCTGCTTGCAAATGGAAACGCGAACCCGGCGGGCCGCGGAAGGGCGCGGATTATGCCGTCACGGGCGGGAAAATGCGCGGCGGCCGTCGGAAACCCGGCCCACGCCCCGCCAGCATGGCGGCGCGAAGCCGGGCCGGCCTTGACCTATGCCGGCCCGGAGGGGATTGCCCTGTGGCATGGCGTCACGGCCGCGGGGCTTCGCCAGCCCGCGCGCCAGGCCAATCCGCCTCATCTGCCGGCCAGCGGGGCGCGCCGTGAGGTTGGGCGCAGCAGGCGTTCGCCCAGTAGCACCAGCAGGCAGGCGAAGATGAAGGGCGCGGTCATGAAGGGGATGCCCAGGGCGACCATGGCCTGTTGCAGGATGAGCGCCAGCACGGCGCCGGCCAGCGGGGCGAGGGGGGCAGGGCCGCGCAGGGCCAGGGCGAGGGCGGCCAGGGCGCTGTTCATGCCGAGCAGGCCGCTCTGCACGGCGTCCTGGGGGAGGCCGGCGAACACCGCCACCGGCAGCACCAGCACCGCGCCGAACAGCGCCCAGGTGGCGGCGCGCGGCGCGCCCAGCAGCAGGCCGAGGAAGATCAGCGCGCCGGCCGGCGGGGCGTCGAGGAAGATCACCTGGCCGAAGGCCCGCGCGGTGGCTTCGAGGAAGACCGGCAACGGCAGGTCTGCCAGCCCGGCCAGGGGCGCGGCGGGCTGCAGCGGGAGCACCGGCAGGGCCCAGCCGAGCAGGACGAAGGCCAGGGTGTAGGGCGGCAGGCCGTGGCGCCGGCGCGAGGCGCGCAGCAGCAGGCGCTGCAGCGCCACGCTGGCGAGGCTGGCGAGCAGCACCAGGGCCACCAGCAGCGGCGACCAGGCGAACTTCAGCGGCAGCAGCAGGCCGATCAGCACGGCGTTGTAGCCGTACAGGCCGTCGTCGATATCCGCCTGGCGGCAGCGCAGCAGGCGGGCGAACGCCGGGCCGGCGGTGGCGCCGAGCAGGGCGCCGGGCAGCAGGGTGGGGGCGCAGGCGCCGATCAGGGCCAGGCAGAGCAGGCCGAACAGCGGCGGGGGTTGCAGGAACACCTGGCTGAAGCCGCGCAGCCAGAGGGTCAGTAGCGGTAGTGGGCGCATCGGGGGCCTGGGCAGTTGAAGGGGCAGTCCGGGGCTTCTCCGGTTCCGCGTCGGCGGCCGTGCCTTCCATCGGGGGAGGGCATCGCGGGAAGCTCCGTGGGTATCAGCGGGCGCATTCTGCCATGGCACCATTTTGGGGCGTGAATAAAAAAGAGGCCGGTCCCCGGGATCGCCGGAGGGTGGCCTCGAATCTCCATAGCCTGCGTGGGGGTTGCGAGGGTGGCTATGGCCGACAGAACTGCTGGCCGTTCAAGGCCAATCCCGGACGGACGGGGTCGCGGCCCCGTTTTCCCGGCCCCGTCCGTCCGGGAGTGACGCGATGTGGAGCCATGCCTTGGCGTGGCTCCGGAACTCTTTTTGCCCCTGGGGCAGTCCGGCGTGGCCGGTGACGCCAGCGCTGCGCCTTCTGCCGTTCAGCTCCCTCTCCCGCTTGCGGGAGAGGGTTGGGGAGAGGGGCTCTTTGATCTTCAGACCGACAACGCCGGCGCCACCGTCTCGATCCGCAGCATGTTGGTACTCCCCGGCTGCCCGAACGGCAGCCCCGCCGTCACCACCACGGTGTCGCCGCGCTGGGCCATGCGTTGGGCCAGGGCGATCTCCAGGGCGGTGGCGCAGATCTCGTCGACGTGGGCCAGTTGCTCGTTGACCACCGAGTACACGCCCCAGGCCACGCTCAGCCGCCGCGCCGCCTTGAGGTTGGGCGTCAGGCTGAGGATCGGCGCCTTGGGCCGCTCGCGCGAGGCGCGCAGGGTGGAGGCGCCGGACTCGGTGTAGTTGACCAGCACCGCCACCGGCAGGATGCGGCTGATGCGGCGGATGGCGCAGCTGATGGCGTCGGACACGGTGGCGTCCGGTTCCGGGCGGTTGAGTTCCAGCTGGCCCTGGTAGTCCGGCTCGGCTTCCACCTGTCGGATGATCTTGGCCATCATCTCCACCGCTTCCAGCGGGTACTGGCCGGAAGCGGTCTCGGCGCTGAGCATCACGCAGTCGGCGCCTTCGCTGACCGCGGTGGCCACGTCGGTGACCTCGGCGCGCGTCGGCGCCGGGGCGAAGCGCATGGATTCGAGCATCTGCGTGGCCACCACCACCGGCCGGCCGAGCTGGCGGCAGACCTGGATGATGCGCTTCTGGATGCCCGGCACGTTCTGCGCCGGCACTTCCACGCCGAGGTCGCCGCGGGCCACCATGATGGCGTCGGCCAGGCGGGCGATCTCCTCGATGCTCTGCACCGCCGAGGGCTTCTCGATCTTGGCCATGATGAAGGCCTTGTCGCCGATCAGCGCGCGGGCTTCCTCTATATCCTCGGGGCGTTGCACGAAGGACAGCGCCACCCAGTCCGCGCCCAGTTCCAGGCCGAACGCCAGGTCGCGGCGGTCCTTGGCGGTCAGCGGGCTGAGCTTGAGCACCGCCTCGGGCACGTTGACGCCCTTGCGGTCGGACAGCTCGCCGCTGTTGAGCACGCGGGTCTCGATGGCGTCGCCGTGGTTGTTCAGCACCTGCAGGCGGATGCGGCCGTCGTCCAGCAACAGGCTCATGCCCGGCTCCAGGGCCTGGATGATCTCCGGGTGCGGCAGCATCACGCGGCGCTCGTCGCCCGGGGCGTCATTCAGGTCGAGGGTGAAGCTCTGGCCCTTCTGCAGGGCCACCGCGCCGCCTTCGAAACGGCCGACGCGAAGCTTCGGCCCCTGCAGGTCCATGAGGATGCCGATGGGCATGCCCAGTTCGGCCTCCACCTCGCGCACCCACTGGTAGCGCTGGGCGTGGTCGGCGTGCTCGCCGTGGCTGAAGTTCAGGCGGAACAGGTTGGCGCCGGCCTCCACCAGGGCACGCACGTCCTCGCGGCCCTTGATGGCCGGGCCGAGGGTGGCGAGGATCTTGACCTTCTTGTCGTTGTTCATTGCTCGGCACTCTCGAGGACCAGGATGGCGCGGAAGTCGTTGACGTTGGTGCGGGTCGGCCCGGTGACCACCAGGTCGCCCAGTTCGGCGAAGAAGCCGTAGCCGTTGTTGTCGTCCAGCTCGTGCAGTGGGTTCAGCCCGGCGGCCAGGGCGCGCTTGTAGCTGCACGGGCTCATCAGGGCGCCGGCGTTGTTCTCCATGCCGTCGATGCCGTCGGTGTCGCCGGCCAGCGCCCAGATGCCCGGCTCGCCCTTGAGCGCGGCGGTGAGGCTGAGCAGGAACTCGGCGTTGCGCCCGCCGCGGCCCTTGCCGCGTACGGTCACGGTGGTCTCGCCGCCGGAGAGGACCAGGCAGGGCGCGGCCAGCGGCTGGCCGTGCTTGCGCACCTGGCGGGCAATGCCGGCGTGGACCTTGGCGACGTCGCGCGACTCGCCCTCCAGGTCGCCGAGAATCAGTACCTCCAGGCCGGCGGCGCGGGCCTTGGCGGCGGCTGCGTCGAGGGCCTGCTGCGGCGTGGCGATGAGGGTGAAGTAGCTGCGCGACAGGCAGTCGTCGCCGGGCTTGACCGTCTCCGAGCGCGGGTCTTCCAGCCAGGCGCGGATGTGCGCCGGAGTGTCGATGCCGTAGCGCTTGAGGATGGCCAGGGCGTCGGCGGAAGTGGTCGGGTCGCCCACGGTGGGGCCGGAGGCGATCACCGTGGCCTCGTCGCCGGGCACGTCGGAGATCGCGTAGGTGTACACGCTGGCCGGCCAGCAGGCGCGGGCCAGGCGGCCGCCCTTGATGGCCGAGAGGTGCTTGCGCACGCAGTTCATCTCGTCGATGGCGGCGCCGGACTTGAGCAGGGCCTTGTTCAGCGCGCGCTTGTCGTCCAGGGAGATGCCCTCGGCGGGCAGGGCGAGCAGCGCCGAGCCGCCGCCGGAGAGCAGGAAGATCACCCGGTCGTCTTCGCTGAGGTCGCTGACCAGTTCCAGCACGCGGCGGGCGACGCGCTCGCCGGCGTCGTCCGGCACCGGGTGCGCGGCTTCCACCACTTCGATGCGCTGGCAGTTGGCGCCGTAGCCGTAGGGGGCGACCACCAGGCCGTCCACCTGCTCGTCCTTCCAGTGCGCCTCGACCACTTCGGCCATGGCCCCGGCGGCCTTGCCGGCGCCGATGACGATGGTGCGCCCGCCATGCACTCGCGGCAGGTGGCGGGCCAGCGTCTGCGCCGGGTGGGCGGCGGCGATGGCGGTGTCGAACAGCTCGCGCAGCAGGGCGCGTGGGTCGAGGCTCATCTGGGGCTCCTCAGGTTTCTTGTCGTTGTTCTTCATTGCGGCATTGCGCAGGCGCCTGGGGGCAAGCGCCTGGGCAATGCCTTCGAAGCGCCCGGCCGGCGAAGCCGTGTTCACGCCGGCCGGGGTTCGAAAGCGAGTCGCTGGGCCCCCGCGTTCGCGGGGGTGACGTTGATTCGTATGCCTGTCCGTCACTCCCATAACAATCAGGCGTACAGCGTTCCCGTCATTCCCGCGAACGCGGGAACCCAGTGACTCTCCTCAGTCCTTGCGGATCGAGAAGTTGGCCATGTGCTCCAGGCCCTTGATCAGCCCGGAGTGGTCCCAGTTGCTGCCGCCCAGGGCCGCGCAGGTGCTGAACACCTGCTGGGCGTTGGCGGTGTTGGGCAGGTTCAGGCCCAGTTCGCGGGCGCCGGCCAGGGCCAGGTTGAGGTCCTTCTGGTGCAGGCTGATGCGGAAGCCCGGGTCGAAGGTGCCCTTGACCATGCGCTCGCCGTGCACCTCGAGGATGCGCGAGGAGGCGAAGCCGCCCATCAGTGCCTCGCGCACCTTGGCCGGGTCGGCGCCGTTGCGCGCGGCGAACAGCAGGGCCTCGGCCACCGCCTGGATGTTCAGCGCGACGATGATCTGGTTGGCCACCTTGGCGGTCTGGCCGTCGCCGTTGCCGCCGACGCGGGTGATGTTCTTGCCCATGGCCTGGAGCAGCGGCAGGGCGCGTTCGAAGGTGTTCGGGCAGCCGCCGACCATGATGCTGAGGGTTGCCGCCTTGGCGCCGACCTCGCCGCCGGACACCGGGGCGTCCAGGTACTGCGCGCCGGTGGCCTTGATCTTCTCGGCGAAGGCCTTGGTGGCGGTGGGCGAGATGGAGCTCATGTCGATCACCACCTTGTTCGGGCCGACGCCTTCGGCGATGCCGTCCTGGCGGAACAGCACGTCCTCGACCTGCGGGGTGTCGGGCACCATGACGATGATGAACTCGGCTTCCTGCGCCACTTCCTTCGGGTTGGCCAGGGCCACGGCGCCGGCTTCGACCAGCGCGGCCGGGGCCTTGTCGTGGTGGCTGGAGAGGAACAGCTGGTGGCCGGCTTTCTGCAGGTTCTGCGCCATGGGCAGGCCCATGATGCCGGTGCCGATGAATCCGATCTTGGCCATGAGGGTGTCTCCTGGTGTTCTGTATTGGGTTGAGGAGTCGCTGGGTTATTCCCCTTCGGGCCAGCGCAAGCGCTGTTCGCGATGGGGCCGCGTCCCGCGTTCGCGGGAATGACGTTGGAAAGCTTCTATCTCCCCGTCACCCCCGCGAACGCGGGGGCCCAGCGCCTTCGGACTCGTGTCCGGTTCAGATCGCGTTGTGGCTCTTCAGCCAGCCCAGCCCCGCCTCGGTGGTGGTGGCCGGCTTGTACTCGCAGCCGATCCAGCCCTGGTAGCCGATGCGGTCCAGGTGGCCGAACAGGAAGCGGTAGTTGATCTCGCCGGTGCCCGGTTCGTGGCGGCCGGGGTTGTCGGCCAGCTGGATGTGGTTGATGGCCGCCAGGTTCTTCTCCATGGTCCGGGCCAGGTCACCTTCCATGATCTGCATGTGGTAGATGTCGTACTGCAGGAACAGGTTGGGGCTGCCGACCTTCTCGCGGACGTCCAGCGCCTGCTGGGTGGTCTGCAGGTAGAAGCCGGGGATGTCGAGGGTGTTGATCATCTCCATGACCAGCTTGATGCCCGCGGCCTCGAGCTTCTCGGCGGCGTACTCCAGGTTGTTCAGGAAGGTGTTCTCGATGGTCGCGCAGTCGTACCCCTGTGGGCGGATGCCGGCCAGGCAGTTGACCTGCTTGTTGCCCAGCACCTTGGCGTAGGCGATGGCCTTGTCGACGCCGGCGCGGAATTCCTCGACGCGGTCGGGGTGGCAGGCGATGCCGCGTTCGCCCTTGCCCCAGTCGCCGGCGGGCAGGTTGAACAGCACCTGCTCCAGGCCGTTCTCCTGCAGCTTGGCCTTGATGACCTCGGCCTCGAAGTCATAGGGGAAGAGGTATTCGACGCCGCTGAAACCGGCCTTGGCGGCGGCTTCGAAGCGGTCGAGGAAGTCCACCTCGGTGAAGAGCATGGACAGGTTGGCGCAGAAACGGGGCATGTCGGGGCCTCCTGGTGGTGAAACACGTATTTCCGTAAGGGTGGGCCCCGCCGTGCACAGGTTGTGGTTATCCCTGCCACGGCTCCCCTGCACGCGGGGCCCGGTACTTCGTCAGTCGAGCAGCGGCTCAATCCAATAGAGAGACTGCGGTGGGCGCGTCGGCGCGGGACTGGGCCAGTTCCTCGAACTCGTTGATGGCGTTGATCTCGGTGCCCATGGCGATGTTGGTCACGCGCTCCAGGATCACTTCCACCACCACCGGCACGCGGTGCTGTTGCATCAGTTCGCGGGCCTGGGCGAAGGCGGCGCCGATCTGGTTCGGGTCGAACACGCGGATCGCCTTGCAACCCAGGCCTTCCACCACGGCGACGTGGTCCACGCCGTAGCCGTTGAGTTCCGGCGCGTTGACGTTGTCGAACGCCAGCTGCACGCAGTAGTCGATCTCGAAGCCGCGCTGGGCCTGGCGGATCAGCCCCAGGTAGGAGTTGTTCACCAGCACGTGGATGTACGGCAGGTTGAACTGGGCGCCGGCGGCCAGTTCCTCGATCATGAACTGGAAGTCGTAGTCGCCGGACAGCGCCACCACCTGGCGGCTGGGGTCGGCCTTGACCACGCCCAGGGCCGCGGGGATGGTCCAGCCCAGCGGGCCGGCCTGGCCGCAGTTGATCCAGTGGCGCGGCTTGTAGACGTGGAGGAACTGGGCGCCGGCGATCTGCGACAGGCCGATGGTGCTGACGTAGCAGGTGTCCTTGCCGAAGAACTCGTTCATCTCCTCGTACACGCGCTGCGGCTTGACCGGCACGTTGTCGAAGTGGGTCTTGCGCTGCAGGGTGCGCTTGCGCTCGCGGCAGGCCTCGACCCAGGCCATGCGCTCCTTCAGCCTGCCCGCGGCCTTCCACTCGCGGGCCACTTCGAGGAACACGTCCAGGGCGGCGCCGGCGTCGGAAACGATGCCCAGGTCCGGAGTGAACACACGGCCGATCTGGGTCGGTTCGATGTCCACGTGGATGAACTTGCGCCCGGCGGTGTAGACGTCGACGGAACCGGTGTGGCGGTTGGCCCAGCGGTTGCCGATGCCGAACACCAGGTCGGACTCCAGCAGGGTGGCGTTGCCATAGCGGTGCGAGGTCTGCAGGCCGCACATGCCGGCCATCAGCGGGTGGTCGTCGGGAATCGTGCCCCAGCCCATCAGTGTCGGGATCACCGGCACGCCGAGCAGTTCGGCGAATTCCACCAGCTTGTGCGAGGCGTCGGCGTTGATGATGCCGCCGCCGGCGACCAGCAGCGGGCGCTCGGCGTCGTTGAGCAGGGCCAGGGCCTTCTCGGCCTGGGCGCGGGTGGCGCTCGGGCGGTGCACCGGCAGCGGCTCGTAGGCGTCGATGTCGAACTCGATCTCGGCCATCTGCACGTCGAACGGCAGGTCGATCAGCACCGGGCCGGGGCGGCCGCTGCGCATTTCGTAGAAGGCCTTCTGGAAGGCGTAGGGCACCTGGCCCGGCTCCAGCACGGTGGTGGCCCACTTGGTCACCGGCTTGACGATGCTGGTGATGTCCACCGCCTGGAAGTCTTCCTTGTGCAGGCGGGCACGCGGCGCCTGGCCGGTGATGCAGAGGATCGGGATGGAGTCGGCGGACGCCGAGTACAGGCCGGTGACCATGTCGGTGCCGGCCGGGCCCGAGGTGCCGATGCACACGCCGATGTTGCTGGCGCTGGTGCGGGTGTAGCCTTCGGCCATGTGCGAGGCGCCCTCGACGTGGCGGGCCAGCACGTGGTCGATGCCGCCGAGCTTCTTCATCGCCGCGTACATGGGGTTGATGGCAGCGCCCGGTACGCCGAAGGCGGTATCCACGCCTTCGCGGCGCATGACCAGGACGGCCGCCTCGATCGCTCTCATTTTGGCCATGACCTTTCCTCTTGAGTCGGTGGTTTTCTTGTTGGGGGCAAGGATGCCGGCTGTGCCAAGGTGACGGAATTGATGGATACTTCAGTTCTGTCGATATCTGGAGTATCGAATGGACCGCTATACCCTCATCCGCAGTTTCGTCCTGGTGGCGGACAACGGCAGCTTCGCTTCGGCGGCGCTCAGCGAAGGCGTGACCCCGGTGGTCATGGGCCGGCGCCTGGACGCCCTGGAGCGGCACCTGGGCGTGAAGCTGATGCACCGCTCGACCCGCGGCCTGCAGCTGACCGACCTGGGCGAGCAGTACCTGGAGCGCGCGCGCAGCCTGCTCAAGGACTTCGACGAGGCCGACGCCAGCGTCACCCGCGGCGGCAACTCGGTGCGCGGGCACCTGGTGGTGTCGGCCCCGGCGGCCTTCGGCCGGCGCCACATCGCGCCCCACGCGCCGGCGTTCCTGGCGCGCTACCCGGACCTGAAGCTGTCGTTCAACTTCACCGACAGCCTGGTGGACCTGGTGCGCCAGGGCTACGACATGGGCATCCGCATCGGCGAGGTCACCGACCCCAACTACGTGGCGGTCAAGCTGTTCCCCAACCGCCGGGTGGTCTGCGGCGCGCCTTCGTACTTCGAGCTGCACGGCGTGCCGCGGGTGCTGGAGGACCTGGCGCGGCACAACTGCCTGGCCTTCAACCTGCAAGGCGGCCAGCAGCGCGGCTGGACCTTCCTGCGCGACGGCCGGCAGGTGGCGGTGCGGGTCTCCGGCAACCTCGACTGCAACGACGGCGAGCTGCTCTACGACTGGGTCAAGCAGGGCCTGGGCATCGGCTGGCGCTCCACCTGGGAGATCCAGGCCGAACTCAAGGCCGGCGAACTGGTGACGGTGCTCGACGAGTACGAGATCCCGGCCTACGACATCCAGGCGGTGTACCCGCAACAGCGCTATCTGCCGGCCAAGGTGCGCTTCTTCATCGACTACCTGAAGGACATCTACAACACCCCGGGGTACTGGGAAACCCGGCATCCTTGAGCGGTTTATTCGATACTGGCGTTGTATTTTTCTTGGTTTGTTGTTGTGTACAAAATGTCGCAGGATTGTATTTATTCGTTGCGTCCGGGGCTTCCTTCGGCTATTCCATCAAGGGCTTTGCCATGCCGCGTCCTTCCACGGGAGGGCGTGGGTGAACGTCTTATCCCTTTCCGCGAGGAACCCCTCATGAGCGAAATCAACCTCGACACCGCCCTGGCCATCACCCGCAGCGCCCTGGCCGCTGGCCGCGAACTCTCCACCGCGCCGCTGACCGTGGCGGTGCTCGACGCCGGCGGCCACCTGGTGGCCCTGCAGCGCGAGGACGGCGCCAGCCTGCTGCGCCCGCAGGTGGCCATCGGCAAGGCCTGGGGCGCGGTGGCCCTGGGCAAGTCGTCGCGCGCCCTGGCCGCCGACGCCCAGCAGCGCCCGTCGTTCATCGCCGCGGTGAACACCCTGGCCCAGGGCAACGTGGTGCCGGCGCCGGGCGGCGTGCTGATCCGCGACCGGGACAACCGCGTGCTCGGCGCCATCGGCATCAGCGGCGATGCCTCGGATATCGACGAGCAATGCGCCATCCGCGGCATCCAGGCCGCCGGCCTGGTGGCCGACGCGGGGTAGGGCGAATAACCGTTCGCGGTTATCCGCCGATACACCCAGGCCATTAATGGCGCCGAGGTTGAACCCGGAGCGGCCCGGGGCCAAGGTCAGGCGGCGGATAACGCCGTAGGCGTTATGCGCCCTACGCAAAGGTCGGGCCTGGCGTAGGGCGAATAACCGTTCGCGGTTATCCGCCGATACACCCAGGCCATGAATAGCGCCGAGGTTGAACCCGGAGTGGCCTGGGCCAAGGTCAAACGGCGGATAACGCCGTAGGCGTTATGCGCCCTACAGCGGCAACGGCCGCAGGCGCGCCTCGGCCTTGGTTGGCTCGCTGCCATCCGGCGCGGTGCCGCGCAGCACCAGGCGGGTGATGGTCTCGGCGGCGGCCTCGAAATCGGCGTCGCTGAGGCTGTCCTTGCCGGTGACCATGGAGATCTGCCAGTCGAAGTCGGCGTAGGTCTGGGTCGCCGCCCAGATGGTGAACAGCAGGTGGTGCGGGTCCACCGGGGCCAGCAGGCCGCGGTCGATCCAGCTCTGCAGGCAGGCGATGTTGCGCTGGGCCTGGGCGTTCAGCTCGTCCAGGTACTCCCTGGGCAGGTGCGGCGCGCCGTGCATCAGCTCGCTGGCGAACACCTTGGAGGCGTGCGGCAGCTCCTGGGAGATGCGCACCTTGGAGCGGATGTAGGCCTTGAGCGCCTCGGCCGGCTCGTCGTCCTCGCGGAATGGCGCGGAGGCCTGCAGCAGCGGCTCCACCACGCTTTCCAGCACGCTGCGGTAGAGGTTTTCCTTGGACTGGAAGTAGTAGTAGACGTTGGGCTTGGGCAGCCCGGCGCGCGCCGCTATGTCGCTGGTCTTGGTGGCGGCGAAGCCCTTTTCGGCGAACTCTTCGCTGGCGGCGCGGAGGATCAGGCGTCGGTTGCGTTCGCGAATGCTGGTCATGGTCTGCTGGGTCTTCTTGTGCGCGGTTGCCCATGGCTGGGCCGGCGATGGTAGCACCGGCCTCGCGGGCCCCTCAAGCAAGGGCCCTGTGCTGAAAGTTGACCCGTGGTTCAGCTTTTCTGTAGAGTCTGCGGACCCCGGCGTCGCCACGGCGCCCGGCCTTCCACGAGAGCGTCGCCATGTCCGACAGCCAACTGGTCGACCCCTTCGGCCGCCGCATCACCTACCTGCGCCTGTCGGTGACCGACCGTTGCGACTTCCGCTGCACCTACTGCATGGGCGAAGACATGCAGTTCCTGCCGCGCGACCAGGTGCTGAGCCTGGAAGAGCTCTATACGGTAGCCGACGCCTTCATCGCCCTGGGCGTGCGGCGCATCCGCATCACCGGCGGCGAGCCGCTGGTACGCAAGGGCCTGACCTCGCTGCTGGCGCGCCTGGGCGCGCGCCCCGAGCTGGAGGACCTGGCGATCACCAGCAACGGTTCGCAACTGGCCGGCCGCGCGGCTGAGCTGCGCGCCGCCGGCGTACGCCGGCTGAACATCAGCCTGGATTCGCTGCGCCGCGAGCGCTTCGCCGCCTTCACCCGCAGCGACCGCCTGCCCCAGGTGCTGGCGGGGATAGACGCGGCGCGGGCGGCGGGCTTCGAGCGCATCAAGCTTAACTGCGTGGTGCAGAAGGGGCGCAACGACGACGAGGTCTGCGAACTGGTGGAATACGCGCTCGCCCGAGCCCTGGACATCAGTTTCATCGAGGAGATGCCGCTGGGCAGCATCAGTAGCCACGACCGCGCGCAGACCCTCTGCAGCAGCGACGAGGTGCGCGCCCGCCTGGCCGAACGCTGGCGACTGACGCCCAGCCTGGAGCGCAGCGGCGGCCCCTCGCGCTACTACCGCGTCGACGGCCTGCCCAGCCGCATCGGCTTCATCTCGCCGCACAGCCACAACTTCTGCGGCGACTGCAACCGCGTGCGCGTCACCGCCGAGGGCAAGCTGGTGCTCTGCCTCGGCCATGAAGGCGCGCTGGACCTTCGCCAACTGCTGCGCAGCCACCCCGGCGACGGCGCCCGGCTGCGCGCGGCGCTGGTCGAGGCGCTGCAGCTCAAGCCGCAGCGGCATCACTTCGACGCCGCCGAGCAGGTCCAGGTGTTGCGCTTCATGAGCATGACCGGCGGCTGAGGAGCAGGGACGATGCCCCGACAGGGCTTTCCGTCGGCCAGGGGCTTTCCCTAGAATCACGCGGCCGATGTGCTGCGAGGCCGATGTGAGCGAGAGTCAACTGCGAATTCCACTGGGCGACTGCTGCCTGGTCTGCGACGGTTTCCGCCAGCGGGTGGCGGGGCGGCCGTCGCTGGAAGTCGACGGCGACCTGCTCTGGGCGCTGGAGCACAGCAGCTGGCAGCCGCTGGCGGTGACGCTGGAGCCCCTGGCCGATGGCGTCAGGGCCCGCCCATTGCCGCTGGAGCGCCAGGCCGCCTTCGACGCGCAGCAGGCGCTGGACTGGCGCGACGACGAGGTCAGGATCGCCTGCCTGCCCGCCGTGCGCGACGCCCGGGTGCTGCGCGATTGGTGCCGGGCGTGCTGGCCGGAAGCCACCTTCGGCCCGCAGGCCTTCGATGCCCAGGCATACGCCTGGGGCCACCTGTTGCGCCTGGACTGCCGGCGAGCCGGGCTGGCCGTGGCCGGCCACGAGCACTTTCTGCTGCCCCATGCCTACCCTTGCGTGTACCTCGGCCACCTGGCCCTGGACTGGCGACGCTTGCGCTTCGAACCAAACGCCTGACGCCGTGATCTGAACAGAAGGCGCCTCGTTCGGCGGCAGCTTTTGCCCGCCTGCGGTGCCCGGGCTTTGCTTGTGCAACCGTGCTTGGCCGCGCGGAACCTCCGGTTGTCGCCGGCGGTCTGCTAGCGCGTCAAAGTGGAGGAGACCCAGAATGACAATCACAAAGCGGGTGAAGCGGCTGGCGGCCGTGCTGGTGCTGGCGCAGTTGGGCGTGGTCGCCGAGATGCCCCTGGCGCAGGCGGCGATGGTGGGCACCGGTGAGGTGTTGCAGGCGCAACAGCAGCACGTCGACCGCGAGCAGTTGCTGCGCATGCTCGATGACCAGGGCGTGCAGAAGAAGCTGCAGTCCATGGGCGTGGAGCGCAGCCAGGTCGAGCAGCGCATCAAGAGCCTGTCCAACGAGGAGCTGGCGCAGTTCAACCAGCAACTGGACCAGGCGCCGGCCGGTGGCATCATCGGCATCATCGTCCTGTTCCTGCTGATCTTCATCATCACCGACATGCTCTGCATCACGCATATCTTCACCTTCGTGCGGTGCCAGCGTTGAGGCGTGCCGCCGCTGCCGTGGCCCTGGCCGCGCTGCTGCTCGGCGGCTGCGCCACGGCGCCGCGGCTGCCGGCGGACGTCGACGCGCTGCCGCGGCGCGTCGAGCTGGCCGAGGTGCAGTTCTTCCCCCAGCAGCAATACCAGTGCGGGCCGGCGGCGCTCGCCACCGTGCTCAACCAGCGCGGTGTGCGGGTGACGCCGAACCAGCTGAAGGAGCGGGTGTTCCTGCCGCAGCGCCAGGGCAGCCTGCAGGTCGAACTGGTGGCCGCGGCGCGTGAGCGCGGCCTGCTGGTCTACCCGCTGCGCCCGCGCCTGGAAGACGTGCTCAGGGAAGTGGCCGCCGGCAACCCGGTGCTGGTGCTGCAGAACAACGGCCTGGACTGGTTGCCGATGTGGCATTACGCCGTGGTGGTCGGCTATGACCGCGACCGCCACGAACTGGTGCTGCGCTCCGGCATCACCAGGCGCCTGGTGATCGACTTCACCGCCTTCGACGTGACCTGGCGGCGCAGCAGCCGCTGGGCTGTGCTGACGCTGCCGGCCGACCACCTGCCGGCCAGCGCCGAACCGACGCCCTGGCTGCGCGCCGCCCACGACCTGGAGGAAACCGGCCAGCGGGCCCTGGCCGACCAGGCCTACCGCACCGCCACCCGGGCCTGGCCGCAGGAGCCGCTGGGCTGGTTCGCCCTGGCCAACGCCCGCTACGCCGCCGGCGACCTGGGCGGGGCCGAAACGGCGCTGCGCCACAGCGTGGCCGCCCGGCCGGACTTCGCCGCCGCCTGGTACAACCTGGCCAACGTCATGGCCGAGCGCGGCTGCGGCGAGCGGGCCCGCGCCCCGGCGAGCTGCGCGCAGCAGCTGGCGCCGACGGATTCGCGCTTCCTCCAGGCGCCCCGGGCGGCGCCGGTGGCTTCCGGGCAATGCAGCGCCGCGCCGGCCTGCCCCGCACCTTGAGGCGCCGCGTGCATTTTCTTTGAACCGCTGCGCTTGGCCGCCGGCCTAAATGGCATTCCTCCAGGAGGTGCAGGCCATGGCCAGCGACAAGCAGCACCCGGCGGGCGATGGCGCCGGGAAGGTCCGCCCCGGTTCGGCCAGGGCTGGCGAGAAGGGCGATACCGCGGACGATCTTTCCGCCGAGGAGCGCCGCAAGGTCGAGAAGGCCCAGCCGCCCCGGGCGCTGGTGCTCCACGAGGTGATCCGCCTGCAGGGCAACCACGAGCTGGAGCGCACCCTGGCGGCGCTCTGGTGGTCGGCCCTGGCCGCCGGGCTGACCATCGGCCTGTCGCTGATGGCCATGGGGCTGTTCCGCGCCAGGCTGCCGGAGCACGACAGCGCGGCCATTGTCACCAGCCTCGGCTACCCGGTGGGGTTCCTCGCCATCATCCTCGCCCGCCAGCAGCTGTTCACCGAGAACACCCTGACCGCGGTGCTGCCGCTGATGAGCGAGCCGACCCTGCGCAAGGCCGGGCAGTTGCTGCGCCTGTGGGGCGTGGTGCTGCTGGGCAACGTCGTCGGCGCGCTGCTGTTCGCTTACGCCATGCTGCACCTGCCGATCTTCGATGCGAAGACCGACCAGGCCTTCCTCGAGATCGGCCACGAGGTCATGGAGAACGACGGCTGGCAGATGTTCTCCCGCGGCATCGTCTCCGGCTGGATGATCGCCACCATGGTCTGGCTGGTGCCGGCGGCGGAGAGCGCCAAGGTGTGGATCATCATCCTGGTCACCTACCTGATGTCGCTGGGCAGCTTCAGCCACATCGTGGTCGGCACCTGCGAGGTCGGCTACCTGATGTGGGCCGGAGAGCTGGGCTGGAAGGCCTTCCTGCTGGACTTCGCGCTGCCCACCCTGGCCGGCAACATCGTCGGCGGCAGCCTGATCTTCGCCCTGATCAGCCATGCGCAGATCCGCAGCGACAGCGGCGCGCCAACGAAAACGGCGCCCTAGGGCGCCGTCGTCGTTCGCGGGGTAGGTTACACGCCCAGCTTGTCGCGCAGGTTGTAGTACCAGGCGCCGATCGCGGAGAAGGGCACCTGGAACATGCGGCCGCCCGGGAAGGGGTAGTGCGGCAGGTCGGCGAAGGCGTCGAAGCGCTCGGCCTGGCCGCGCAGGGCCTCGGCCAGCACCTTGCCGGCCAGGTGGGTGTAGGTGACGCCGTGGCCGCTGCAACCCTGGGAGTAGTAGATGTTGTCGCCGATCCGGCCGACCTGCGGCAGGCGCGAGAGGGTCAGCAGGAAGTTGCCGGTCCAGGCGAAGTCGATCTTCACGTTCTTCAGCTGCGGGAACACCTTCAGCATCTTCGGACGGATGATGGCTTCGATGTTCGACGGATCACGGGCGCCGTAGACCACGCCGCCGCCGAAGATCAGGCGCTTGTCGCTGGTCAGGCGGTAGTAGTCGAGCAGGTAGTTGCAGTCCTCGACGCAGTAGTCCTGGGGCAGCAGGCTCCTGGCCAGCTCGTCGCCCAGCGGCTCGGTGGTGATCACCTGGGTGCCGCACGGCATGGACTTGGAGGCCAGCTCCGGAACCAGGCCGCCGAGGTAGGCGTTGCCGGCTACCACCACGAACTTGGCCTTCACGCGGCCCTGCGGGGTGTGCACCACCGGGTTGGCGCCACGGTCGATTTTCACCGCCGGGGACTGCTCGTGGATCACGCCGCCGAGGGATTCCACCGCCGCGGCTTCGCCCAGGGCGAGGTTCAGCGGGTGGATGTGGCCGCCGCTCATGTCGAGCATGCCGCCGATATAGCTGTCGGTCTTCACCACTTCGCGGATGCGCTTGGCGTCCATCAGTTCCAGCTGGGTGTGGCCGAAACGCTCCCAGAGCTTCTTCTGCGACTCCAGGTGGCCCATCTGCTTGGCGCTGAGGGCGGCGAACACGCCACCGTCCTTCAGGTCGCACTGGATGTCGTACTTGGCGATGCGCTCGCGGATGATGCGGCCACCCTCGAAGGCCATCTGGCCGAGCAGTTGCGCCTGCTTCGGGCCGACGGTGCGTTCGATTACGTCGATGTCGCGGCTGTAGCTGTTGACGATCTGGCCACCGTTGCGGCCGGACGCGCCGAAGCCGACCTTGGCGGCCTCCAGCACGGTCACCTTGAAGCCGTTCTCCAGCAGGAAGAGGGCAGTGGACAGACCGGTGTAGCCCGCGCCGATGATGCAGACGTCGGTTTCGGTCTCGCCCTTGAGCTCGGGGCGCGGCGGGACCGGGTTGGCCGAGGCTGCATAGTAGGAAGTGGGATAAGAAGTGTGCGGCATATTGCACCTGTGTTTGTTATTTTTTACGAGATGGGCTGATGCTACCCGAGTCGAAATCACTCGGCTAGTGGCCGTGCAAAATTTTTTACGCGAGAACGAACATAAAAAAATTCCCTTTTTCAGGGGGTTAGCGAAAAAATGCTTGACGGCTCAACGCCTTCGCGTAGAATGCGCCCCCATCGCTAGGCACATAGCTCAGTTGGTTAGAGCACCACCTTGACATGGTGGGGGTCGTTGGTTCGAGTCCAATTGTGCCTACCAAATTCCCGCTTCGGCGGTAGCGAAAGGGCGATCGATACAGGGTCGCCTTTTTCTTTAGGCACATAGCTCAGCTGGTTAGAGCACCACCTTGACATGGTGGGGGTCGTTGGTTCGAGTCCAATTGTGCCTACCAATTCACCGCTTCGGCGGTAGCAGAAAGGGCGATCCGCGAGGGTCGCCCTTTTTGTTTGGGTGCGTTTTGGGGCTGGTCGCGGACGGAGCCCTACGTTGCCACCGCTGTCCCGCCTGTAGGAGCGCGCCCTGCGCGCGATTCGCGGGCAGGGCCCGCTCCTACGTTGTTGCGCCCCGCGCCGATATGCTCTTCGTAGGATGGGTTGAGCCTTGGCGAAACCCATGCGGCCATGGCGATGGGTATCGCTTCGCTCAATCCCTCCTACGCCGCCCCCTTGCAGCCCGTAGGGCGCATAACGCCTACGGCGTTATCCGCCAATGGTCCCGGACGCCGCTGTTGCGGCCGGCGGCGGATAACCGCGAACGGTTATTCGCCCTGCGGTCGAGTATGGGCGAGGACTCCGTCCGCGATTGGATTCACCGGCCGCGCCGGGCGTCCCTGCGGTGCTGCCTCAGCGGCGCTCGAAGCCGGGCCCGCCGCCATGGCCGCCACCACCGTGTCCGCCGCCTCCTGGGCCACCGAAGGGCGGGAAGAACGGCCAGCAGCCGGACAGCGAGACAAGGGCGAGCAGCAGGGTGACTTTGGTCAGTCTGGAAAGCATGGCGACACCTGGGTTGGAAAAACGGGCGCAAAGTAGACACGCCCGTGCCGCGGGTGTCCCGCGAAACTTGGTATCGGCAGGGTAAGGTTTGTATCGGTGTCGATGCGTTCAGCCTGTTTGGCTGATTGCCGTTCGTGCCGGGCGCCAATTGGCGGTGATCGGTATAGTTTGCCTGGCAAAAGTGCGGTGTTTCTCGGTTGTGGGAGGTGGCATGGGCGGTAGGTGGGCCGGTGTTCTCGGTGGTTTGCTGTTGGCGTGTATGGCCAGTGGACTGGCAGCGGCTTCCGGGCTGGCGGAATGGCCGGAGGGCTGGCAGGTGACGCGTTCGCCCGAGGCGCCGGACGAGGCCGCGGCGCTGCGCCGCGAGCGTGGCGTCAGGCTGGCGGCGGACGGCTCCCAGGCGCTGGTGGTGGAAATCACCCGTAGCCGCCTGGCCGAGGCGAAGGATGTGGATCTGCAGCGGGTGATCCTGCAGATGCGCAAGTCGCTGCAGGTCGACTTCCTGCGCCAGGGTTTCCAGGCGGCCTGCAGCAAGCCGCGGCAGGCCGTGCTGGGTGGGCTGGATGGGCTGGAGCTGGTCTGCTCGGTCAGCCAGAACGGCAACGAGGTCCTGAAGCAGGTGGTGCAGGTGGCGCTGGGGCGGGAGGCGGCCTATTCGCTGACCTACGCTGCCCCGGCGGCGGAATACCCGCAGCGGCTCGCCGAGATGGCGGCGTTCAAGGCCGGCCTGCGCCTGGAGTGAAATCGCCGGGCATGAAAAAACCCCGCATCGCAGGCTGTGTGAAAACCTCAGGATCGGTCCCACTGGTTAAAAAACAACCTGGATTTCGCGTTTCTACGTGGATTCTGGATTGGCTGAATAGCCAAGCCTCTTCAGATTTCACGTAGGAACGCGCTCTTCGAAGAGCCGCTCGGTTTTTCACACAGCCTGATCGGCGGGGCTTTTCGTCGGGTGCCGGTCAGGCGGCCAGGGTGCTCTGCACGCGGGCGATGACGGCCTGCAGCGGCTCTGCGGCCTGATACTGCTGCGGGTAGAGCCGCTCGCTGTGGCAGGCGATGCCGTGCTCGTCCACCAGGGCGAAGCTGAAGCTGTCCTTGCGCGGTGCCAGGATGATGCAGTTGAGCGGGGCGAAAGCTGCCTTGAGGGTGCGGATCGCCTCCTGGATCTGAGTGCTTTTTTTCATATTGTCTTTCTTCCAAATAGTCACGGTCCTATGACCGCGTGAAACGTAAAAAACTCCGGTCGAACGCAGAATGCGTGATATCCATGACCGGAATGTGGCAGCGAATGAAAACTCGAAGGGTCTTTCGAGGGCGCCATGGCGGGAGAATACGCCAGCCCCCGAAGTTCGGGCTTGCCAAATATGTAAGGACGATTTGCTGCGCTCTCAAGAGGGAACGCTGGATACGCCTGCCAGTGACTGGCTGCTGGCCGTGGCCCTGTGTATCCCGACTGCGGCGCCCTGGTTGGGGTGGGTGGCGTCGGGAGGGGCGACCTGAAGTTCATGACTCGCGGCGGCATTATCCGGGTGTTGGCCGGGCCTTTCAAGTGCGAGTCGTCAGCGGATGTTTCCGCGAAAGTTCCCGCGGCGGCTTCGGCCGTCGCGGGACGGGGCATCACTTCTGCAGCCAGGACTCCACGGTCTCGGCGCCGTACTGCTGTTTCCAGGCCTTCAGGGTCTTGTGGTTGCCACCCTTGGTCTCGACCACTTCGCCGTTGTTCGGGTTCTTGTACACCTTCAGCTGGCGGCTGCGGCGCGGGGCGCTGGCGGCCGGCGCGGCGGCGGCGGTGTTGGCGGTGCCCTGCGGATCGAGGATGTCGATGACGTTGCGCAGGTTCATGCCGTATTCGTCCATCAGGGCCTGCAGCTGATCCTTGAATTCCAGTTCCTTCTTCAGGGAACTGTCGTTCTTCAGCTTTTCCAGCAGGGCCAGTTGTTCTTTGAGCAGGCGTTCGGCTTCACGGAATTCCGCGAGTTTGGACATGTTTGTCTCCAGGGCAGGTCATTCCGAAACGGATATCGGTGCGCAGCTGTTCGGCGACCATTGTGTTCGGAAAGTTATGTGGGCGGCGAATTATTAATTTAAATAAGCGGGCGACGCAATAATTAATCTTCGACCGGGTACTTTTCGCCGCAATGCAAAGGTCCTTCCCAATGTATGGGTTTATCGCCATGGCGCGAATCGCGGATAATCGCGCCCATCAACTAGATGGCGGTTCGCCATGGGTTCCGCCGATATCTTGCGTGCGCCATGCAACAGGGGATGTAGATGCTTTCGAATGTCCAGTCGTATTCGCTCAATGGACATGAACTGGCCTGCCTGGTGCAGGGGGAGGGCGTGCCGCTGGTGCTGGTGCACGGCTCGCTCTGCGATTACCGCTACTGGCAATGGCAATTGCGCGGCCTGGGCGAGCGTTATCGCCTGCTGGCGCCCAGCCTTCGACATTATTACCCGCAGCGCTGGAATGGCGAGGGTGCGGATTTCACTACCGGCCAGCATGTGGAGGACCTGCTCGCGCTGATCGAAATGCAGGGCGAGCCGGTACACCTGCTGGGGCATTCGCGCGGCGGCAATATCTGCCTGCGCCTGGCGCTGGCGGCGCCCGAGCGCCTGCGCTCGCTGGTGCTGTGCGACCCGGGCGGGGACTTCGCCGCCGACCTGTTCCAGGCCGCCGGCGTGCCCGTGCCGGCGGCGCCGGCCGAGCGCAACCGTTTCCGCGAGCAGGCGCTGCAGCTGATCCGCCAGGGCGAGGTCGAGGCGGGCCTGGAACTGTTCGTCGACACCGTCAGCGGGCCCGGCATCTGGCGGCGTTCCTCGCGGCACTTCCGCGACATGGCCAGCGACAACGCCATGACCCTGATCGGCCAGGTCGCCGACCGCCCGGAGCCGCTCGGGCGCTCGCGCCTCGCCACCCTGGCGGTGCCGACCCTGCTGCTGCGCGGCGAACTCAGCCCCGAGCCCTTCCCGCAGGTGGTCGAGGCCCTGGCGCAGACGCTGCCAGACGTGCGCAGCGACGTCATCGCCGGCGCTTCCCACGGCATGAACGCCACGCGCCCGGCCGCCTTCAACCGCGCCGTGCTCGCTTTCATCGACTCGCATTGATGCCGCTCGTCAGTTGCCCCGACATGCAGTACCATGGCGACCTGCCCCGTTCGTCGGGGCTTCGTTCGTTTTTCTTCCAGTGATCTCCGTCCGCGCGCGCAAGCGCAGGGTGCCGAAAAGGCGCCTGCCACTGTGAGGCAGGCCTGCCCGGCGGGCGACGCTTACTGGCACATCCCAACCCATGTGGCCTTTCGTAGGGGTCACCACTAGGAGAGGAGGCGCCATGCCCATCATTACTCTTCCCGACGGTAGTCAGCGGTCCTTCGATCACCCGGTCAGCGTGGCCGAGGTGGCGCAATCCATTGGCGCGGGCCTGGCCAAGGCCACCGTGGCCGGCAAGGTCAACGGCAAGCTGGTCGATGCCTGCGACAAGATCGAGCACGACGCGACCCTGCAGATCATCACCCCGAAGGACGAGGAAGGGCTGGAGATCATCCGCCACTCCTGCGCGCACTTGGTCGGCCACGCGGTCAAGCAGCTGTACCCGAGCGCGAAGATGGTCATCGGCCCGGTGATCGACGAAGGTTTCTATTACGACATCTCCTTCGAGCGCCCCTTCACCCCCGAGGACATGGCGGCCATCGAGAAGCGCATGGCCGAGCTGATCGACAAGGACTACGACGTCATCAAGAAGATGACGCCGCGCGCCGAGGTCATCGAGGTGTTCAAGTCCCGTGGCGAGGACTACAAGCTGCGCCTGGTCGAGGACATGCCCGACGAGAAGGCCATGGGCCTGTACTACCACGAAGAGTACGTGGACATGTGCCGCGGCCCGCACGTGCCCAACACCCGCTTCCTCAAGGCCTTCAAGCTGACCAAGATCTCCGGTGCCTACTGGCGCGGCGACTCGAAGAACGAGCAACTGCAGCGCATCTACGGCACCGCCTGGGCCGACAAGAAGCAGCTGGCCGCCTACGTCCAGCGCATCGAAGAGGCTGAAAAGCGCGACCACCGCCGCATCGGCAAGCAGCTGGACCTGTTCCACCTGCAGGAAGAAGCCCCGGGCATGGTGTTCTGGCACCCCAACGGCTGGACCGTCTACCAGGTGCTCGAGCAGTACATGCGCAAGGTGCAGCGCGAACATGGCTACGTCGAGGTTCGCACCCCGCAGGTCGTCGACCGCATCCTCTGGGAGCGTTCGGGCCACTGGTCGAACTACGCCGAGAACATGTTCACCACTTCGTCGGAAAGCCGCGACTTCGCGGTCAAGCCGATGAACTGCCCGTGCCACGTGCAGATCTTCAACCAGGGCCTGAAGTCCTACCGCGACCTGCCGCTGCGCCTGGCCGAGTTCGGCGCCTGCCACCGCAACGAGCCCTCGGGCGCGCTGCACGGCATCATGCGCGTGCGCGGCTTCACCCAGGACGATGCGCACATCTTCTGCACCGAGGACCAGGTGAAGAAGGAAGCGGCCGACTTCATCAAGCTGACCTTGCAGGTCTACTCCGACTTCGGTTTCTCCGACATCTCCATGAAGCTGTCCACTCGTCCGGCCAAGCGCGTGGGTTCCGAAGAGCTGTGGGACCGCGCCGAAGGCGCGCTGGCCGACGCCCTGAACGAATCCGGCCTGGAGTGGGAATACCAGCCGGGCGAGGGCGCCTTCTACGGCCCGAAGATCGAGTTCACCCTGAAGGACTGCCTGGGCCGCAACTGGCAGTGCGGCACCCTGCAGTACGACCCGAACCTGCCGGAGCGCCTGGACGCCAGCTACATCGCCGAAGACAACAACCGCAAGCGCCCGGTCATGCTGCACCGCGCGATCCTCGGTTCCTTCGAGCGCTTCATCGGCATGCTGATCGAGCACTACGCCGGCCTGTTCCCGGCCTGGCTGGCGCCGACCCAGGCGGTGGTCATGAACATCACCGACAAGCAGGCCGATTTCGCCGAGGAAGTGGTCCGTACGCTCGAGGAAAGCGGATTCCGTGCCAAGTCCGACTTGAGAAACGAGAAAATCGGCTTTAAAATCCGCGAGCATACCTTGCTCAAGGTTCCCTATCTCCTGGTTATTGGGGACAGGGAGGTTGAATCGAAGGCCGTCGCCGTACGTACGCGCGAAGGGGAAGACCTCGGCTCGATGCCGCTTTCCCAGTTCGTCGAGCTGTTGACTCGGGCGGTTTCCCGGCGTGGTCGCCAAGACTCGGAGTAATCATTATTAAGCGTGAAATGAGACAGGATAAGCGGGCTCTCCCGAAACCGCCGATCAACGAGAACATCACCGCACGCGAAGTGCGTCTGATCGGTGCCGACGGTCAGCAGATCGGCGTAGTGTCCCTCGATGAGGCGCTGCGCCACGCCGACGAGGCCAAGCTGGACCTGGTTGAAATCTCTGCCGATGCGGTGCCTCCTGTCTGCCGCATCATGGATTACGGCAAGCACCTGTTCGAGAAGAAGAAGCAGGCGGCTGCGGCGAAGAAGAACCAGCACCAGCAACAGATCAAAGAAATCAAGTTTCGTCCAGGGACGGAAGAAGGGGATTACCAGGTAAAACTACGCAACCTGGTACGTTTCCTTAGTGAAGGGGACAAGGCCAAGGTATCCCTGCGATTCCGTGGTCGTGAGATGGCCCACCAGGAGCTGGGCATGGAGCTGTTGAAGCGGGTCGAGACCGACCTCGCCGAATACGGCACCGTGGAACAGCATCCCAAGCTGGAAGGACGCCAGCTGATGATGGTCATCGCTCCCAAGAAGCGTAAATAACCTCCCGGGCACTGGCAGGCCTGATGGTTATCAGTTGTTAACGAATGCGGAGTACCAAACATGCCAAAGATGAAAACCAAGAGTGGCGCCAAGAAGCGCTTCAAAGTGACTGCTGGTGGCATCAAGCACAAGCACGCTTTCAAGAGCCACATCCTGACCAAAATGACCACCAAGCGTAAGCGTCAGCTGCGCGGCACCTCGATGCTCGCTGCTTCCGATGTACGCCGTGTAGAACGCTCCCTGCGTCTGCGTTGATTTCTGGTAGAGGATAGTTAAATGGCTCGTGTTAAGCGTGGCGTGATTGCCCGTCGTCGTCACAAGAAGATTCTGAAACTCGCCAAAGGCTACTACGGCGCGCGTTCCCGCGTGTTCCGCGTTGCCAAGCAGGCGGTGATCAAGGCCGGCCAATACGCCTACCGTGACCGTCGTCAGCGCAAGCGTCAGTTCCGCGCCCTGTGGATCGCCCGTATCAACGCTGGTGCTCGTCAGAACGGTCTGTCCTACAGCCGTCTGATCGCCGGCCTGAAAAAGGCGGCCATCGAGATCGACCGCAAGGTCCTGGCCGATCTGGCTGTGAACGAAAAAGCGGCGTTTACCGCGATTGTCGAGAAAGCGAAGGCCAGCCTGGCTTAAGCCCCACGACAGTTACCGGATTTCGGTCCGGACGTAACGTCACCGATAGGGGAAGAGCCTTACCGCTCTTCCCCTATTTTGTATCTGGAGTTGGTACATGGAAAACCTGGACGCGCTGGTTTCGCAGGCCCTGGACGCTGTGCGAAACACCGAAGACGTCAACGCCCTGGAGCAGATCCGGGTTCACTACCTCGGCAAGAAAGGCGAACTGACCCAGGTGATGAAGACCCTGGGCGACCTGCCGGCCGAGGAGCGCCCCAAGGTCGGTGCGCTGATCAACGTTGCCAAGGAAAAGGTCCAGGAGGCGCTCAACGCCCGCAAGACCGACCTGGAAGGCGCCGCGTTGGCGGCCAGGCTTGCGGCCGAACGCGTCGACGTGACCCTGCCGGGCCGCGGCCAGACCTCCGGCGGCCTGCATCCGGTGACCCGTACCAAGGAACGCATCGAGCAATGCTTCACCCGCATCGGCTATGAAGTGGCCGAGGGC
>NZ_JAZAQP010000024.1:62495-62848 GCF_036231725.1 Pseudomonas sp. JH-2 | reverse complement strand
ACTTCAACGCGAACATGCTGCTGCGCACCCACACCTCGCCGGTCCAGGTGCGCACCATGGAGAACCAGCGCCCGCCGATCCGCATCGTCTGCCCCGGCCGCGTGTACCGCTGCGACTCCGACCTGACCCACTCGCCGATGTTCCACCAGGTCGAAGGCCTGCTGGTCGACGAAGACGTCAGCTTCGCCGACCTCAAGGGCACCATCGAGGAATTCCTGCGCGCCTTCTTCGAGAAGGAATTCTCGGTGCGCTTCCGCCCCTCGTTCTTCCCCTTCACCGAGCCCTCGGCGGAAGTCGACATCCAGTGCGTGCTGTGCAGCGGCAAGGGCTGCCGCGTGTGCAAGCAGACCGGC
>NZ_JAZAQP010000024.1:0-62321 GCF_036231725.1 Pseudomonas sp. JH-2 | reverse complement strand
GGGCAATTCCGCTAGGCCGCGCACGACGTCAACGACTTCTTAGGAGAACAGGATGAAATTCAGTGAACAATGGCTGCGGAGCTGGGTGAATCCGCAGGTTTCCCGCGACGAGCTGGTGGCTCGTCTGTCCATGGCCGGCCTCGAGGTCGACGCCGTGATCCCCGTTGCCGGCGCCTTCAGCGGCGTGGTGGTGGGCGAGGTGCTGAGCACCGAACAACACCCGGACGCCGACAAGCTGCGCGTGTGCCAGGTCAGCAATGGCAGCGAGACCTTCCAGGTCGTCTGCGGCGCGCCCAACGTGCGCCCGGGCCTGAAGATCCCCTTCGCCATGATCGGCGCCGAGCTGCCGGGCGACTTCAAGATCAAGAAGGCCAAGCTGCGCGGCGTCGAGTCCAACGGCATGCTGTGCTCGGCGAAAGAGCTGGAAATCAGCGACGACAACGCCGGGCTGATGGAGCTGGCCGCCGACGCCCCGGTGGGCGCGAGCATTCGCGACTACCTGGCGCTGGACGATGCCTCCATCGAGATCGGCCTGACCCCCAACCGCGGCGACTGCCTGTCCCTGACCGGCCTGGCCCGCGAAGTCGGGGCGCTGTACTCGGCGCCGGTCACCTTCGTCGATGTGAAGCCGGTTGCCCCCGGCATCGATGAAGTCCGCTCCATCGAGTTGCTGGCGCCCAACGCCTGCCCGCGCTACCTGGGCCGCGTGATCCGCAACGTCGACCTGAGCAAGCCGACGCCGCTGTGGATGGTCGAGCGCCTGCGCCGTTCCGACATCCGCAGCATCGACGCCGCGGTGGACATCACCAACTACGTGATGCTCGAGCTGGGCCAGCCGATGCACGCCTTCGACCTCGACGAGATCAAGGGCGGCATCCGCGTGCGCATGGCCGAGGAGGGCGAGAAGCTGGTGCTGCTGGATGGCCAGGAAGTCACCCTGCGTGCCGACACCCTGGTGATCGCCGACCACGAACGCGCCCTGGCCATCGCCGGCGTCATGGGTGGCGAGCACAGCGGCGTCAGCGCCAAGACCCGCGACCTGTTCCTGGAAAGCGCCTTCTTCGACAACATCGCCGTCGCCGGCAAGGCCCGTTCCTATGGCCTGCACACCGACGCCTCGCACCGCTACGAGCGTGGCGTGGACTTCCAGCTGGCCCGCCGCGCCATGGAGCGCGCCACCGAGCTGCTGCTGCAGATCGTCGGCGGCGAGGCCGGCCCGGTGGTCGAGCAGGTCAGCGAAGCCAACCTGCCCAAGGTCGAGCCGGTCGTGCTGCGCGCCGAGCGCGTCGAGCAGATGCTCGGCATGAAGATGGAAGCCGCGGAAATCGAGCGCCTGCTCACCGCCCTGGAGTTCCAGGTGCAGGCCGAAGGGGAAGGGCGCTGGAAGGTCGGCGTGCCCAGCCACCGCTTCGACGTTTCCCTGGAAGTGGACCTGATCGAGGAACTGGGCCGCCTGTACGGCTACAACCGCCTGCCGGTCCGCTACCCGCAGGCCCGCCTGGCGCCCAACACCAAGTCGGAAACCCAGGCCGAGCTGCCGGCGTTGCGCCGCCTGCTGGTCGCCCGCGACTACCAGGAAGCCATCACCTACAGCTTCATCGATCCCAAGCTGTTCGAGCTGTTCAGCCCGGGCGTGAAGCCGCTGATGCTGGCCAACCCGATCTCCGCCGACATGGCCGCCATGCGCGCCTCGCTGTGGCCGGGCCTGGTCAAGGCGTTGCAGCACAACCTCAACCGCCAGCAGACCCGCGTGCGCCTGTTCGAGAGCGGCCTGCGCTTCGTCGGCCAACTCGAAGGCCTGCAGCAGGAAAACATGCTGGCCGGTGTGATCTGCGGTAGTCGCGAGCCGGAAGGCTGGAGCAACGTCCGTGAAGGCGTGGACTTCTTCGACATCAAGGCCGACGTCGAAGCCCTGCTGGCCAGCGCCAGTGCCGCCGATGCCTTCGCCTTCGTCCCCGGCGAGCACCCGGCGCTGCACCCGGGCCAGACCGCCCGCGTCGAGCGCGAGGGCGAACTGGTCGGCTACGTCGGTGCCTTGCACCCCGAGCTGGCTAAGGCCCTGGACTTGGATCGCCCGGTCTACCTGTTCGAACTGGTGCTGGGTGAACTGGTCCGCGGCCGCCTGCCGAAGTTCAGCGAACTGTCGCGTTTCCCCGAGGTGCGCCGCGACCTGGCACTGGTGGTCAATCGCGATATCCCGGCGGAATCCATCCTGTCGACCATCCGCGAAGAGGCCGGCGAATTCCTGACCGACCTCAGGCTGTTTGATGTCTATCAGGGTAAAGGTATTGATCCGCTTGGAAAAAGCTTGGCCGTCGGCTTGACCTGGCAGCATCCATCACGCACTCTTAACGATGACGAGGTGAACGCGACTACGCAGAAAATCGTCGCCTCGCTGGAGCAAAGGTTCAACGCCACGTTAAGGAAGTAGCGTATGGGGGCTCTGACGAAAGCTGAGATTGCCGAACGTCTGTATGAAGAGCTGGGCCTGAACAAACGGGAAGCCAAGGAACTGGTGGAGCTCTTCTTCGAAGAGATCCGCCAGGCGCTGGAGCATAACGAACAGGTGAAACTGTCCGGTTTCGGCAATTTCGACCTGCGCGACAAACGCCAGCGCCCGGGGCGCAACCCGAAGACGGGAGAGGAAATCCCGATCACGGCCCGCCGCGTCGTCACCTTTCGTCCAGGCCAGAAACTGAAAGCCAGGGTTGAGGCTTATGCTGGAACCAAGTCATAACGACGAACTGCCCCCCATTCCGGGCAAGCGCTACTTCACCATCGGTGAAGTGAGCGATTTGTGCGCAGTGAAACCGCACGTGCTGCGGTATTGGGAACAGGAGTTCCCGCAGCTCAACCCGGTCAAGCGCCGCGGCAACCGCCGGTACTATCAGCGCCAGGACGTGCTGATGATCCGCCAGATCCGCGCGCTCCTGTACGATCAAGGCTTCACCATCGGCGGGGCGCGCCAGCGCCTCTCCGGCGACGAAGCCCGCGAAGACATCACCCAGTACAAGCAACTCATCCGCCAGATGATCGCGGAACTGGAAGACGTTCTTCACGTGCTGCGCAAGTAGCTGAAAAAAATGAAAAAAGTGCTTTGCCGAAAGAAAACCTTACGGTATAGTGCGATCCGCCAACCGGGCAACCGGAAAGCAACGTCGGGGCGTAGCGCAGCCTGGTAGCGCACTTGCATGGGGTGCAAGGGGTCGAGTGTTCGAATCACTCCGTCCCGACCAAAAATCCCTAGAAAATCCAGTCACTTAGCGGTGACTGGATTTTTTATTTCTGGGGGGCTGCAAAACTCCAGCAAAACCCCCTCCTGTCTAACGATTCATAAGCATGCGCGTCCAGATGTCCTGAGTAGGGGAAAGCATATTCGTTCATCGTGCACCTAGGCCACGAAGACCATGAAAGCCGCATGGATAATCAGGTAGCTTTTCTATCACCGGATAAGCTTTACGGCTTCTTTCATCCCCCTGGGTGCGGACACAAGACTGCTCGCCTAAACACGAGTAACTGGCGTGGCGATGAGCAGGTAATTAAAGCAGTGCATACAGGCCGACTTCATAGAAGCAAGGCTGACTGGATACAGAACGATCAATGTAGTCCTTGGTAGAGATGGTGCGGGGAACAGTCGAGGCGACAAGAGTAGTGGTGTAGTATCAAATTGACTTACCCTCAAGCACGAAATTGATACCGACGGAGCGTTGCTTCGATCTGATGAGCCATGGATGACGGTACATGTTCACTCTGCCTGCAATTGTTTTTGAAGAGCGATATTCGATTGGGGTTGTTCGGCACCAGATCCGTCCGGCGCTCCAGGTCTCGTTGGTCACTGAAACCTCAATCAACGTATCGGCGCGGATCAAACAGCCACTACGGCGCTTCGATAATGGGGAGCGGGTGATCGTCACCTCTCGTAAGGATGTACAGCTGCCTGACGGAGTGGACGGAGTGCTTTTCGAGGACAATGGCAAGTTCAGTTGGGCTTGTCACCGACTGCTTGATGAATTCCAGAGCCGTCGATCAATGGTGGGTCAGACGAATCATTCTCGTGAAATCGCAGCATGTTGGAGTGGCACGTTGCGTTTTCTAGCTGAACAGCGTGAACCTGTCCAAACGGGCCCCTCCGCAAATGGAGGATTACGTCCCCCCCAATTAGGTGCCCTGCATGCCATTGGGGCTCACTGGAGCTTGGAGCGAACTCCAGCGACAATCGTTATGCCTACAGGTACCGGTAAGACGGAGACGATGTTGGCTACGTTGGCGGCCTATGATCGTGAGCCGATTTTGGTCGTTGTGCCTTGGGATGCGCTCAGAGAGCAGACCGCGAGCAAGTTCATCACCTTCGGCTTGCTGCGAGCCATCGGCGTGCTGCCTATGGATGTACCAAATCCGATTGTCGGGATCATGAAAAAACGGCCAAAGACCCAAGCAGATCTGCTCATGTTCGAGCACTGCAACGTTGTGGTCGCGACCATTGGCTCAATTGGCGCCGGTTTGCCCGCGGCACTTCTTGAAGATCTTGCCAGTCGATTCAAGGCGCTCATCCTGGACGAGGCACACCATGTGCCCGCCACAAGCTGGACTCACCTCAAAGATGCATTCCGAGGTGTTCCTACTCTTCAGTTCACAGCCACGCCGTTCCGACGTGACACACAGCTTGTGGATGGGAAGGTCATCTTCAATTACCCCTTGGGGGCTGCGCAGCGTGATGGCTACTTCAAGCCAATTCACTTTGAGCCTGTGCAGGTCGGTCCGCTAGAGGCTGATCGGGCCATTGCCGAGGCGGCTGTGAGGCAGCTCAGAAACGATCTGGATGAAGGGCTTGACCACCTTCTGATGGCGCGCTGTTCTAGCATCGCGCGGGCCGCCATTGTCGCAGAGATTTATCAATCGATAGCCGGTGATTTAAGTCCTGTTCTGATCCATTCCGAATCCGATGAAGCACAAGTGCGGCTTGCTGCGCTGAAAAACCGGGAAGCGAAGATCGTCATCTGTGTAGGTATGCTCGGTGAGGGTTTTGATCTGCCGCAGTTGAAGGTTGCTGCTGTACATGACATGCACCGAAGCCTGGCGATCCTGCTGCAATTTGTAGGGCGTTTTACACGTGTGGCTGGTGAGAGGGTTGGCGATGCAACCGTGGTTGCCAATATTGGCGACAAGAGCGTTTCTGATGCCTTGGAGCGTCTGTATAGTGAAGATGCGGACTGGAACTTCATACTCTCCGAAATGAGCTCAGCAGCTGCTCGGGATCACGCGGAGTTGGTTGCTTTCCTGCACACCTCCAGGCGCCTCGACGATGATGACCCATCCGACTCGATAGTACTGTCACCTCATTTGCTCAAGCCCAAATTCAGTACTGCCGTTTACCGGGCCACTGCGTTCACTGGAGAGCGTTTCCATTCCGGCCTCCCGGCCAACCTCAAGTTACAGGCTGTATGGCAACACGAACAAAGCCCGACCGTGTATTTCGTTACTAGGGCCGAGTCCCGTGTCCGGTGGACAAACACCAAGGGTGTCCTGGATTGCGAGTGGGCACTATTCGTTCTGCACCATGACGTGGAGCGGGGTCTTCCTCAACCAATCATGACTCGCTGTTCCCCGAGCTTGCCGAAGCCGTAGCCGGCGAAGCGGTATTGATCAAGGGGGAGCAGATGTTCCGCAGCCTGGGACATATAAACCGCCTGATGCTGCAAAATATCGGAGTCAAAAAGCATGGACGTCGCAATCTTAGCTTTGCTATGTACACAGGAGGAGATGTCGACGAGGCGCTGGGTCTGACTGAACGGCATAACTCGGTCAAAAACAACGTCAGCGGAACGGGCTGGGAAGAGGGCGCACGTGTATCGATCGGGTGCTCTGTTAAGGGCCGAGTGTGGTCAAGAGATCAGGGCTCTATTCCCGCACTGCTGGCCTGGTGTCAGCGGGTCGGTAGCAAGCTTCTGGATGACACGATCAACATCGAAAACATCATCGCGAACGTGCTTCTGCCGTCTGAGGTTGAAGAGTTTCCGGCAGACAAGATCGTCTTGGCGATCGAGTGGCCCGCCGAGCTTTTGGGGATATCGGAAGACCGGATTGCACTCAGTCCGACGGCCCAAGAAGATTCGCAGCCGTTATACATGTTCGAGCTTTTGTTCGATTCGCTTACAGCGGGATCGCTTCAGTTTGCCTTGGTCGTTGAGGAAGACACCAGGGTTGGGGGATTCGAGCTTCGACTCGACGCTCAACTTGGTTTCAAGGTGCAACAGACTAGCGGAGATCCGCTGACCATCACCATTGGAAAACGCAGCTGCCGGCTTGATGAGTATTTCTGTAGTTACCCCCCATTGGTTCGCTTCATCGACCTCAGTGAGCTTGATGGCAACCTGCTGATACAGCCGAGAAATCCTCGTGAGCTGACCCTCGATGCTGCCCAATTCGAGCCCTGGGATTGGACGGGTTTTGATCTGACCAAGGAGAGCTATTGGAAGGACGGTGTGGGTCGGGAAGACTCGATCCAATGGAAGGTAGCTCAGGCTTACATGAACGGAAACTTTGACATCGTCTTCGATGATGACTCGGCCGGCGAGGCGGCTGATCTTGTGTGCCTGAAGGAGGATGGAGATGTGATTCGGCTGGCCATGATCCACTGTAAATTCTCTGGCGCGGCGACGGCGGGGGAGCGCATCAAGGATGCCGTTGAGGTCTGCTCCCAGGCTGTGCGTTCCGCTAAATGGAAATGGAGGTTCGCAGATCTCTGTCGTCACCTGCTTGGACGGGAAGAGCGTTTGAAATCGTTTGCACGTCCCACCCGCTTCCTCCAGGGGGATGCGGCCAGGCTGGCCGAGTTGCTGAGGCAGAGTCGATTCAAGTCCATCATCGCGGAAGTGCTCATTGCTCAACCGGGAATATCCTCAGCTATCCGCAGCGAAGACCAGGATATGGTCATCGCTGCGGCCATGGTTTACCTGAAAGAAACTATCGGATGCAATTTGCAGATTATCTGTAGTCCCTAGCGGCGAACTGCTATGTTGGTTTAAAGCAGCAGATATTGGAGCAACTCGAAAATGTGAGAGACAATTCCTACAAGGTAAGAAGAAAACTGCCTATGGCTGGCCATTTTTTCAAGCAGACTGCGAAGGAGCGAGAAAATCCAGTCTATCCAAGGCGACCTGAAGCAGGGGGTAGCGATAGCTGGGCACCATTGAGTCGCTCCTCTTAAAAATTCTGGAGACTTTATTGTTTATCTAGCCGGCGGGGTTATGTGTTCCAGGTTCACCGCCTCGAACACTGTTGGTGTGCGGCGCGGAACGCTTGTTCAGCTTTCTTCTGTTCCAACCTGATTCTCGGCGTAGGCAGCTGCCGTAGTGGGCTCGATGATTAGACAGGCATTCAGGCTCATCAGCGTCGGCTTGCCGAAGACAAAGCCCAGATAGCGATCAGCCTCCCTGGCCTGGGCGATAGTGAAGAAGTCGCCGCTCTCTACCGCTAGGCTTAGGGGTTTGCTGAAGACCATGCTGCCGCGTAGGCGCGGCAGATACAGGCAGCAGCTGCTCTTCAGCAAAACTGTCTGCGTTCTGAGCAATCACTTTCTGGCTGCTGCCATCTTTTCAGAGCAATTCTTGATCAGTGCATAGGCATGGCATAAGCGTGATTCAGCCTGTCTGTCATAGTCACTGAGGTGCAAATAGATTTCGGTGCCGAAGCGATCCGGGCGTGCATGCAACCACGTGCGACCTCTAATGCACAGTTTTCTGGGCGTTAAGCGCCATTTTCAGCCTCAATGCCCAGGAAGTCGGGCATTACAGAGTAGAGAGCTTATTGGTACAGCCATGGCTGAATCTCATCCAGATTGGCCACGACAATCTGCTGGGCGCTCGCGCGTGATTGAATCTTGTGTGGATCGATCTGATAGCGCTGCAAAACATACTGAGCAAGTGCTCCTCGGCTGGGGATCAGCAACTGGCCGTTTCTCATCCCGTAGTCCGTTTCGATAATTTCCCTTTGCGCGGGCTTCAGCCTGGGATCAGGCTCAATGATGATGGTGACCTCAGCAGACCAGCCTTCATCCTGGTCTCGTGCCCATTCTGAATTACCGAGTGTGTCCAGATCCCCTCTGAAGCGACTCAACACGAAATCTCGGTAGTCACCATTCTTCTCGCAGTACGCACGTATATGCCAGCGCATCCCGGTGTACACGAGGGTGTGCGGAGCAATTAGGCGCACCTCTGGAATGGGGTTCTTCAGGGAAACATATTCGCATTCAAGACGGAGGCCTTCCCGGCACGCCCTGAGGAGAGGGCGAAGGATCTCGGGGCGAATCGAGCGATCAGCCACCTGTACAACCTCCGTATGAGCATATGCCAGGGCCAAGCCTTCAATATGTGGCGCGCGTTCATGGTTCTGGTTGAGCAAGTGCAGATACGCGCTGGCGCTATCATCGATGAACCGCGGTTTGAAGCCTTTGGCAGGCACATAGCCCTTAATATGCTTGTCATATGTAAGGTTTTTGGGTGCATGTTCGGTGATGTAGGTGTTGATGTCCTTAGAGGCTTGTTGTCGACTGATCCCGAAGCTCTGCATCAGATGATTGGTCGTCAAGCGACCTTCCCACCAAGCCACCGTTTCAATGAGTCGGTAACGTAGGGCCAGATCCCAGCGAACCTGCTCGACCGTCTGTGTTCTTTTCATGCTTTCTCCATGTGCGTGAAAATTTTACCTGTTTAGGTAAACACTATAGATATGTATAGGTAGATTACATATATTGGTGAGGGCTATCAACGACGGTATCGATGCCGGCGTGGCTCGTTGGCTCGTTGCCTGGGAGAGCTTGTCTTGGTTGGGCCTATCGCTTCGTTTGGAATCTCAGGCGATTGGCCGATGCACAAAGGAGTGTTTCATGTCGAAGCTAGTTAGGATCGTACTTATTGATTCGTTGTGCCGTGGTACCAAGGCTGACCTTTGTCTGGATGGCAACACAGCCATCATGGGTACCAATGGCATTGGGAAGACTAGCTTCATGCGGCTGATCCCAATTTTCTATGGCATCAAACCAGGGGAGTTGATTGCCGCGGACTCGAACAAGAAATCGTTTGCCGATTGGTATCTACCCAACCCGACCAGCTTCATCGTCTTTGAATATCTGAATTGGGAGAGCCACCCACGCTGCGTTGTCATGCACAGAAGCAGCGACACCTACGCTTATCGCTTTGTGAAAAGTGGCTGGCGTAACGAGCTCATTTATGAAGATATCGAAGCCGGACGCATGGTCATGTCGTCTGATCTCCAACGTCACATGTCGAAGCAGGGGGTGGATTGCACCGCGCAAATTCCGCCTCTGTATTACGGCCGCACAATTCTTTTCAACACCGACTCCAATAACCTTGAAGGCATTGAAGGTGTCGACAAGCGAAACCTGGTTCGCACGATGCGTTCAGCATTTTCGTTGGCTCCGCGTGGCAAGCATCTATCTGGCCTTGATCGTCTAACTGTCGCGCTTATCGAGAGCAAAGGTACTTTTGACTCCATGAAGTCGACCATGGCCAGTATTTTGGATCAGGACAGTGTCAATCCTGCTGAGATGCTTAAGACTTTTTCGGTGCAGTCGTTTAAGGAGATCCTGGATTCGCGAGACGGATATCTGGCGCTTGAAGAGCTGGGCAGAACCATCGTGGATCTTGATACGACCCGTCACGAGTTTGAAGCGTGTATAGCCGAGATGGGTAAGCTTCGTAGTTGGGCTGCTTTGCTCAATGACGAGCGTGAGGCAGAAAGTAGACTGATCAATGACGAAGTGAGTGTGCTGGCCAATAAGGAGAATGATTTCAACGAGCAGGCCAGTGACTTGCGGAGTAAGGTGGGGCTGAAGGTTAGCGAAGCCAGTGTTGCCGCCACGACGGCTGAACAGTCTCTGAAAATGGTCGAAGAAAAGCAGGAAGGCTTTCAGCAGCATGGCATTGATGAGCTACGGGTTTTGCATCAACGTTTCGAAGGGATGTGTTCTTCGGTCAGTGAGAAGCGCCAGCTTCTGAATAATATTGAGCGAGAGGGGGCCGATCTACGCCGTTTTGCTGAGATCAGAGTCCAGCAAATTAAAGACGACTTTGTCCGTGAAAAAGAATCTCTAGAGACGAACTACAAGACAGCTGTCGATGATTTTGAGTGTCGCTCCGTAGAGATCAATACCCAGAGAGAGCAGGGTAATGATGCCTGCCAGGCAAGGGAGCGAGCTGAAACTCAGGCCCTCACCCAGAATGTGACTAGGCTAGAGGTGCGTTGTGGGCAATTGCGGAGTGAGTATGCGCAGCTGGGTAGGATGAAGGTTTCGCCCGAGAACCAGATCGCTATCGATGAGGCCAACACAACGATACGTGGCCTGAATGCGTCCCTTAATGAAACTAATGACCTAATAGTCCAATGCCAAGGGGACACTCGAAAGATTCAGGAAGGGCTTGATGACTGCGCCCGAGGAGCGCAGAACATTGCCAACAACCGAAATGAAATTGTCAGGCTTCAGGAGGAACTCAAGCGTCAATGCGAGCCTGGTCGTGACTCGTTTCTTGGATTTCTTCGGCACTGTCCGGAGGGCTCGCCCGATTGGGTATCCACTATTTCCAAGGTTGTTCCTGCTGAGATTCTCTTGCGTACAGACCTTTCTCCCCGATTATCGGGAGCGGACGGTAACTCACTTTATGGGTACGAGATCGATCTAGAGCGCCTTGACGATGGCTTGATTGCCAATCTGGAGCAAATGCGCATGCAGATTGCTGAGTTGGCTATTCAGCTCGATGATCTCGACCAAGAACAGGCAAGAATTCAGAAAGAGGCCGACCAGCTCTCTGGGAAGTTGAAACACCAGAAACAGGTATCAGAGCAGCTCAGCAGAAAATGGAGTGAGTGCGACGCTAATTTGAGAACTCAAATCAGTGCTCACGAAGCTTTATGTGAACGGGCTGAAGCCGAGCATCGCGAGAGCCTGGAACGTTTGAATGCTGAGCTGATCGAGGTGACAGCTTTGGCCGAGGAGGCTGCACAGGCGTTAAAGCTTGTAGAAGCAGCATTTGGCCGGGAGCGCCTGGCTATTAAAAATGAAGCCAATCTCCATATGGAAGCGCTTGAAGCCGAGAAGAAAAGCTATAAGCAAAGCTATGACAAGCAGGTAGATGGATTCAGGCGTGAGGAAAAACACCAGATCGAAGCAGTGCATGCGGCGCTTGAAAAAGATCTTGCTTCCAAGGGTATCAATAATCTTCAGCGCAACCAGCTCCTGAGCGAAATTGGCGATTTAGATCAGAAAATCAGACGCTGTAACGACTCGCGTAGCCTCATTGAAAGCTATGAGCTCTTCCTGGCCTATGACCTTCCTCGACTGCCCCAGCTTGGTCTTGAGTTATCAAAGAAGCAGGCAGCGCTGGAGCAGGCTGAGAGGGAAAAGGCGCGCCTTGAGCAGGAGCTTGACGCGCAGCGAAAGTTATATAGCAAGGAGCGCAAGCTACTTAAGGATAGATGGGAGGTCGTTAGTCAAGACCAACAACGACTGGCCAAGGTTATTGGTCGCCTATCGAGTGTTGCGGCGAACACGTCGGAGCCTATACCTAAAGGTATGTCCGTAGCTCAACTGGAATACCAGGCATCGCAGTTGGCCCTTAACCGTAAGCGCCTTGCAGACACAGGGCGTGAATTGCTTCGCACCATCCATGATCGGTTTGTCCGCGGCCCTGTACGTTCTCTTGCCCACACCCACCAAGGCGCGAAGGTCAGTAGGATCTACAGCCAGGCCACGGCAGATGCTGACGATGAATACCAAGCGTGGGTTTACGCAGCGCCGCCACTGTTAGACCTGCTCAATAGTCAGCCCGATCATAAACGGTTGCTGATCATGCAAATCCACAACCTGTCTACCGAACTGGAGAATAGTCGAGGACAGCTCAAGGATCTGCATAAAACGATTTTGAAACTAGGTAAAAGGGCTACGGACAAAGCCGGAGAGACATTAGGTGCTTTCCCAGCGATCAGAAATTTTGAGTTTCATGTGTCATCTCGAATCCATGCGTTGGACTTTTGGGATGAATTAGATACCTATGTGCGTGAGTTTGCACGCTGGAAAGCCCTAGGTGCCGATGTGTTGCCAGCGGCTTCGTTTATTGCCGCGATGAAGCAGGTAGAGCAGAAACTTACAGACGGTGCGTTTGGCGCAACACTTTCCAACTGCTTTGATGTTTCCGTGCGAGTGGATGACCAGGGCAGTCACAAAGTCGCAACCACGAACAATCAACTGGTAGGTATCAGTAGCCAGGGGCTTTCAAGGATTATCGTCTACATGATCTATGTATCGCTTTTTGAGCTGCTTCGGGATACGGCCGACTTTGAGATGTCTATTCCGTTTGATGAGGCCCTCGAAATCGCGCCCGAGAACGTCATCTCGTTGGTTAGCTATTTCAACAATCGGCACATCAGGATGTTGGCTGGCTTCCCGGGTGGCGCGCCTGAGCTACTTCGCCGTTTTCAGCATTGTTACACCTTACGTCGTCATAAAGAGCGGGTCATCGTCACTCAGTACCTGCCGCCACGCACGAATCCACTTCAGGTATTAAATGACGAAATTGGTGAGAGCCAGGAAGCGGGGGTATGCGCATGAGTCGTTTGCGTGAGTGCCTTGAGATACTGCTTCAGGGGGGATTCATCTGCCCATTCAGTCAACCGGATCTTCACCAGGCCATGCTTGATCGGGATCTAGTTGAGCGAGTGGAACAGGGGTTGCTGCCACTGGGGCGGGTGCTGGCACGTATTGGCGATGAGGCCGCACCGGATACGTTTTATGCGGGGTACGCATCGCTCGACTCACCTCAGGATCGTCAGTCTGTGGCCAGTGAGCTGGTGTGGCTTCGTGATCAGATCAAACCCTTACTGGATTTTATTCGTCTCTATAGCCGGGCTGAAGGCGGCGATGTGTACTTGGCTCCAGGTGAGGAGGTTACTTTCTCTAGGCTGATCGAGGCTATCGAGGCCAATACCACTTACGCAGAGATGCTTCGTGATCTTGCGGGACACCAAATCTTCAGGCGTATCAGTTCCGCCCGTGATAACAAAGACAGCCTGGGTAGAGCGCTTGAGGCCTTAACAGATGAAGGCTTCCTTGTGCGCGCAAACACGCAAAGCGCAAATTTTGTAGTAACCGGGAAAATGGGTTATGTCTTCATGGCCCTGGAGTGGGTGGCTGCGTATCACGAAATTGCCGAGCCTGAAAACCGTCATGAGCTAGCTGCCGTGCAGGGAGGCTTGGAGCTTTGAAGGCTGAAGACTGGAAGCGATTTGGGCAGAGTGTCGCCGCCAACGCGGAGCTGCTTGAGTTGCTGGCAAACTCCGACGAGCTCGGAGTCACTGCCCAAGAAAAGGGGCAGAAGAAACTCCTATCATGGCTGATCGCTAAAAATCTTATTGATGTTGATGACGGGGTCTACAGCCTGTCGTCGTTGATGCTTGACCTGGGCGCTCAAATTTCGATGACGGGATTTGAGAGAGCCGCTCTAGATTTGGAAGAAAGCATCATTGCCATTACGAATCTATGCGAATCCTACGAGAGCGCACGTGATAGCGGCAGTGTCGACAGAATGGCACGCATTGAGAAGAAGCTGAGTTTACGGTTACGCCAGATTATCAAAGCAATTCGCGGCGAGATTGTTTCAACAAGAATGTTTGTTGAGGCTGGTTTCAATTTTACTAATAGCCTCTCCGATCAACTGCGTGAAATTCGCCATGTGGCGGATCGTTTGGTGCATATCCATGACCGGCTGAGCTTGTTCACGTACGAGAGCCTAGCACCGCTTTGTCGTGATGACCGCACCTTGCATCGAGTGATTGTGAAGTTTTTCCTCAGCGCACTCTCCAAGCAGCGCGCTCAGCTGCACGACCTCATTTCTCGTTTGAACAAGCTCAGCGTTGCTGTTCGTAAGCGCAAGCGGCAACGCCAACTGATCCTTGTCGTTGATGCCTGGCTGGATAGTGGAAACATCCTAGATCTACTCCCCATGCAGGACGCGACAACGTACTCCGGGAATATCCGTGCTCGTGGCATGAGTTTGTTTGCGCATGCGGTTGCAGGGCACACAGATGCTGACTACGTCGCTCAGCTGGAGTCGATTATCGCCAGCCTTCCTCCTCCCAAGGAGCGGAGTTTACGGGATGTGGTTCAAAGGCCAGAAGGTGAGTACTCGTTAGTGCCCGACGTTGAGTTGGAGCAGGAGGAAGAGGTACCACCTTTTGCTGAGCCTCACCTGATCGCGATGCTAGAGGCCTACAAGCAGGCTCGGGTTCCTCAATCGGCTGTGGATTATTGGCTCTTGAATGGCCACCCGGAGGCTGACCTCAAGGTCTGGCTGTGTGCTTTGGACAACTACCTACTTGTGCTTCAGTCAGAAGTCAAAAATGCGGGTGGAAAGCTGAATTTCAGTATCGTTCCCGAAGAGCTTCCAATGAGCCGATACTCAGCGAATCAGTACATCACGGATATTTGGATCTGCTCAGAGCATTCCCTTGATCAACCTCGCGTCAGAGCCTTGTAGTACTGATGCATCCAGAATGCCTAGGGGGCTCCCATCTATGATCAAGCCGGGTGACATTAGGGCTATCGCCGATGCGGTAGCTTTCGTAAAAGATTACGTCCCAGCCAATAAGCTATGGAAACGCCTTAATGCGCAGTACGAAATAGGCACAAAGCAAGGGGCACGATTTAGTCTGACGGCGGCAGATCACAAGTACCTTCGCGATCTTGTGAGGAACGAGTATGGCTTTGATCTCTTGAAAGAGAGGCCTCTCGACGGTGAGCTAGACAGGATGTCGTTGGCGCAGAAGACCCGTAGCGAAAAACTATCGGGTGAGGAGGTGAGCAGAGATATTATTTTGGTCGGATCTGGGTGTGGCGTCCTGTCACTACCTGAAGGGGATTTCACCCTGCCCACGGGGGCTGTTCTTCAACTTCAGGCAAGCGCGCTCCATGGAGCAGAACAAGTCGTGCTGGTCGAAAACCTCAGCCCTATGTATCACCTTCATCACTATCTCTGGCCAGTAGGGATGAGTCGGACTCCAATGATTTTCCGTGGAAGTCCTCAGTACTCGCCCGCTGCCGTAGCTAAGGCATTGGCTGGTGTCAGGAGAGTCATCTGCTTTCCAGATTTCGATCCACAAGGGCTACTCAACAGTTTCTGTACCGATAAGGCCGATGGGCTGGTAATTCCGACCAAAAAAACGCGCTCCGAACTGATTTGCAGGAGGCTGGATAAACCACACGACTTCACCAGGCAAGTCGAAGCAAGGGATTGGCTGCGCAAGCAGAGATTGGGGCTTGAGTACGTGTCTGATCTGTTGGCATCGGAAACAGGATTCAGCCAAGAGTCTATGGTTGGCCTGGACTTGCAGGTTGCAGACATTGCCTGAGTCGCTGTATTCAGCTTCGCCGCAAGACTCCAGCAGAGCCGCTGCATTTTCTTGAGCCAGGGCATGCCCTTGTATGCTTGAAAAGTTTACCTGTTAATGTAAACACTATAGATGTGTAAATTCTGATTGCATATATTGCCCCTGAGGGCAAGGAACCAGCAGTCAGAGGATCCGAGATGGCGTCATTCACACAGCTATGGGCAGTCATAGGCCTGGCAGCAGGACTGGTCTTGCTGCTCGCCTTGGCTCTGTTCTGTCAGCAACTGCGTATCAGCAGTCTGCGCTCGACGCGCCGGGATTTGCTCCAGCAGGTTGAAGCTTTGTGCGATGGTCAGCGCGATCTTCTAGGCCAGCAGTTTGGGCTGCAAGCGGCGCTGCGTGCAGAGCGTGCGCATGTCGAACAGCTGAAGCGCAAAACCCAGCTACTAGAGGCGGCAATGCAGGATGAGTCCCTGCATGCTGCCAGGAGCAAGGCATGACCATCTCGGGATGGATTTGGCATGTCCTTTGGACACGTCGATTGCTTGACCTATCCGGCACCTACCGGCGGCAGGGACGACAGGAGAGCAACGGCGGTCATGCCTGTAGTGGTGTCGGGTGTGTTCTCGATTCGCCCATCACCTCGCTCTCCTGGATGTGCTCGGCGCTGGGACGTTTGTCGCTGGCGCTCAGTCCGGCCGGCACTCAAAATAGGCACTTTGATGTGGTTGATGAGTTCGAAGCCCTTATGAGCAGTGTTTACCTGGCCAATTTCACCAAATGCTCATTGATTGTGCCCGAGGCCCGCATCGTTGCTGGCCTGCTGTTGCAGGACGTGGAACCTCGGGAATGGGAAAAGCAAGTGCATGAGCTGAATGTGCTGCAAAAGCGCACGGCCAAGACGGCAGCGACCTATGCCAATTTGGCGCGTGCCCGCTTGCAAACGATGGATGCAGATCTCTGGCAACTGGTGCGCGACGGCAGCATGCCTGTCGCTACTCATGCGGTCTTGGCGGCAACTGTGAAATTTTCGCCCTTGTTCGGTGATTTCCTGCGCACGGTTGTGCGAGATCAGTTCCGTCGTTTTGCCACGCACCTGGAGGCTCGTCACTGGGACGCCTATATCGAAGATTGCCAGCGTGCTCAGCCAGATATGCCTACCTTGAGCGACTCTACTCGGGGTAAGTTAAGGCAAAATGCCATACGTATGCTGGCTGAGTCTGGTTTCCTTGAGGACACCCGTAGCCTACGGCTGCGTAGTCAGCCCATTGAGCCTGCTGTTCTGAACTATCTACGCCAACACAATGAGCAGTATGTGCTCGACTGCCTTCAGGTATGCCCGTGAATAACCTCGACGAACGCCTCAATCAAATTCTCGACCGGGTGACTTCCGATGATTTTCTCGGTGGTCAGGGGTTGGGCAATGAGGTGCCGTTCTACGCATTCGATTACCCGCCGCAGGACGAAGAGAAGGTGCGCGAGCACATTCGTTTTTTGCAGGGGGCGATTGCCAAGCGTCGCCCGGAGCTCAAGGTTGCTTTCGTCAATCTGTTCGAGCTGCTCCTAGACATGCTCAACGGTCGAAAGCTGCTGGAAAAATCCATCGATCTGCAAGCGCAGAAGGGTGACGAAGCACTGCAAAAAGCCCTCAAGGCTCCGCTGGATGCGGGAAAGGTTGCCAGGGAACTGGTTGGGCGCTACCCGCCGAACGAGTACAGCATCCTGTTTATCACTGGCGTCGGCAGCGCCTATCCGCTTATTCGCACACACAACCTGTTGAACAACCTCCAGCCTTTTATGGGGCAGACGCCGGTCGTGTTGTTCTATCCAGGCCGTTACGACGGCCAGTCGCTTCAACTATTCGCCCAGCTGGGCGAGAAACCCTATTACCGCGCTTTCCGTCTGGTGAGCTGAAAAGGAAGTCCACCGTGCTGATCAAAAATCTGTTTACCCGCTCCATTCACCGCTCAATCAATGGCGTGATCAAGGCTGACCAGGACGATGCTGAATCGGTCTGGCAGGAGCTTGATGAGTACGTCATCACTCGCGAGCTTGACCAGCACCTGCGCAGCTTTTTCGAAAGCTACCTGGCTGCCCTGGACAATCCCAAGGATGCAGCCGGGCGAGTAGGGGTGTGGATCTCCGGTTTCTTCGGTTCGGGTAAATCGCACTTCTTGAAGATCCTTTCCTATCTGCTGGAAAACAAACAGGTCAGCAAGGAGGGGATCACCCGCAAAGCCATCGACTTCTTCGAGGAGAAGATTGCCGATCCCCTGTTGGCTGCGGACATCAAACGCGCTATTGCGGCAGACACTGATGTGCTGCTGTTCAATATTGACAGCAAGGCTGACGCCAGTGAGGGGCGTGATGCCATCCTTCGCGTCTTCCTCAAGGTGTTCAACGAGAAGCTCGGCTACTGCGGTGATCACCCGCATATCGCCCACATGGAGCGTTACCTCGACAGCCAGCACAAATTCACTGACTTTAAGCAGGCCTTCGCCGCGGCTTCTGGCTCTACCTGGGAGGAGGAGCGAGATGCCTACCACTTCCAGGTTGATGCATTGGCCACAGCCCTGTCGCAAACCCTGGGGCAGGAAATCAAGGATGCCGATGCCTGGATTGAGCGCTTTGAGAGCGACTTCAGCCTGTCGGTGGAGAATTTTGCCGCCTGGGTGAAAGAGTATCTCGACCAGCAGGGCGCACAGCACCGCATCGTGTTCCTAGTGGATGAAATCGGCCAGTTCATTGGCCAGGACACCCACCTAATGCTCAACCTGCAAACCATCACGGAAAACCTCGGCACCGTTTGTGGTGGTCGTGCCTGGGTGCTGGTGACCTCGCAAGAGGACATCGATGCCGTGCTCGGTGAGGTGCGCGCCTCCAAGGCCAACGATTTCTCCAAGATTCAGGGCCGCTTCAAAACGCGCCTGTCACTGTCCAGCGGTAACGTCGATGAAGTCATCCAGCGCCGTTTGCTCGACAAGGAGTCTGAGCCCAAGGATGCCCTGCGCAAGATCTACCGCGAGAAGGCCGACATCCTGCGCAATCAGCTCAGCTTCACTAACACCGGGCGTACCTACAAGGCCTTCACTGACGAAGACAACTTCGCCGCGGTGTATCCCTTTGTGCCGTACCAGTTCCAACTGGTGCAGCGTATTTTTGAAAGCATCCGCAAGGCTGGTGCCACCGGCACTCACCTGGCCCGTGGCGAACGTTCGTTGCTGGATGCCTTCCAGTCGGCAGCCAAGGCGGTTGGCGATAGCGGCATTGGTGTTCTCGTTCCGCTTTATCGTTTCTACCCTTCCATCGAGGGCTTCCTCGAAGGCGTGGTGAAATCCACCATCGACAATGCCGCGAGCAACCCTAGCCTGCAAGACTTCGATCCCCTGGTTCTGAAAACCTTGTTCCTGATCCGTTACGTTGATGAGATCAAGGGCAACGTCGATAACCTGATCACCCTGTTCATCGATCAGATCGACGCGGATCGCCAGGGCCTGCGCAAGCAGATCGAAGACAGCCTCCAGCGTCTGGAAAAAGAGACCTTGGTCAGCCGCAATGGTGATGACTTCTTCTTCCTGACCAACGAAGAACGCGATATCAGCCGGGAGATCAAGGATGTCGATCTCACCAGCTCCGACGAGGCACGCGAACTGGGCCAATTGCTCTTCGACGAAGCCCTGCGTGGCCAGCGTAAATTCCGCTTCGTTGATAACGGCAAGGACTTTGGTCTCAACCGTCAATGCGACCTGCATCCGCTGGGCAACCGCATCGACGGCGACCTCCAGGTCGCTGCGATCAGCCCATTGGTGGATGACCGGGAAACCTGGAACGAACAGCGCTGCATCCTCGAATCCAGCCAGGGCGAGGGGAGCGTGCTGCTGCGTTTGGAGGACGACCGTGACCTGGCTCGCGAGCTTCGCCTGTATCTGCAAACCGACAAATACATCACCCGCAAGAACGATGGCACCCTGCCGCTTAATACCAAGCGGATTCTCCAGGATCGAGCAGAAGAGAACCGTCAACGGCGGCAACGCCTGAGTGCCACGGTAGATCGCCTTCTACGCGAGGCTGAGGTCTATGTCGCGGGCAACAAGCTGGAAACCAAGGCCGCCAGTGCGCCGATGCTGCTGGAGGAGGCGCTCGACTACCTGGTGCGCAACACCTTCAACAAACTAGGTTTTATCCAGCACCTGAGCAGTGACCCGCAGAAAGAAATCCAGGCACTACTCGCCACACCGTTAACCCCTGGTCTGGGGCTTGAGAGCACTGGCGAGGCCAATCCGCGTGCGCTCAAGGAGGTCAGCCAGCACATCGAGCTACTTGCCTCGCAGTCGCGTCGCATCGTCCTGCATGACCTCGCTGAAACCCACTATGGACGCCGCCCTTATGGTTGGCCCGAATGGGAGACGGTATTGCTGGTCGTTCGCCTGATGCTCAAGGGCGAGATCAGTCTGATTGGCAACGGTGGCCCGCTGGCACCGCATCAGGTTTGGAATGAGATTTCCACTCCGGCGCGTTGGCGCACCACCGAGATCCAGAGACGCCAGCAGGTGGGTTCCGGCGAACTGCAAAAAGCCCGTCAGCAATTCAAGGACGTGTTCCAGAAGATTGCCCCGGATGGCGAGGACAATCTCTACAGCCACCTGAAAACCCGTCTGGAGGAGTGGGAGGGTAATCTCAAGCAGTGGCGGGCCCTCGCCCAGGGTGGGCAATACCCGGGCCTGGACGATATCGACCAGGGACTAAAGCTGATCGGTAAGCTCAAGGCGGCCCCAGATAGTTTCGATACCATCCAGTTGTTCCTCAAGGAGCGCTCTGCGCTGCTCGACCTATCCGATAACTACGGCGACCTTGAGAACTTCCACACCAGCCAGAAAACAGCCTGGGACAAGCTGCGTGCAGCTCAAGCAGATTTTCTGCCCAACCGGCCCAAACTGGACAAGGACGAAAAAGCGGCACGGGCGCTGGCACGTATCGATGAAATTCTCAGCGCCAAAGCCCCTTTCAATCTGATTCGAGAGGGCGAGGGACTGATCCAGGCGGTCACGCAGATCAATGATGCCTTTCTCAAGGAGGCCCACCAGCGAGCCGATGCCTGGCTGGAGAAGCAACTGGCCAAGGTCGTGGCGGAGCTGGATGCACTGCAAGCCAGTGCCGAGCAGCGCAACAAGAGCCTGCTGCCCTTGCAAAACCTCCGGCAGAAACTCGCCAAGCAGCGCAGCCTGGCCCATATCAACGACATGTTGGATGAAGCCCGCGACCTAGCCGATGCCGCTATCGACCATCTCCACCTGTTGGCCGAACAAGCTGCGGCCAAAGCCAAGAGCGCAGCCGCTACAACGGGCTTAGGCCCAGTGACATCGGGTGGCGGCAATCCAGGTTTGCCTGTAGCCGAGTCAACTGCGGCTGATGCGCCTGTGGCTGTGGTGGCACCGGCTGTGCCGGTGAAGAAACGCCATATTCTCGATGTGCAGCAGTTCGCCGGAGCAGGCTACATAGAGACCCAAGCCGATATCGACAGCTTCCTCGCCAAACTGCGTAAAGAGCTTGAGCAGGCAATCGCCGACAATCAACGCGTTGAAATTCGCTAAGGAACGGCCATGTACAAGCCAGGCGGTACAATCAAGCAGTTGTTGGACAAGGTCGCCTCCCAGGAGTACATCCTGCCGGCGATTCAGCGTGAGTTCGTATGGTGGCCAGAGCAGATCTGTCGGTTGTTCGACAGCCTTATGCAGGGCTACCCCTTCGGTACCTTCCTGTTCTGGCGTATCGCACCGGAAAAGCGCCAGGAGTACCAATTCTACGATTTTGTCCGTGACTACCATGAGCGCGACAATTACCACTGTGCTCTGCTGAAAACCCTTCCCGAGAGGGATCTGGTCGCGGTGCTCGACGGTCAGCAGCGTATGACAGCGCTCAATATCGGCCTGCGTGGCTCCTACGCTTGGAAGCTCCCAGGCAAATGGTGGTCGAGCAACGACGCCTTTCCGGTTCGCCATCTTTATCTGGATCTGCTGGGCGAATCGGATGCGGAAACCGGCTCCGAATACCGTTTTGAGTTTCTCACTGAGACTGCAACGGAGCTCACGGACGATGGCCAGCTCTGGCTGCGCTGTGGGCGCGTCCTGAGCGAGAGCGAAGACGATCTGATCGACAGCCTGGACGAGCTCGATCTCAATAATGATCAGCGCCGGCAGGCGAAAAAAGTCCTTCGCCATCTCTACCGGACGATTCATCACAAAGAGCTCATCAGCTACTACGAAGAGGGCGAGCAGGATCTTGAGCGCGTCCTGAATATCTTCATCCGTATGAACAGCGGAGGCACACCGCTTTCCTACTCGGATTTGCTGCTGTCCATCGCCGTGGCGCAGTGGTCGAAGCTCGATGCTCGCCAGGAGATTCACCAACTGGTCGACCAGATGAATAAAGAGGGTGATCAGTTCAATTTCAGTAAAGATCTGGTGCTCAAGGCCGGCTTGATGCTGTCGGACATCGGTAGTGTCGGGTTCAAGGTGGAGAACTTCAACAAGGCCAACATGGCCTTGCTGGAGGAGAACTGGTCGCGCATCCGCGAGGCTTTGCTGCTGTCGGTGCGGCTGCTGGCCAGCTTCGGCTTCAACAGCCAGAACCTGCGTGCCGACAGTGCCCTGTTGCCGATTGCCTACTATCTGTTCGCGCGTCAGCCAGGGGAGGGCTACCTGTCCCGAGTCGAATACGCTCAGGATCGAGAGAATGTCCGCCAATGGCTGATTCGCAGCCTGCTCAAGGCCTCGGGTATCTGGGGCAGTGGTCTGGACACCCTGCTGACAGCCTTGCGTGAGCAAATCCGTACCCATGCGCAGACGGGCTTCCCTGTATCCCAGATCGAAAGCGTGATGTCCGCGCGCGGTAAGACGCTTTCCTTCACGGAGGAGGAGCTGGACGAGTTGGTCGAGCTGCCCTATGGCGACAAGCGAACCTTTGCCTTGCTCTCGCTGATCTTTCCGGGCTTCGACCTGTCCAGGCACTTCCATGTCGACCATATCTACCCGCAGGCTCGTTTCACTAAGCCCCAGCTGCGTAAAGCTGGCATCCCGGAGGAGTTGGTAGCGGAGGTGGCTGATAAGGCCAACCGTCTGCCCAATCTCCAGTTGCTCGAAGGCAGCATCAACAACCAGAAGCGCCAGAAGATGCCGCATGACTGGTATGCCCAGTTCAAACCGGATGCCCATGCGCGCCGGCAGTACCTGGCTGGTCTGGAAATCACCGAGCTTCCCGAGACATTGGCCGATTTCCCGGCGTTTTATGAGCAACGTCGTGAGGCGCTTAGGGCTCGTATCGTTTCAGCCCTTCAGTAGCCATATTCGCCGAGGAGAAATGCAATGGGCATGGAAGAGCCGCTGGACGCTATCGACTGGCAGAGAATTATTGATGAGGTAAAGGCAACCTATACCTCGCATCTAGAGCTATACAGCTTCAAAAAATACCCCGCGCTCGATTATGAGGGCTTTAAGGACACCTTCTCTACGCTAGCGGAGGAGGTTGATCTCCTGGCCGCACTGCTCTGGAAATGGGGGCATTGGGGCAAGGATAGCTATCCCTCGAAGCAGAAAGCCTTAATCGGCGAGATCGAGAGTCTGTGGCCTGCTTTTCGAGGCTGGGCGTTATCTGCTGGTGATCAATTCACCCCTGAAACCACTTTTCAATGGTGGGATAAGCGGCTGGGTAGGCTGCGCTATATCACCAGCGCCTACCTGACTCACCTGATCCATCCGATCCAGGTGCCGATCATCGATCAGCACAATTTCCGCGCCATGAATCATCTGCGGCGAACTCCGTCCGCCAAGAAAAAACCATCCAACTGGTGCGATATCGTCCGGCTCAAGTACTTCCTGTGTGAAGCGAGTGAACGATTTCAACGCCCAGAGACTGAATTCGACAAATACCTAATGATGTATGGCCGTGCGCTCAAGCCGCGCAAGGCCAGGTCACCTCGTAAGGAACAGGCATGAATCGCTCCGCACTCAAGAAATATGCACCCCAGGCCCGTCTCGATTTCATCGAGGCCGTCACCCAGCGCGCCCGTCGCCTGGGCCTGGATCCGCAAATGCCGGTCGCTGTCGAACAAACTGGTGATGTGCTGCTGATTGGTGGCCAGCCTTTCCCGGCGAGTATCGCCAGGCAGCGTAGCGCTCTGGCGCAGCGTATCCGCCAGCAAGGCTTCGACGCGGTGATGGAAGCCCTGGCCTACACCTGGTTCAACCGGCTGGTAGCCATCCGCTTTATGGAGCTCAAGGGCTATCTGAGCCATGGCTTCCGTGTGTTGAGCCATCCCGAAGGGCTACAACAGCCCGAGATCCTCGAACATGTCCAGCACCTGGAGCTGCCGGGGTTGGACAGGGAGGAGGCCATTCGCCTGAAGACCGCAGGCAACCAGGACGAGGTGCTGTACCGGGAGATCCTGCTCGCCCAGTGCCATGAGCTGCATCGCTATATGCCGTTTCTTTTCGAGGCACTGGACGACGCCACCGAGCTACTGCTCCCGGACAACCTGCTGCGTACCGACTCGCTGATCGCGCATTTGGTGGGCGATATCGAGGAGGAGGACTGGCAGGAAGTCGAAATCATCGGCTGGCTCTATCAGTTCTATATCAGCGAAAAGAAAGACCAGGTAATTGGCAAGGTGGTCAAGAGCGAGGACATCCCCGCGGCCACCCAGCTATTTACTCCCAACTGGATCGTTCAGTACCTGGTGCAGAACAGCCTGGGTCGTCTGTGGCTGATGGCCAACCCAGGCTCCAGCCTTAAAGAGAGGATGCCGTACTACATCGAGCCGGCGGAGCAGACGCCAGAGGTGCGGGCCCAACTCGATGCGCTGATCAATGTGCGTATGGATGAGGATGGCGGAAGCCTCAATCCCGAGTCATTGACTGTACTCGATCCGGCCTGTGGTTCGGGCCATATCCTGGTGGAGGCCTACAATCTGCTGCGAGCCATCTATGAGGAGCGTGGTTATCGTCTGCGCGATATTCCTCGCTTGATTCTGCAAAAGAACCTTTATGGGCTCGACATTGATGACCGGGCAGCCCAGTTGGCAGGTTTTGCCCTCCTGATGAAGGCCCGCGAGGATGATCGCCGGTTGTTCGATGACGAAGGTAACCCGCCACACCTCAACGTCATGGCCATCCAGCAAAGTGCAGGTCTGCCGGATGAGGAGATGGCCCGGGTCATTCTCAATGCTGCTATCCAGATTGAGGGTGGCGATGCATTCCACTCGGGGCAGCTATTCGGTGGTGGGCAGTTGGAAACCCAGCACAGTTCTGGGTTGACGGTTCTCGACCTGCGCCAGTTGATTCAGTTGTTTGAGCATGGAAAGACCTTTGGTTCGCTGATCAGCGTGCCGGATGTCCTTAAGGCCAAGCTGGGAAAAATTTTTGATCTGCTTGCTACCGTTCGAAGCAAGGGTGATGACTTGTCACGCAGCTATGCCTGTCAGGTGCTGGAGCAGTTCGCCTGGCCTGCAAGCGTGTTAGCCCTGCAATACGATGCGGTGGTAGCAAATCCGCCTTATATGGGTAGTAAGGGGATGAATCGAACCGTTAAAGAGTTTGCAAAAAATAATTTTCAAGATAGCAAAGCTGACCTGTTTGCGATGTTTATCGAGCGAGGCTTTGAATGGTGCAAATCAAGCAGTTTCAACAGCATGGTGACCATGCAAGGTTGGATGTTTCAATCATCATATCAGGCGATGCGAGTGAATTTGCTCACTGGTCGAACCATTCACACTATGGCTCATTTGGGGGCCAGAGCCTTTAGCGAGATTACTGGTGAGGTCGTACAGGCTACAGCTTTTGTAATACAGGGTGAGTATTTGTCGAGCTTCAAGCCTGTGTTTTTTCGATTGGTGAATGGTGTAGGAACTGAGAAAGAGTCTGCGCTGATTACTGGTCAGAACAGATATGAGGGAATTTCCCAAGATGACTTTGCGAAAATCCCTGGCAGCCCAGTTGCATACTGGATTAGTAATAAAATTTTGAAGCCATTTGTAGTTGGTGTACCGCTCGGAGATATGGCCGATTTTCGAGCAGGCATATCTACTGGTGATAATGCTAAGTTTCAGAGATGTTGGCATGAGGTGGATTTCTTTAACATAAAGTTTGACTGTAAAAATAAATCAGAAACGACAGCGTTTAGATGGTACCCATGTAATAGTGGTGGTTTGTATCGTAAGTGGTACGGTAATAATGAGATTGTTATAGATTGGGAAGGCGATGGTGCGCGAATTAGAGCCTGTGAGGGTTCAGCCGTGAGAAACGCTGATACTTTTTTTCGTAGTGGGCTTACGTATTCTAAGCTTAGTACAGGACGTTTCGCTGCGCGATTTAAAGAAGGCGGATTTGTCTATGATGATACAGGACGGTCTATATTCTGTAAGAGGGAGGAGGACGTATCTGTGGTTATGGGGCTTTTGTGTTCAGAAGTCGCCCACACCTATTTGGCAGTAATGGCTCCGACTATGAGTTTCACAAGTGCGGAGCTAGCAAGAATTCCTATTCTTGATTTTGATCGCGAGGCAGTAAGGAGAAATGTTGGGTTTTTAGTTTCGCTTGCCAAAAGGGACTGGGATTCTCAGGAGGTCTCTTGGGGATTTACAGCTTTGGATTTGGTGGAATATTGTAAGGGCTCACTCGCTGTCACGTGGGAAAATAGAAATATTTACTTGAGTGAGTCAATTAGCAGGGCGAAAAAGCTGGAAGAAGAAAATAATAGTATCTTGATCCATGCATATGGCTTGCAAAATGAAATTTCGTCCGAAGTGGATAGTGCTCAGATTACGCTTACTAGAGCAAACCGCGAAAAGGACATGCAGCGTCTGATCTCTTACGCTATCGGCTGCGGTATGGGCCGATACAGTCTCGATGAGCCGGGCCTGATCTATGCCCATACCGGAAATAGCGGCTTCGCGGCCTCTCGTTACACCAAATTCCCAGCGGATATTGACGGTATTATCCCCGTCACCGACGAGTCCTGGTTTGAAGATGATGCCGCCGAGCGCGTGCGTGAGTTCGTCAAGGTGGTTTGGGGGGCTGAGACACTTGTAGAGAATATGGAGTGGCTGGCCGACAGCCTAGGTCGTAAGGCTGGCGAGTCCGCCGACGAAGTCATCCGCCGCTATCTGTCCACCAGCTTCTACAAGGATCACCTGCAAACCTACAAGAAGCGCCCGATTTACTGGCTATTCTCCAGCGGTAAGCAAAAAGCTTTCGAATGCCTGGTTTACCTGCATCGCTATAACGAGGGCACGCTCTCTCGTATGCGCATGGAATACGTCGTACCGCTGCAAAGCCGCATGCAGGCCCGTATCGACAAGCTTTCGGACGATATCGACAGCGCCACCAGCAGCGCCCAACAAAAAGCCCTGCAAAAGCGCAAGGATAAGCTCACCAAACAGCTCGAAGAACTCCGCCGCTTCGACGAAGCCCTGCGCCCCTACGCCGACCAACGCATCTCCCTCGATCTGGATGATGGCGTGAAGGTCAACTACGGAAAATTCGGTAATCTGCTGGCCGAGGTCAAGGCGATTACTGGTGGTAAAGAAGAATAAATACGAAAAATTCGGTCATGGAGTTGGAATATGTTTGCTAGTAAACAAGTGATTGTGGTCTATCCAGAAAACTATGAAGAGTTGGCCATTGCATTGCAGCATGAGATCTCAAAGGTTAATGGCTTTGACAGTGCGGCCTGGACTCTTGAGCACTACAAGCAAAATATGCCAACCCTTTCCGGGCGAAGCTATGTGATATTCATCGGGGATGCCGAAGAGAATCGGTTCTCTAAGATGTACCTTTCGCAAATATCCAATGTTGTCAATGTCAATGGTGCTTGTTTTGGGCGAGATGGAAGTAAGGCTGTAGTGTTCGGAGAAGGTAAACTAGAGCAAAAGAGCGCTTTTGAAGCGTTTAAGAGTAAGTTGGGGTATGGCCAAACTGCATCGGGAGCTATTGGCGCCGCAGTAGGTGGGGCTTTCCTAGTTGCTGCTCCCCTTGTTCCCCTGGCAATAGGTGGTGTCGGATATCAGGTGGTCAGATATTTCAAGAGTAAGAGTGAGGCAAAGGAGTTGCGTTATGAGCAGACAAAGCTTGCAATTTATAATTTTGTTCTGACGGAGCTGGATGCCTGGGTCGGAAATGAGGTCTGATAATAATGGCAGACTTCGCCGATGCATATTATAAGGCCAGTAGAGATTTTTCTGGGGTAGCGGGCGCCCTGGAGTCGGCAGGCTTTGTGAATGACGTTCAGTCAGCCATAGATACTGCCTTGGCGGCTATGAAAAGTGAGTCTGATCGCTTAGCTAATGTTGGTGTGAGTTATGTTAAGGGTAACCTCGCTGAGGTTTGGCATGCGGAAACCCTAAAGGTTTCCGCTGTCGCAAAGGGTAACAATGAGGTGTGGGCTGAAGCGCTAGTTAACTGTAAAACAGGGCAAGATGTAGCTTATGGTAATTCGTCAGAAGCTTACTTGGCTGAGTTGAAGTACTACGGATCGGCTAAGGATACTGCCGGTGCTTTAGGTAATCCAGCATATGTAGGTAACCAGAAAGTCGTTCCCACTGATCAGCTTGAGGGTGTTATTACTGAGTCGCAAAAGCAAGCTGCTCGGAACCAGGACATTCGTCCCGAGGTTGCGGCCGCATATCAAGACACCGCAGATACCGTAAGTGATCGCATTGAGGTGGATGGCATTACGTCCAAGCCCTTAAGCGAGGGAGATGCCAAAAGCATCGCATCAGACTTTAAACGCGACGGTGAAATTGATCCCGACGCTTACGGGCTCAATACTGAGAGCTTCATTGAGTGGTCAGATATTTTTAGAGAGTCAGGAAGTGCAGCACTTAATGCGGCCGCTTTCTCTGCGGCCTTGACTGCGGCCCCCCACGTATATCGCATCGTTGCTCAGTACGTGCAGTCTGGTCAGTTGGACGCAAGGCTAATTCGTGAAGGGGCAAGTCAGGTTCTTGCCAGCTCTTCAGGCGCTGGATTGCGTGGTGGCCTTGCGGCAGTGATTACTGGCTCATGCAAAGCGGGGCTGATGGGGCAGTCTCTTAAGGGGATCTCACCTACTGCTGTCGGTATGGCTACCGCCATGGCGCTCAACTCTATTGAAAATTCTTGGCGATATGTTCAAGGGCAAATCTCCGGCAAGGAACTGGCGTTCAACTCATCAAGAGATGCTGTGGCCCTTATGATGGGCAGCGGAGGAGCGGTGCTCGGCCAGATGATTATTCCTGTGCCAGTGCTGGGGGCTTTGCTCGGAAACCTGGTTGGCTCGACCCTCGGCGCGGTTGGTGTCAGCTATGCAAATAACAAGGTATTAGGAATCTGTGTTGAGTCTGGCTGGACTTTCTGGGGGCTGGTCGATCAGTCCTATGTGGTTCCAGAGGAGGTGCTCAAGGAGGCTGGTTTTGATCTCTTTGCGCGTCAGGTTTTCAAGCCTGAACAGTTCAATGTTACTCGTTTCAACACCCAGTTTTTCCATGAGGCCCGTCTTGGTTTCACCGTATTAAGACGAGGAGTTATTTCTTTCAATACAGTCGGATACCAATAGATTATCTGTTGGGAGTGGCTAATTCTTTGGCCAGAGAGTGGGGTAATTGCTGTGGGTGAGGATGGCTAGACTGATCTAGAAGGTCGGACAAAGGGAGAGGAGTCGCATTATGTGCAATGCGAATAATCATCCTCCTGGCTGCAATTGTGGTTGGGGTGGAGTCTGGTACGGTAGTAGCGGCGGTGGTGGTGGGGAATTTGCTCGCTGGCTGTTTAACAAACCAAAGGCTGAGCGTAAGACAGGGTTACAGCATGCAACCATGTCCGATCTTTCCGGTGGCTTTACCAATCCAAATGCCAAATGCCCAGTATGCGGTGCTTCGGTCTACTTTTATGAGTCCCCATATGGGGGGATGGTTTATTTTGATGAGCTGGGCCCACCGTGGCCCAAGCACCCCTGTACGAGTCGTGCCTCTGAAAGAACTCCACGAGGTGGTATCCGTAGGTGGAGTGAGGTTGGCTGGAAACCCCTGAAAGAAGTAACCATTTCGGTAAGATTGGAAGTGGCGGGAGTGTACTCCATTTCAGGTTCCTCGCAGGGTACAAAGATTTCCCTATGCTTTCGTAGTGACCGGGTTGTTATGGCGGATATCGTTCGCTATCGCCCTGTAGGTGATGGAGTATTTGAGCTTTCAATTCTTGATTATGAGTCGACGGAAAATCGTTGGCTCGTTTGGAATGGTATTGCAGCAGTCAATCCGGATCGACTTGTAGAGCCTCTAACTTACTCAGTTATACAAGCTATTCCTGAGCCTACCCTCAAAAAAGTCAGAAAGGTGGCTGTAGAGCAAGAACCCAATACTGTTGTATGTGCAGTGTGCTCGCGCAAGGTCAGAGAGGATAGACTTGTCAAGCACTTGAAGAAGGTGCATGAGGTTATATTGGTTTGCGTTGGGGGACAGGTGACAGGGCAGATGTATCGCTAAGTTCTAGGCGGCGTAGCTTTATTTTGCCTTAGCTTCTCTTTATAAGAGATTTGACGGTGATGGGAGACCTGATTTCAAGTCGCGGGGGTGAGGAAGGAGTCGTGGCGTCGAAATATAGGTTTCTTAACTATCGAGTGGGTGGCAATAAGGAAAGAATATGTCTGATGATAAACTTAAGGCCTCGTTTGTTGATGAGGATGGTGTGAAGAATCTTTTTGAAATCATCAAAAGGATTGATGGCTATATTGTGTCGACTAATAGCAAGGCGGCGATAGTGATGTCTTACTGTGCTGCGGTGATCGGTTGGTTTACCTTGGGTTTTGAAAGGATATATTCAAATTTTGTTAGCCCCTATTTATATTGGCCTGCCTTGGTATTTGGTGGGCTGTTAGTCCTGGTGTCTAGCTATTGTCTGTATCTGGCTGTCTCCGTGATTTTGCCGAGAACGAACAGCACGGCTGTGGATGAGGATGATGACTCCTTGATTTTTTATGGAGATATAAGCTCTTGTAAGAAAGGTGCTGAAGGGTATTTCACCCGTATTTCTGAGTTAAAGATCGAGGGTTTTGTTCGGGATCAGTGTCGTCAGATTCATGCTGTTGCCGGTATTGCTTCAGCAAAATTTGATGATCTCAAGTTGATCTCTAAATGGCTGAAGTTTTGTGGGTTTCCCTTGCTGTTTCTATTGGTTCTCATGATTTGTATTAATAGTGCGCTAAGGTGGTGTGTATGAAAGGGCAGGAGCTTAAGGATGGGTTTCGACGGATTCTTGAGGGAAATAAGTCGCGCGCTGTCCTGCGTAAGTCTTACGCTTTTGATAGTGCCGAGTTTTCAGAGGCTAGGGCACTGAACACAAGTATGGAATCTTTGGTCGCTCGTGATGAAGAGCATTCTTGGCAGATACAACTGAGGCCGAGGTTTGGGAAGCAGGGGGTTAATAGAAGTAAGATTGGTGGTCATCCGGACTTCGATCACCTGGCGGGTACGGATGGAGTAGAGTTTCATCATACCTGTGCTCTGTTCCTGGATATCAAAAACTCTACCAGATTGACCCTGCTATATAAGCTAGAAGATGTTATTTGGATAAAGAACTCTATCCTTAAGGCAGCTTCGGAGATAGTCAGAAGCCTTGATGGTCATGTACATCGTTTTATGGGGGATGCTCTTCTTGCCTTTTTCGGCCGAAAGGGAGAAAAGATGGAGGACAGTGTTGTTAATGCTATAAATTGTGTTTCTGTTCTTGAGTCTTTGATGGTGAATACAATTATCCCTGTTCTTGTGGATGAGGGGTATGACGCAAAGGACTTGGGCTTTAGGATCGGTTTGGATTTTGGCGAAGATGGAAAGGTTGCCTGGTCTTCGTATGGCTATAATGAAGTGAGAGAGGTTACAGCCACTTCATTTTATGTTGATGTGGCGTCAAAGCTGCAAGGGATGGCAAGAAAAAATAACTGCATGATGGGGGAAGGGCTCTTAAAGTCTATTGATTTTCCGGAGGCTTTTGTTCGGAAGAAGAAGGTTGTAGAGAATGGTCAGCCTGCTGAGGTTGATTATCTGGATAGACGTTACACGGATCGAGACGGTAATACTCTTCGCTATAAGGTTCGAGAACTAAGTAAGGACGGCTATAGAGATTTGTTGCCTTTTGGGGCGGAACTCAAGGCTCAGTTTGAAGGCTCAAGTTGTGTCGGCCATCAGGGAGCTCTGTTTCAGTGCTACGTGAACCCTGGCAACTCTCCAGTAGAGTATTATTCGGCCTCAAGATCTCTTCCCAAAGGAACCGCCTTGGAGTTTAAGTTAACTCTGAGAGGAGGCGCTTTCGGTTTGCATTTGTTTCCCTTGAAGGTCTCATTTACTAAAAGAAATCATGGGGCTGAAGCACAGCTAAGTAAAAGTGCTGGTGTCTTCCCCGTCGGGGATCATTCAGTGCTCTCTGAAAGTGAAGTGGGGCGTGGGCAGTTTTTCTTGGGCAAGACGATTAAGTTTCCAGAGTACACTCTGTATAGAGGGCTGCATACTATGGAGGCGATGGTAAATGATCGATTGGGGAATGTGGTATTTAGAGACTTTATCGGTGTCTATATAGACTGATCTATCGTTGCCGGTATGGGATGCCGTTGTTTGGGGAGCTTTATGCGCGTTTGTAGGCGGTGTTCCAGGGGGCCTACAGGAAAGGGGCGCATGTGGAGCCCGCTTCGTTGGTGGCGTATACTGTCGTTGTGCTGTGAGCATGTTTTTCGTTAAAAATCCTTTTCTAAACAGTGTGTTGCGTATTTTTTATGGGTAGGTGAGAGGCGGCATGATTACCGAGGAGCGCTTGAAAAGGGCTATCGCTTTGCGCAAGGACGATGTGTTCCTGCGTTCAGAGTTCGCTCGTTTTGGCAGCCCGGCCCAGCTCTCCCGTGCCTTTAGGCAACTGATTGCCGAAGGCGTGCTGGTCAGGCTGGGCCTTGGTGTGTTTGCCAAGGCTAAGCCCAGTGCCTTGACCGGCAAGCCCATCCCTGTTCAACCCCTTGAGGTGCTGGCACCGCTGGTCTTGCAAAAGCTTGGGGTCAAGGTGAAGCCCTCCCAGGCAGTGCGCGATTACAACTCGGGCGCTTCTCAGCAACTGGCTGCGGGGATTGTGCTGGACACCGGGCGCCGCCGAATTACTCGCAAACTGGGCTTCGGCAAGCAGACGGTAGCCTATGAAAGCCATCACGCCTGATCAGGCCGAGCTGATCGAGGCGGTATTGGCTGAGCTCGATGTCGGCCTGCTGACTGCCAGCATTCTGGAAAAGGATATCCACGTTACGGATGCCTTGTGTGCCTTACTGGGCATGGAGTATCCCGCTACCCATCTGGTGTTCTGCGGCGGTACCAGCTTGTCCAAGGCATACGGTCTGATCGAACGTATGTCCGAGGATGTGGATCTCAAGGTCGTGCTGGATGAGCCGAGCATCGGTGGCGCTTCCGCAATAAAAAAGCATCTGAGCCAGTTGAAGGTGGAGGTGGCACGGCTGCTGGAGTCCATGGGGTTCGTCGAGGACTCGCAGCAGCGTATTGCCCGTAACCAGAACCGCTATTTCGCTACGCGATGGCAGTACCAATCCCGCTACCAGCATGACGCCAGCCTGAGGCCCTACCTGAGTCTTGAGCTTACGGTTCGTGCCCCGCAGTTTGCTACTACGCGCCAGCCCCTGGATTACCTGGTTGAGCGTTTGGCGTCACGCTCCCGGCCCTTGGGGCAAATAGAGTGTGTAGCGGTTGAGGAAACCTTGGCGGAGAAGGTGATTTCTTTTCTGCGCCGATATGCTCAACACCGTGCGGGTGCCATGCATCAGGACTGGGATCGGACGCTGGTCAGGCATATCTACGATGTCTTTTGTATTTGCAGAGCGGACTCAACGATTACCGAGCGAGCGGTCGCGGGTTTTCAGGCGCTAGTGGCGTTCGATGTTCAGGAGTTTGGCCAGCAGTTTCCGCCGTTCGTGGCCGAGCCCAAGGTAACCCTGTCCGCTGCACTGGAGCAGGCCGAGAAGGATCCCGCTATTCGCGAGGACTATGAGGCACGTTTGCTGCCGCTGGTGTTTGGTTCGGTCAGGCCTGGTTTTGATGAGGCCTATGGCGTGTTTCGCCGACAGGCTGAGTTTTTGCTTGATGTGCTGTGATCGCCTCTATGGCGACGCGGTGTGATTCATTGATTTCTGAACGCATGTGGAAAGTGGTTGTATTCAGTTTGTATAAACCGCTGGGGGCGGTGATTGATGTCTGAGCTATCTGCACAACTCGAAAAAATCGTCGATAGCCTGCAACAGCAGTTCGCCTCCAGCCGTGTGGTGTGGTGGGAGGATCCGCAAGGGGAGTTCAGTGAGCTACTCGAATCCTTGTCCTTGCAGAACGTGCAGATTTTTCGGCGATCCAAGGTACCGGCCTTGACGATCAAGCGACAGATTGAGCTGTTGAGTCCAGATGGTCTGTTTTTGATTTATGAAGATGGTCTGCGTCCCGAGGCGGAGGCCGATTGGTTGCTGGATATCCGCTTGTATGCGGCACCTTTCGCGGCGGATCGTACCTCTATGCTGTTGCAGGAGCTGGGGCTACGTCAGCACAGTCTGCGCGAGCACCTGAAGGCGCGTAGCGCATTTTTTGCCAGCAAAGAGCGGGTGACCAGGATCAAGGGCCTGCTGAGTCCGGAAGATGACGAGGCGGTGCTGGATCTGAAGATCCTCGCGGTGCTTGCCAAGGTCGAGCAGGCAGAGATGTTTGCCGTGCTGACGGCCATCCTGGCCAACCTGGCTGAAGCCGATGACCTTGAAGACAATCCGTTATGGGAGTCGCTGGGCAAATTTGGCATGCAGCCCGTGTTCTGGGGGTTGATGTTGCAGGCCTTTGGGTATCAGCACAGCGAACCCACGTTGCGGCATTTCCTGGTTCGCCTGTTTGCCACTGATATGGGCCATGCCCTGCATGCCCATGTCCCGGATAACCTCAAGCTTCTTCAGTTGAGCCCCTTGCGTGCGGCCAACGTTGCGGTGTTCCTGTCACAGTGGCGTGATAGCACCTTGCGCCAGCGTTCCTATGATCGGTTGTCGAAGTGGATCGCCACAGACTTGCGTCCGGCGGAGCTGTTGGCACAGGTTCCTATCGATTCGCTTATGGCGGTGAACACCTTTGTTGATGTGGAGCGCTTGATTGCGGAGCGGCTGCGTGACGCCGTGCTCAGCAATACCAGCGAGGCGGTTGGTCAGCAGCTCCGCGACAGAGCCAGCAGGAGAATGGATGGTTATTGGGCCAATCCGCGGTGGCCGGATAATGAGGATGCCAATCGATCCATCTGGTGCGCTTACTACCATGCCCTGATAGCTGCTTCTGAGCTGTTCGAACTCAAGCTTCGCTATGCGGCAGGTTTTTCCTTCGACTCCGCGGAAGCGTGCTATAGCGCTTACACCCGCGAGCTCTACCGCTTTGATCAGTTGTACCGTCTCTATCACGAGGCTGCCGATGTCGTGTATGCCAGAAGCCCGGATGCACTGGCTCCGCTTACCTCCCGGGTCGAGCAAGACTATCTGAATGGCTTTCTTCAGCCTTTGGCGCAGAAGTGGGGAAGCTTTTTGGAGGCAGGGCAGATCCAGCAATGGCAACTGCCTGGGGTGCCCAACCAGCAGGACTTCTATGCAGAGCATGTAGATCGTTATCTCAAGGGGGGAGATGACCGGCGGGTATTCGTCGTCATCAGTGACGCCTTGCGTTACGAGGTCGCCCAGGAGCTGAATGAGTCGCTCAATGGCAAGTACCGCTTTGCCGCGGAGTTGGGCAGCCAACTGGGTGTGCTGCCGTCCTATACCAAGCTGGGCATGGCCAGCCTGTTGCCACACAAGACGCTGAGCTACACAGATGCTGGCTTGGTGCAGGTGGACGGTTTAAGTAGCGATGGCCTGGAGTCACGCAACAAGATCCTCTCAGGGGTGCAGGGCCTAGCCTTGCGTGCCGAGGACTTCTTGAACATGAACAAAACCGATGGCCGTGAGCTGATCAAGCCATACAGGGTCGTTTACATCTATCACAACAAGATTGATGCCGTGGGCGACTCATCCAGCACCGAAAGCAGCACGTTTGCAGCTTGCCGTGATGCCCTTGGCGAGCTTGAGTCCATCGTCATGCGCATCATCAACAACCTCAATGGCCATCGGGTGATTGTGACGGCAGACCATGGCTTTCTGTTCCAGGATTCCGCTCCCGAAGCACTGGACAAGAGCAAGCTGGTGGGCAAGCCTTCCGGCAGCATCGTATCCAAGAAGCGCTATCTCATCGGTCGCAACCTTGGGGTTAGCGATCAGGTGCATGCAGGCTACATTCGGGATACCGCCGGCATTGAAGATGACATGATGTTTTGGGCGCCGAAGGGGGTGAATCGCTTCCACTTCGTAGGCGGTGCACGTTTCATTCATGGTGGTGCGAGCTTGCAGGAAGTCGTTGTCCCCGTTCTCAAGGTGCAACAGGTGCGTGGGCAGAAAGCAAAGGACACGGCGGTGCGCAAGGCCCAGGTTACCGTGCTAGGGAACAACTTCACGATCACCACCAATCGTTACCTGTTCAACCTGTTGCAGACCGAGGCTGTTTCCGAGCGAGTACATCCGGCGGTGCTGCGGGTGGGGTTGTTCAATGAGGCCGGAGAGGCCGTTTCCGTAGTGGAGCAGGTCTCCATGGACAGTGACTCGCAGAACCTCGACCAGAGGCAGCGCAAAGTGGCTCTGACTCTGCTGAACCGTCCGTTCTCATCGAGCGAGCGTTATTTCCTCAGACTGCTTGATGCTGAGACCGACGTCGAACAGTTCCGTATTGAAGTGCGTATCAACCTGGCGATTAGCAATGACTTTGACTTCTGAGAGCGGCAGCGCTGAGCTCGATCTGGACGCACGCCTGAACCAGTTTTTTGCTGGCAAGGTCGTTCGCAAAGACCTAACCAAGCGTCTCAAAGAGGGCATCAATGTGCCCGTTTACGTGCTGGAGTACCTGCTCGGCATGTATTGCGCTTCGGATAATGACGAGGTTATTGCTGACGGCTTGGAGACGGTCAAGCGCATTCTGTCCGAGAACTATGTTCGTCCGGATGAGGCGGAAAAGGTCAAATCGAAGATCCGTGAGCGTGGCAGCTTCAAGATCATCGACAAGGTGACGGTGAGCCTGAACGAGCGCCGGGACATCTACCAGGCACTGTTCATGAACCTGGGCGTCAAGGATGCTGAGATCCCCAGCCGTTTCATCAAGGAGTACGAGAAGCTCCTGGCTGGCGGTATCTGGTGCATCGTGACCCTGAACTACTTCTTTGAAGAGGGCGCGAAAGGGTCACCGTTCACCGTGCATGATCTCAAGCCCATTCAGATGCCGAACATGGATATGGAGGCATTGCTGGAGGCGCGTAAGGCATTCACTGAAAACGAATGGATCGATGTGCTGCTGCGCTCGACGGGTATGGAGCCTGCCCACTTCAATGAGCGTACGAAATGGCATCTGCTGACGCGGATGATCGCGTTCGTTGAGAACAACTACAACTGCTGCGAGCTTGGCCCGCGCGGCACGGGCAAGAGCCACATCTACAAGGAGGTCAGCCCAAACAGCATCCTGGTTTCTGGTGGCCAGACCACGGTGGCCAACCTGTTCTACAACATGTCTCGCAGGCAGGTAGGACTGGTCGGGATGTGGGATGTTGTAGCTTTCGACGAGGTGGCCGGGATCTCGTTCAAGGACAAGGATGGCGTACAGATCATGAAGGACTTCATGGCCTCCGGATCCTTTGCCCGTGGCCGTGACTCCATCTCGGCTTCAGCCAGCATGATGTTTGTCGGCAATATCAACCAGCCGGTGGACACGTTGGTGAAGACCAGCCACCTGTTGGCGCCGTTCCCAAGCGCAATGATCGACTCAGCATTTTTTGATCGCTTCCACGCCTACATCCCGGGCTGGGAGGTGCCGAAGATGCGCCCTGAGTTTTTCACCAATCGCTATGGCCTGATCACTGACTACCTGGCCGAGTTCATGCGTGAGATGCGTAAGCGCAATTTCGCTGACGCTATCGATCGTTTCTTCAAGCTGGGCAACAACCTCAACCAGCGTGACACCATTGCCGTGCGCCGGACGGTATCCGGTCTGCTCAAGCTGTTGTACCCGAGCGCCGACTATGATCGTGAAGCGGTACGACGCTGCCTGGAATATGCGCTGGAAACCCGCCGCCGGGTGAAGGAGCAGTTGAAGAAGATCGGTGGCATGGAGTTCTTCGATGTCCATTTCTCGTACATCGATGCGGATTCGCTGGAAGAAACCTTTATCAGTGTGCCGGAGCAGGGCGGGGGCGGGCTGATTCCCGAGGGGCAGGGTAAGCCAGGGGCAATGCACCTTGTTTCGACTGGAGCCAATGGGCATCTGGGGCTCTACCGACTGGAAACCCAGATCACTGCCGGCAGCGGCAAATTGAATATGTCTGGTCTCGGTAGTAGCTCGTCCGCGAAGGAGGCCTTGAAGGTCGCCTTCGACTATTTCAAAGCCAACATCACTCGCGTCAGCGCCGCTGCCAAAGTCGGTGACCACGACTACCACCTGCATGTGGTGGAGCTGCATAACACCGGCGCTCCGAAGGCGCTGACCCTGGCGGGCTTCGTTGCATACTGCTCCGCTCTGATGCAGAGGCCGCTCCAGGCGCAGTTGGTCGTCTTGGGCGATATGAGCCTGGGAGGGAATGTAGTGCCGGTGGAAAATCTCGCCGAGTGCATGCAGGTAGCATTCGACGCGGGGGCGAAGCGGATCCTCCTTCCGATGGCCAGCGTCACTGACATCCCGACCATCCCTGGAGAGCTATTCGCGAAGTTCCAGACCAGCTTCTACAGCGATCCAGTGGATGCGGCGTTCAAGGCGCTTGGTGTGAGCTAAGTGGCGACGGGTATAGGCTTATTACTGATCATCGTGCATTCCAGTCGCTCATGTTTTAGGGATTGTTTTAAGATTTTTTATTTATAATGAATGGAAGGAGTATTTCAGCAGAATTCTCTTGTAGGTTGTGTGTCTACACGGCAATCATACATTTATGAAGTAAGTCTCGTCAGCGAATTGAATTTTATTTCTTTTCCCTACTTCTCATTTCATTAATGGCTCTATTGCTTTTTCTGGAATTTCCCTTTCGTTTGATGAAAATTATTTGGGGGCGAAGTCGAAGGTCATTACATATCTATCATCTGCTCCTGTTCCTCATCCAGCGCTTGTTGTAAAGTAGCCGCTCCATAGACCGCACCTACCAATGATCCCAGGTGGGAGGGATGCTGTGCTCCTGTTTTCCGCTGGAACCCATCCCCATAATGCGTCCCGACGCCAAGGTACAGAAGGTCTACCTCTACCCCAAGCCCGTTGACTTCCGTAAATCCATCAATGGCCTGGCTGCCTTGGTTGAGTGGGATCAGGGTCGAGGTGTTCACCCGGTACTGTTTGTCTTCCTCAACCGGACGCGCAACCAAGTGATGGGGGCGCAATGGCTTTTGTCTGTGGCTCAAGCGTCTGTAGGCTGAGTGCTTCAAGACAAGGGCCGATGCCGGTAAGGAGACCATCGAACTGATGGTCGATGAACTGAACTGGTTGCTCGACGGCATCGACCTGTGGCGTAATCGGCCACAATCAGCTATTGGGGCCGCGCTACGCGGCCTGAGCCGGTATAATCCGGTGCCATGAAGTCTGGCGCTGATTCCCTTCCTGAGGACCCGTAGTTGCTCAAGCAGTTACTTGCGCAGGCGTTGTTGGCGCGAGTCGGATCAGCGCAAGATCGAACAGCGAGGCCGAAGAGCCCGGTAGCTCTCGACGAGAGCGAAGCTGAAGAAGTCGTTACCCCGTCAAGCGGCTTGGCAAGCGCAAGCTGTTGCCGGCCGACCTGCTGTGTGTGGAGGTCACCCATGAGTTGCCCGAGCATGAGTGCATCTGTGCTTGCGGCGCCTGTAAGCAGGAGATTGGCGAAGAGAGCAGCGAGCAGCTCGACATTATTCCGATGCAGGTGCGGGTGATCCGTCATATCCGCAAGGCCTACGCCTGTAAGGCCTGCGAAGCGGCTTCGATAACCGTCGACAAACCGGCCCAACTAATCGAGAAAAGCATGGCCAGCCCGAGCGTGCTGGCCATGCTGCTGATCACCAAGTACATCGATGGCATCCCGCTGTATCGTTTCAAGAAGATGCTCAGTCGCCACGACCTCGACATCTCCCGCCAGACCCCTGGCGCGCAGGGTGATCCAGTTCGGCGAGCAGTTGTAGCCCCCTCTCAACCTGATGCGCGACTAGATGCTGGGCTACCCGGTTCTGCCCTGCGACGAAACCCGCCTGCAGGTGCTGCACGAAGGAGGATCATCATGCTTTTGGGGCATGTGTGATGGAATTTCCGCTGGTTTGGGTGTGCAAAACCCATCTGGAGCCCGCATTCCTGAGTTGCCAAAGCCGTAGATTCTTGTCAATTTACGCCTATCAGTATTGATTTTAAAGTAAAAAATTAATTTAAAATCAATACATTAATGCCTTGGTGGTTTTCCTGGAAGCTTGCATGGGGTACAAGGGATCGAGTGTTCGAATCCCCCGCCATGCCGTGACATGAATTGCCGCAGGCCCGGAACTTACCCGGCAGGGGAAACGGGATCGCCCCTCCTTGCGACAGGATCACACCGCCGGGTTGCCTATAGCTCGTCGACATAACTTGCCATCGACGGCGAAGCATCGAGAAACCGCCCCCCCGGAACAGCCACCCGCTCACCTCTCCCTCAACCCCCGCTCCTCCCACCAATCCCACGCCTTGAGCGCCTGCCGAGCCACCCGGCCGCCCAGGAAGAAGAGCGTATCGCCGGCCATCGGGATGGATTTCCTGTTCACTATCCAGAAGTCCGTCAGTTCGGTCTTCTCGCCGTTGAGCAGGTCCGCGATGGTTCTGCCGTTGAGGTGGGTCAGTGCGACGCCGTGGCCGAAGCAGCCGCCCGAGTAGATGATGCGTTCGTCGCCGACGAAGCTGATTTCAGGGACCATGTCCACGTTCACCGAGACCGGGCCGCCCCAGCGGTAGGCGATGCGTACGTCCTTCAGTTGAGGGTAGATCCACTTCAGGTGGGCTTCGCAGTGCTGCCAGCTCATGGGAGAGGGGACCTCGTCCATCGGTGGCGTTCTGTAGACGATCGCGTCGCCGCCGCCCATGAGGATCCGGCCGTCCACGGTGGGGCGGAAGTAATGCAGCATCTGCCGGTTGTCGCCGAACGACTGCCGGTCCTTCCAGCCGATGCTTTGCCACTGCCGGTCGCTGAGTGGCTCGGTCACGATCTGGTAGGTCCAGAGCGGGAACTGCCGGGTCTTGAGCGCGCGGGTATCCGGCACCTGCCGTGAGTAGGCGTTGGTCGCCACCACTAGCTTGTCGGCTGTGACCTTGCCCTGTGGTGTTGTGAGGCCGATGGCGGAGGCCGTTCTTTCGATGTTCGTCACGGGCGTCGTTTCGTAGATCGTGACGCCCGCCGACTCGGCCAGCCCCTTGAGGGCGCGCACCTGTTTGCAGGGGTTGAGGTAGCCGGTGCTGGATTCATAGATGCCGCTGTTGAAGCGTTCGGAATGGAAGTCCTGATGAACCTGTGACTTCTCCCGCCAACGCATGTCGCCATCGAGGCCCAGTTCCTGGAACAGCTGATAACTCTTTTTCAGGCGATTGGCCTGCTGCTCCGAGTAGCTCATGCGAACCAGGCCGTTGTGGCGGTAGTCGCAATCGAGGCCGTTTTCCTCGATCAGGCTCCTGGTATGGGCCACCGCTTTCTCCAGGTACCGGTGCGCCTCGATCATCTTTTGTTTTCCCCAGCGCAACAGCACCATTTCGGGCTCCAGGCCGAACATCCTGGTGCTGAAGCCGGCGTTGCGGCCGCTGGCGCCGAAGCCGACGACGGCGGCTTCGAGCACCACCACTCGGGCGTTGGGGTTGTCCTGCTTGAACTGCCAGGCGGTATTCAGGCCGGTGTAGCCGGCGCCGATGATCGCCACGTCCACCTTGAGGTTTTCTTTCAGGGCAGGGTTGGGCGAGTAGTGCCCGTAGTCGTGTTGCCAAAAGGACTTGCTGCCCAGAAGCGGGTCGCTGTTGCCGGTCATGCTCTTTTCTCGTCTGCCGGGGATTGGGAACGCGACGTCGTTTGCAGGGCCTGGCCAGGAGGCCGCGCGGGGCCTTCTCCGGCGCAGTGCAGAGGCCGTCGGTTTCGAAAGGACGGCATCAGGGTAGTGGCGGGGCGAGTCGATGAATTGTCAGCCGGTGCCAGCCATTTGGGCCGCGCGCGCCAAAGTCGGGAAGGGGAGCGCGGTCAGGCGCGTGGCCGGCTGCTGGCGCGGTATTGCTGGGGCGAGCGGCCGGTCCAGCGTCGGAAGGCGCGGGTGAAGGAGCCGGATTCGGAATAGCCGACCAGCAGGGAGATTTCCGTCATGGAGTAGTCCGAGTCCGTGATGTACGCCAGGGCGAGTTCCCGGCGCACGTCTTCGACCAGCGACGAGTATTCGATGCCATGGTCCTTGAGGCGCCGCTGCAGGGTACGTCGGCTCAGGTTCAGCTGCTCGCAGATCTCGTCCAGCGAGGGGGCGCCGCTGCTCATTTCGGTCGCGATCATCCGGGTGACCTGGGCGAGTAGTTCATCGGACACGGCGCGCTGCTCGCGCTCTCGTTCGAGGTAGGGCTCGAGTGCCTTGTACAGCCGCTCGTTGCCACGCACCACCAGCATTTGCAGGGTCTGCAGGGGCAGGTGGATGCGGTTCGTGGGCTGGTTGAAGTAGAGCGGGCACTGGAAAATCCGCTTGTGCACCGAGGTGTCCGCGGGCCGGTCGTGTTCGAAGTCCATGCGCAGTGGCCTGATGGTGCTGCTGGTGATCAGGTTCAGCATGCGCAGGACGCAGGCGATCGCGAATTCCGCGTCCTGCCGCCGCTGGAGGACGGTCGGAGCGGTGACCTGATACTCCACGGTGACTTCGCGCGAGTCGCAGGCAAAGTCGAAGATCGACTCCTGGGCGAAGACGACGATGAACTGCTGCAGGGTCTTCAGGGCCTTTTCGACGCTGGGCGCGCAGTACAGGGCGTGGCCGAGGGCACCGAAATCGTCGGCTTCGGTCTGGAACCCGAGTTCGAGCCCGACGTTGGGGTTCGACTGCCCCGCCGCCTCCCAGAGGGCGACGTACTGTTCGCCGGGTATTTCTATGTCCCCGCGCTCCAGTACCCGGGCATCGATGCCAAGCGGGGCGAGGTGGGGTTCGAAGCAATCCCTGAAGCGACGGAAGAAGTTCTCGGACATCACCGTACGGGCGGATTTCATAGGTGCCACAGCCTTATCGTTCTTGTCGTTCGTCTGTCCGTTTCGAAGGTCCCGCCGCCGACCGCTTCGGTCGACCGGTCGGTGATTTCCCGCGCCTGGCGTTGCCGGGCCAGGTGGTTGGGGAATCATCCCACGTGCTGTTTACGATAATCGCTTCGGGCCATGCCTGGTAAGCCCGGCATCACCGGGCAAGGGCGCCTGTCGTCGCGCCCAGGGGCGGCTCCCCCCGATTGGCATCGGATGTCAACGACTCTGTCACCTGCTGGCAAGCCGCGGTGGCGCCGCTTTGAATAGTTTTTCCAGCCAGATACGCACAGAAACCAGCAGCGTATGGAACCGCGGCGCAGCGCATCGCCACCGATGCAGTCAACCGCGATTTTTCCGCTGCTGGCCAGATGACCGACGAAGCGACCGACCCGCTCTTGCCGACGTACAGGCGCAGGGCAGGGTGGCGCTCGCCCGTCGGATCGAGCGCTTCCGCAACCCAGGAGACTGACGCCAGATGCCAACCCGCCTGCCAGGGCGGGGCGAGCCCGACCGCCCCGCCGCCCATGAGCCATCGACGAGCCGGGGCAAGCGCCCGCCCGCCCTGTGGAAGCGCTCGCTGCGCGCCCTGTTGGGTGGCCTCTCGCTGGCTGCCCTGGCACTGCCGGCGCTGGCGCAGTTCGTCCCCGAGCAAGCCCACGTCGAAACCCTGGGCGCGCACCAGGGCCAGCACTGGTTCTGGATCTGGGGCAGCAACGCTCCCAACATGGTCGACGGCCGCGCCTTCCTGTTCGCCGACGACGGCCGCAACCTCGGCCAGGTGAGTACCGGCATATGGAGCAACGGCCTGGTGCTGTCGCACAAGCGCGACGAGTTCTACGCCAGCGAGATCTACTTCAGCCGCGGCGTGCGCGGCACCCGCACGGACGTGGTCACCGTCTACGACGCCCACACCCTCAGCCCCAAGCGCGAGATCGCCATCCCGCCCAAGCGCATGACCGCGCTCATCTCCACCGGGCTCAGCGTGCTATCGGACGACGAGCGCTTCCTGCTGGTGCTCAACTTCACCCCGGCGCAGTCCATCTCCGTCGTCGACCTGGAGCGCAACCGCTTCGTCGGCGAGGTCGCCACCCCCGGCTGCGCCTCCATCTACCCGGCCGGCCCGCGGGACTTCTATTCCATCTGCGGCAACGGCGGCTTCTTCCACCTGCGCCTCGACGACAATGGCCAGGCCGCCCTGCAGGAACGTACCGCGCCGGCCTTCGACCCGGTGAAGGACGCGCTGCTGACCACCGCTTCGCGCCTGGGTGATACCTGGTACTTCGTTTCCCAGAACAACGATGCCTATGGCATCCGCATGACCGCCCAGGGCGTCGAGGCGACCCGGCACTGGTCGCTGCTCAGCGATGCCGAGCGCGCCGACGGCTGGGGCGTGGCCGGCAACCACGGCGCCGCGCTGCACGAGCGCAGCGGCAGGCTGTTCGTGCTGATGCACAAGGACAAGCCGGAGAACTACCAGAAGCCCGGCACCGAGGTCTGGGTGTTCGACACCCGCACCCACGCGCGCCTCGCCCGCATCGAGCTGGAAGAGCAGAGCACCGCCATCGGCGTCAGCCAGGGCGAGCGGCCGCGCCTCTACAGCCTCGACTGGATGGTGCCCATGCCTGGACTGTTCACCGCCTGGGTCTACCTGACCGAAGGCGAAAAGGGCCTGATGCCGCTGCTGCGCCAGGGCATCAACCTCTACGACGCCGACAGCGGCAAGCACCTGCGCAGCATCGGCGACATTCCCCTGGGCTTCCTCAATGCGGTGGCGCCATGGTGATCGCGACCTGCCTGCACGACCCGCTGGTGCACCTGGGCAGTGCCTGCGCCCTGGCCTTGCTGCTGGGTAGCGCCGGCCTGCACAAGCTGCGCGATCCGCAGGGCTTCGCGCGCGTCCTCGATGATTACGCCGCGGCGTTCGCCGGCCTGCTGCCCACCAGGCTGCGCGCCGTTCTCGTCGGCCTGCTACCGGGCCTGGAACTGCTGGCCGCCGGCGGTGCGCTGGCCAGTCCCTGGCAGCCCTGGGCGGCGGCGCCTGCCGCGATTCTGCTGGCGCTCTATACCGCCGTGCTGGCCGGTGTCACCTGGCGCGGTGTAGCCATCGCCGATTGCGGCTGCCACTTCGGTGGCCGGCCGCAGCCGCCGGGGCGGGCGCTGGTGCTGCGCAACCTGCTGCTGCTCCTGCCGGCGCTGAACCTGCTGGCGCCCATGGGCGAACGCCCGCTGGTGTGGTTCGACGCCGTCACCCTCGGCTTCGCCCTGGCCAGCGGCGTGGCGCTCTACCTGCTGGCCAACCTGTTGATCTCCAACCGTGCATCCCTGGGGGAACCGTGATGGACATGACTTACGCATTGATCGTCTCCAGCGGCTTTTCCTGGCTGCTCAACCTGGCCCTGGTCCTCGCCGTCTGCGCCCTGGCGCGGCAGGTCGGCCTGCTGCACGAACGTATCCGCCCGGTGGGCGCGCTGTCCCTGGGCAAGGCCATCAAGGCCGGGGAGGCGGCGCCGATTTTCACCCTGCCGAGCCTCACCGGCGGCTCGGTGAGCCTCGGCGGCGCCAATGCCCAGGGGCAGTCGACCCTGCTGTTCTTCCTCTCCGAGACCTGCCCGGTGTGCAAGACCCTGCTGCCGGTGCTCAAGGCCATCCGCCAGCAGGAGCGCCTGCGGATAGTGCTGGCCAGCGACGGCGAGGTCGCCGCGCACCAGGCCTTCATCGAGGCGCAGCGCCTGCAGGCGTTCCCCTACCTGCTGTCGCGCGAGGTCGGTCTGGCCTACCAGATCAGCAAGCTGCCCTACGGCGTATTGATCGACACCAGCGGCACCGTGGTCACCCACGGCCTGATCAATACCCGCGAGCACCTGGAAAGCCTGTTCGAGGCCCAGGTGCTCGGCTTCGCCTCGATCCAGGCCTTCGAGGCCGCGCGCCACGCGGCTGGAACTCCCCTCTACAAGCAGGTGCACTGAGCATGGCGATCAAATGGTTCGACGAAGCCGCCGAGCTGCTGACCCGCAAGGTCGCGCGCGGCACCTCGCGGCGGGGCTTCCTCGGCGGCCTGGGCACGCTGCTGGCCGGTGCCGGCGCGACGACCCTGCTGCCGGTTTTCCGCAGCGGCGCCTTCGCCCAGCCGGGGGCTTCCAGCCTGGTGGAGAACGGCGACCCGAGCAGTTGCGACTACTGGCGTTACTGCGCCATCGACGGCTTCCTCTGCAGCTGCTGCGGCGGCACGGTGAACAGCTGCCCGCCGGGCACGGTGCGCTCCGACATCACCTGGATCGGCACCTGCCGCAACCCGGCGGACGGCAAGGACTACGTGATTTCCTACAACGACTGCTGCGGCAAGAGCAATTGCGGGCGCTGCGTGTGCCAGCGCGACGAGGGCGACCGCCCGCTGTACCGCCCGCAGAGCTCCAACGACCTCAACTGGTGTTCCGGCAGCCAGGCCGACATGCCGTACCACTGCTCGCTGTCGGTGGTGATCGGGGTGAAGGAATAAGCCCATGGCCGGCCGCTCCCCGATCCGCGCCGCTCTCGCCGCACTGCTGCTGGTGGGCCCGGCAAGCGCCTGGACCACCGAGCCGCGCCAGCTGGACTACATGCTCAACTGCCAGGGTTGCCACCTGCCCGACGGCAGCGGCAACCCGCAGCGCCAGGTGCCGGCGTTCCCCGGCCAACTGGGCAAGTTCCTCGGCGTGCCGGGCGGGCGGGAATACCTGGTGCAGGTGCCCGGCTCGGCGCTCTCGGGCCTTTCCGACGACGCCCTGGCCGGCGTCCTCAACTGGATGCTGGAGCGCTTCGACAGGGAGCAGCTGCCGGCCGATTTCCAACCCTACAGCGGGGCGGAGCTGCACGGCTGGCGGCAGCGCGTGCCGGCCGATGTCGGCCAGGTCCGCCGCGACCTGCTCGAACGCATCGCCCAGCAAGAAAAACAGAAGCGCGAAGGAACCTGAACCCATGAAGGCATGTACCCGTGTCGGCCTGCTTCTGCTCGCCGCAACGCTCCACATTCGCGCCGAAGCCGGTACCGGCGTCGAAACCTGCGCCGCCTGCCACGGCGACCAGGGCCAGGGCAACGCCGTGCTCGGCGCCCCGCGCCTGGCCGGCCAGCAGGTCGACTACCTGCTCCAGCAACTGCGCGCCTTCAAGGCCGGCCAGCGTGGCTACGACCCGCAAGACAGCCAGGGCGTGCAGATGCGCGCTGTGGTAGCCAGCCTGGACGAAGCCGACTTCAACCGCCTGGCCCATCACTACGCACAACAGCAGGCCGCCAAGGTCAGCGCGAGCAAAAGCGCGGGCACCGCCCATGGCGAGTCCCTCTACCAGGGCTCGTGCGCGGCCTGCCACGGCCTGCAAGCCGAAGGCTTCGCCCACCTGAAGACCCCCAGCCTGCGCATCCTCGATGCCAGCTACCTCGACCGCCAGCTCACTCACTACACGGACGGGACACGCGGCAGCGATGCCCATGCGGACCCACTGGGCATCTGGATGCGCGGCATCGCGTTGCAGATTCGCAGCGCGGAGGACCGGAGGGCGATCATCGATTACCTCGCCAGCCTGTCGCTGCCGGCGGCCGAACAGGCGAGGCGCTGAGGGATGCGCTGCGCCCGTGAGCCGGAAAGGCAAAGGCCTTTGGGGATTGGCGGGAGAGGAGGGCCGGTATCGGCGGCATCAGCCGCGCTTTCCACTGCCGGGCCCGCTCGCGATTGGCACCAGATGCCAATTTCCCTGGCCTCTACTGGCAAGTCGCTCCGCGCCGCTTTGGATAGCTTTGCACTCCAGGCGAGCCCGATGTCGAGCCCCTCTGGGGCACCTCGAACTGCTTCCCGATAAACACAAAAAGCTCCTCCAGGAGAAGTTCATGAGAAACCTCCCGCTTTCGCTGTTGGGCGGTGCGCTGTTGGCGCTCCTTGGTACTGTTCAGGCGCAGGGCGCCGCTGCGGCTGGCCCGGGCGAGCTTGGCAGCGCGCTCACCCCTGTCGGTGCCGAGAAGGCCGGCAACGCCGACGGCAGCATCCCGGCCTGGAACGGCGGGCTGACCCAGGCGCCGGCCGGCTGGAGCCCTGGCCATGGCGACCCTTATGCCGCCGACAAGCCGTTGTACCACGTGGATGCGAAGAACCTCGCGCAGTACCAGGCGCTGCTGCCCGAAGGGCAGGTGGCGCTGATCAAGGCTTACCCGGGCTATCGCCTGGACGTCTATCCCACCCATCGCAGCTGCGCCGTTCCCACCGAGGTGGCGCAGCGCACCAGGGAACTCGCCGGGCAGGCGCGCATCGGTAGCGACGGCTGGCGCCTGGAGCAGGCACCCGGCGCGGCGGTGCCGTTCCCGCTGCCGAAGAGCGGCATCGAGGTCATGTGGAACTACAAGCTGCGCTACATGGCCAAGGGGCGGCGGGCGCAGATCTCGTTCCTGATGCGCGAGAAGGGCGGCTCGCTCACCGAAGTCAAGCAGTGGGCCTATGAGTACTACCCGTGGAACGACCCCGCGGTGAAAAGCCCGGCCGACACCGGCGGCATCGAGGCCAAGTTGCTCTACGACGTGCTCTCGCCCTCGTCGCGCGCCGGCGAGATGTACCTGGTGCACGCCTACCTGGACAAGCCGCAGGACTCCTGGATCTACTTCCCCGGCCAGCGCCGCGTGCGCCTCGCGCCCTCGTTCGCCTACGACAACCCCATCGCCGGCTCCGACAGCCTGTACTTCGTCGACCAGATCAACATGTTCACCGGCGCCCTGGACCGCTATGACTTCAAGCTGGTCGGCAAGAAGGAAATGCTGGTGCCGTACAACTCCTACAAGCTGGTCGACAAGGCCAACAAGTACGAGCAGCTGATCGGCCAGGACTACCTGAACCGCGACGCGCAGCGCTACGAGAAGCACCGCGTGTGGGTGGTGGAAGCCACCGTGAAGGCCGACAAGCGCCACTCCTTCGCCAAGCGGGTCTTCTTCATCGACGAGGACAGCTGGAGCCTGCTGTACGTCGACATGTACGACGCCAAGGGCAACCTCTGGCGCTTCCAGGAAGGCAGCCTCTGGGCCGACCCGGAAATCCAGGCCTGCACCAACTTCGAATACGTCAGCTACGACCTGATCGCGCGCCGCTACATCGCCGACGGCTTCACCCAGGAAGGGGAGGCCCTCGACCTCCCCGCGGGCCTGCAGGGGCGGGTGAGCGACAAGATGTTCAGCGCCAACGAATTGCGTCGCCGCGGCGAACGCTGATCAGCCCGGAGAAACCTCATGAACAAGAACGACAAGTGCGGCGCGCAAGCGCCGCAGGGGATGCTGCGCGCCCGCAATACCTCGACCCTGGCCCTGCTGGCGGCTTCCGGCCTGCTGTGGGCGCAGCCGGGCCAGGCCTTCGTCTTCGGCTCCGAAGCGGGCGTTTCCGGCAGCTTCGACTCAACGCTTTCCTATGGCTTCGCCACCCGCCTGCAGTCGCCGGACTGCAATCTCGTCGGCAGCGACAGCGGCGGCTGCAACAACGGCGCCAACACCGAACTTGGGCGCTACTACAACCTGTCCAGGGGCAACGGCTACGCCAATGCCGACATCAACTACAGCAACGCCGACGACGGTGACCTGAACTACCACAAGCACGACGTCTATTCCCAGGTAATCAAGGGCACCCACGAGCTGAGCCTGAAGTTCGGCGACGGCTGGAGCGCCCTCGGCCGGGTCGCCTGGGCCAGGGACTTCAAGATGGACGACACCCGTCGCACCGACCTCGAAGACACCGCCAGGCGCGATGCCACCGAGCGCTTCGACCTGCTCGACCTGTGGCTGGCCAGGAGCTTCGACCTCGGCCAGATGCCGGCCAAGGTCAAGGTGGGCAACCAGGTGATCAGCTGGGGCGAGGAAATCTTCGTCACCGGCGGCATCAACCAGATCAACGCCCTCAGCCTGCCCAAGTACCACACCCCGGGTACCCAGTTGAAGGAAGTGTTCATCCCGGCGCCCATGGCCTCGTTCAACCTGGGCCTGAGCGACACCCTGAACCTGGAGGGTTACTACCAGTTCAAGTGGAACGCCTACGCGCTCGACCCGGTGGGCACCTACTTCTCCGCGGCGGACGTAGCCGGGGAAGGGCGCCGCGCCATCTACTATCCGACCAACTATGTCGAGGGCATCCTGCCCGGCACCTGCGCCGCCACCCCCAGCGGGCGTTGCGGCGACCCGCTGAGCAGCGGCCTGAGCACGGCCGACCTGGTAGCCGCGGGCCTGGCGGTGCCCTACGCGGGTGAGCGCGAGGCGAAGAACGGCGGCCAGTACGGCCTGGCCCTGCGCTGGCGGGCGGAGGGCATCGACACCGAGTTCGGCCTGTTCTACGAGCGCTACCACGACAAGCTGCCCTTCATCGGCTACACCGCGCGCAAGGACCCGGACAACCTGGTGGTGGACGACTACTTCATCAACTACGGCGAGGACAAGGACCTCTTCGGCCTGTCGATGAACACCATGCTCGGCCCGGTGGCCGTGGCCGGCGAGCTGTCGTACCGCCCGCACGACAGCGTCGCCATCGACCCCACCGTGCCCTTCGGCAGCGCCTTCACCGGCAGCTACAACAAGTACAGCGTGTTCGACACCGGGGTGAACAAGGGCTTCGTCGAAGAGCGGAAGTGGCAGGCCGACCTCAACGCCATCTACACCTTCTCCGCCAACGACGTGCTGGGCTTCATCCCCACCAGCCTCGGCGCTTCCGACGGCTTCATGATGGCCGAGGCGGTCGTCACCTACTACCCGGGCCTGGATACCTCCGGCAAGGTGCCCTACGCGCTGCCGGACTACGCGCTGCCGGACAAGGCCTCCTGGGGCTACGTCACCGAGTTCGGGATCAACTACCCGGACCTGTTCGGCAGCGGCGTCACCGTCACCCCGCAGCTGGACTTCAGCCAGGACGTGAACGGTACCTCGCCCAACGCCTCGCCCTTCGTCGAGGGCCGCAAGTCGCTGACCACCTCGCTGCTGTTCAACTACCGCGACCGCTGGAAGGGCGGCCTGCAGTGGGTGCAGTTCTGGGGCGGCGGCGCCAACAACCTGATGGCTGACCGCGACTTCCTCGGCGGCAGCGTTTCCTACTCGTTCTGATCCCTGGCAGTAGACCGCCGGCGACGGCCCCTGGCCGGCGCCCGCGGCACTCGTTGCATCGAGGCATTCCATGTTGGCTTACCTGGTGTCGGCGCTCGAGCGCCTTCTCTTCCGCCATCGCCTGGCGACCCTCGGCCTGCTGGCCGTAATCACTCTGGTGATGGGCTTCTACGCCTCGCGCCTGGAGATGTCGGCCGGCTTCGACAAGCAGCTGCCGCAGCAGCATGCGTTCATCAAGACCTTCAACCAGTACCGCGACGTGCTGTTCGGCGCCAACCGCATCATCGTGGTACTGCACGCCAGGCACGGCGACATCTGGAACAGGCAGGCGATGACCCGCCTGTACGACCTCACCCAGGCGCTGTTCTTCATGCCGGGCATCGACCGCCGCAGCGTGACCTCGCTGTGGACGCCGAACACCCGCGCGGTGCAGATCACCGAGGAGGGCATGAAGGCCGAGGACGTGGTCGGCGGCGACGTCACCGTCGGCACCCTGGACGACCGCGCCATCGCCGGCATCCGCGAGCGCACCATCATCGGTGGCTTCGTCGGCAGCCTGGTGGCCAACGACTACTCCGGAGCCATGGTGGTGGCCGAGCTGGCCGACCCGGACCCGCAGACCGGCAAGCGCCTCGACTACCTCGAGTTCAGCCAGCGCCTGGAAGAGCAGGTGCGCGCCAGGTACGCCGACGCCGACTATGACGTGCAGATCATCGGCTTCGCCAAGCAGATGGGCGACATCGGCGCCGGGGCCAGGAGCGTGGTGGCGTTCTTCGGCCTGGCCTTCGTCCTCACCGTGCTGGCGGTGTACTGGTACACGCGCTCCTGGGTGCTGACCTTCCTGCCGCTGTGCTGCTCGCTGGTGTCGGTGGTCTGGCAGTTCGGCACCCTCACGCTGCTCGGCTTTGGCCTGGACCCGCTGGCGATCCTGGTGCCCTTCCTGGTCTTCGCCATCGGCGTGAGCCACGGGGTGCAGCAGGTCAACTACATCGCCAAGGAAGTCTGCGCCGGCGCCGACGGCCTGACCGCCGCGCGGCGCAGCTTCGTCGGCCTGCTGATCCCCGGCACCCTGGCGCTGATCACCGCCTTCGTCGGCTTCGCCACCCTGGTGCTGGTGCCCATCCCGATGATCCGCGAGCTGGCGATCACCGCCTCGGTGGGGGTGGCCTACAAGATCGTCACCAACCTGGTCATGCTGCCGCTGCTGGCCAGCTACTTCCGCTTCGATGCCGCCTACGTGGCCCGCGTCGAAAGGCTGCGCCGCGCGCGCGACGGGCTGATGGTCCGCCTGGGGCGCATCGCCGAGCCGCGCAACGCGGCCATCGGCGGCGTACTGTGCCTGCTGCTCATGGCCGTGGCCGTGTGGCAGAGCCAGGGCCGCCATATCGGCCACGTGCTGCCGGGGGCGCCCGAACTGCGCGCCGACTCGCGCTACAACCAGGACGTACAGAGCGTCGTGGACCACTTCTCCCTGGGCCTGGACCTGTTCACCGTCGCCGTGGAGACCCCGGCCGGCGGCTGTTACCAGCACGACGTGATGCGCTACGTGGAGCGCCTGACCTGGTACCTGGGCAACGTGCCCGGCGTGCTCTCGGCGCAATCGCTGCCGGCGCTGACCAAGCTGGCGGCCTCCGGGGTGAACGAGGGCAACCCGAAATGGGCGGCGCTGCCGCAGGACGAACTGTCCCTCGCCGAAGCCGTGCGCCAGGTGCCCGAAGCCCTGCACCTGTACAACGCCGACTGCACGCTGCTGCCGGTCAACCTGTACCTCGCCGACCACAAGGCCACCACCCTGACCCGCGTGGTGCAGGCGGTGGAAAGCTACCGCGCCAGCCACCCCATGGCGGGCGTGAACGTGCGCCTGGCCAGCGGCAACGCCGGGGTGCAGGCCGCCACCAACCAGGTGGTGGAGGCCTCCGAGCTGCCGATGATGCTCTACGTCTACCTGACCATCCTGCTGCTGGTGTTCCTCGTCTACCGCGACTGGCGGGCCATGGTCGCCTGCTGCCTGCCGCTGACCCTGGCCACCTTCCTCGGCTACTGGTTCATGAAGGCGCTGGACATCGGCCTGACCGTGGCCACCCTGCCGGTGATGGTGCTCGCCGTGGGCATAGGTGTGGACTACGCGTTCTACATCTACAACCGCCTGCAGATGCACCTGGCCGCCGGGCAGAACATCGTCGACGCCTTCAAGCAGGCCCTGCGCGAGGTGGGCGTGGCCACGGTGTTCACCGCGCTGACGCTCTCGGTCGGTGTCGCCACCTGGGCCTTCTCGGCGCTGAAGTTCCAGGCCGACATGGGGCTGCTGCTCACCTTCATGTTCATGGCCAACATGCTCATGGCCATCACCCTGCTGCCGGCCATCGCCGTACTGCTGGAAACCCTGATCCCGCGGCGGGGGCCGGTGCGCGCGCCCCTGATCGCCCATTGAATGGAGGACGCGCGAATGTCCAGCATCCAACCCCTGCGCCCGCTCCTGGCCGCGCTGGTACTGAGCCTCGCCGGGCAGGCCTGGGCCGCCGAAACGCAAAGCCCGGCCATCGCCCTGGACGCCGCGCAGCGCACGCCGCTGGTCGCGGTGGCCGGGGCCGGCCAGCGCCTGGTGGCCGTCGGTGACCATGGCGTGGTCGTGCTATCCGACGATGGCGATGCCTGGCGCCAGGCGCGCAGCGTGCCGGTCGACGGCCTGCTGACGGCGGTGAGTTTCGTCGACGACCGCCAGGGCTGGGCCGTCGGCCATGGCGGCGTGCTCCTGCACAGCGAGGACGGCGGCGAAACCTGGGCCCTGCAGCAGCGCCTGGACGACAAGCCGGTGCTGCTCTCGGTGTGGTTCGAGAACGCCCGCCACGGCATCGTCGTCGGCGCCTACGGCTACGCCGCGCAGACCGAGGACGGCGGGCGCAGTTGGCGACGCCTGGCGGTCACCGCCGAAGGTGACGACTTCCATCTCAACCACATCTTCGCCGGCAGCAATGGCGGCCTGTTCATCGCGGCGGAACAGGGGCACGCCTATCGCTCGCTGGACCGCGGCGCGACCTGGCAAGCGCTCGACACCGGCGCCAGCGGCTCGCTGTGGAGCGGGTCGGGGCTGCGCGACGGCCGGCTGCTGCTGGCCGGCATGAGCGGCCGGGTGCTGCTCGGCGATCGCCTGGGCGAGCACTGGCAGGCGCTGGACAGTGGCAGCCACGAGGCGATCACGGCCGTTGCGCAGTTGGCCGATGGGCGCGTGGCGCTGGTCGGCAATGGCGGCCTCGTCGCGCTTTCCGACGCCAGCCTTGCGCGCTTCGCTGCCGCACGACGGGAAGACCGCCTGAACCTGTCGGCACTGGCGCCGCGGGCGGATGGGCATCTGCTGCTGTTCGGGCCCGCCGGGGTGATTACCCAATAGAAACGGGCCGCCCTGGTGTCCGCTGGCGCGTTCGCCGGACACCAGGGCGGCCACCCAGTTGTCAAAAACGGAAGTCTGGAAAGCAATGAAAGTCTTGATAGTACATGCCCACAACGAGCCGGCCTCTTTCAACGCCGCGCTGAAAAACCTCGCGGTCATGGTGTTGGGCGAGCAGGGGCACGAAGTGGTCGTTTCCGATCTTTATGCCCAGAAGTTCAACCCGGTTGCCACCGCCGAGGATTTCGGACATCGAGCCAATGGCGAATATCTGGTCTATGCGCTGGAGCAACGGCACAACCACAACAACGGCATGTTGGCGGCGGACATCCAGGTGGAGCTCGAAAAGATAAAGTGGGCCGACCTGATCATCTTCAACTTCCCCCTCTACTGGTTCGGCATGCCCGCCATCATGAAGGGGTGGATCGACCGGGTCTTTGTGTCCGGGTTCTGCTATGGCGGGCGGCGGATCTACGACCGAGGCGGCTTGAAGGGAAAGAGGGCGATGCTCGCCTTCAGCCTGGGCGGGCAGCGCCATATGTTCGGCAAAGGCGCCGTGCATGGCGAGATGGAAGCCCTGCTGCGCCCCATCCACCAGGGAATGCTCGCCTATGTCGGGCTCGAGGTCCTGCCGCCATTCATTGCCTATCACGTCCCATACATAAGCGCGGCGGAGCGCCGGGAGTACTTGAATGAGTACGCCCGGCACCTCGTTACCCTCGAGCAGCGCGAGGCGCTGAAGTTCCCAAGGCTGGACGACTTCGATGAGTCGCTTCGTCCCCTGGGGGAGGAACGGGGCTGCTGAGCCGCCCGCTTTGCGGGCTGGCCATTTTCAGGGTTTGAAAATACCTGTCGAATTCAAGTTGGAGAACCTCATGCCCTCAAAGGAATTCATCGAGGGGTTCCGCCAGGAACTCGCCAATCGCTCGTTCGCGCTGATAACCGTAAGGCGGATGGCGGCGCGTTGCAGGGGAAGTGATTGGCATATGTTCTGGCAGGCCTATTGGGACCTGGAAATCCTGAATGCTCGTCGATACGAAGCCGCGGCGCTGCGCTGGGGGCTGGACCCCACCCCGGGATTACCGACGAAGCTGAAGGCCTGGATCGTTTCGTCGGTACCCCGGTGCCTGATGGTTGGGCTGGTGAAGTTCGTTCACGGAAAGACCATCGCCTATGTCGATCGGCTGCGCGACCTGCGGCAGTCGGGGCCGGCCGAGACCGTGGCATTTCTGGATTTCATGGTGGAGCAGGAAGAACTTCAAGTTGAAATGATGCGGCTGGCGCTGGCCGGCCGACATTCGGAAATGCGTGCCTGCGCGGAAGGTTTTTTCCTGAAGCATGAAGGTTCCACTTCCAGGCCCGGACAGGGTGCCAGGCAGGTATCCGCAAGCTGAATGCGAGTCCAGTGACGTGGCTCGGGGAAAACGCCTACGCTATTACTTCCCACGCCCCTGGGGAGGGGGGAAGAAAGGCCACACCACCAGTGGTCTCCATCCCTCGCCGTAGCACGCAACGAGGAACCCTCGCCATGAAAGCGCTGAAGCTGGAGAAGGCCTTCACCCTCCTGGAGCCCGGCCCGCTGGTATTGGTCACCACTTGCGACGACGGCCAGCGCAACATCATGACCCTGTCCTGGACCATGGTGGTCGACTTCACTCCACGCTTCGCCCTTACCACCGGGCCCTGGAACTACTCCTACACCGCCCTGGAGAAGACCCGCGAGTGCGTCATCGCCATTCCCTCCGTGGACCTGCTCGACACCGTGGTCGGCATAGGCACCTGCTCCGGCGCCGACACCGACAAGTTCGCCCGCTTCGGGCTGACCGCCCTGCCAGCTAGGCATGTCGGCGCGCCGCTGATTGGCGAGTGCCTGGCGAACATCGAGTGCCGGGTGGTCGACGTGATCGAGCGGCACAACATAGTGGTACTCGACGGCATCGCCGCCTATGTCGATTCCAGGCGCGAGGAGCGTCGTACCCTGCATGCTGTCGGTGATGGCACCTTCGTGGTGGATGGCGAGATGCTGGACCGGCGCAAGGCGATGCGCTCGAAGTTGCCGCCTGGTGTCTAGGTGGTTGGGTGTGGCTACGGCAGAGCCATGGGGCTTGGCATCGAGTCCGAATCTTTCCTAGCCGAGTGTCCGTGACAGCCAGGCGATCAACCTGGCCAGCCAGAAGCGCTGGCGCCACGCGCGAATCTGCGGCAGGTTCTCGAAGATGAATGGTTTGACGCGACTGCGTTCCTGGCTGGCCAGTGATGTGAGCGCAGGAATGGCATTGCGCAGGTAGTACACGTAGTACAGGGAGGTGACTGCGAAGAATCCATAGAGCCAGAGCGCGACATGGGCCTTGTCAGCGGGTTCGCCTAGCATTGCCATCACCGTGGCGGAAAGCGCGGCTGCGATACCGCCGGTCCAAGCACCAAGGCTTTTGTCGTCGTCTTCGGAGTAGCTGACCTGTTCGTGACGGACCTGAAACGGTGAAGTGAACTTGCGGCGGAGCCCTACCAGCCAGTAGGCCGCTATCGTCAGCCCACTGGGGACGAGGGCCATACCGAGTGCCTGCAACTGCGGTTGTCCACCCAGGCGCTGAAAAGCCGCGATCCCCATTACCAGGCCCAGCATCGGGCAGACTGCGAGCCAGTTGATGAGTGCGGTACTGGCAAAATCGAGGAAACGCTCGCTGACGCAAGATACTCGCAGAAAACGCACGAAGGCCCACATGCAAATCAGCAGGTAGGGCAGCAGAAGCATCGGCATCAGGCCGACGGCTGCGCCACCTATCAGCACCCAGCAGAGCAAGCCGGAAAGCAATTGCCTGAAGAATCGGTTCGGGTCGGGTGTGAGCATCCTTTCTCTTCCGTCAGGAGGTATTCGATTATGTTTGGAGGCTACAGTTCTCGTTGAATGATGGTGTCTTCTAGAAATACAGAAATCCAAGTATCCATTACTTTCCAAAAATTGAATCCGGTTTCTATTTTGTCAGGGGCCTCATGCCACCAGATCGAAGCATGCCCACTCTTTTTTTGAGGGTTTATGCAAAGATAGTCGCCTGCACCATTGTGAAGTAGACCTGTTAACTTTGAAATAAAGCTTGGGCTGTCTCCATCGTAAAGGTCCGATATGTTGACCTGTAGCTCAATAGGGAGAGGGCCCATGGATTGGGAAGGATAGAAAGTGAATCCGTTATGCAGGTTTAGATAGAAATACTTAATATCTTCAGGTAGTTCCTGGGTTTTGGCTTTTTGAGGCCTATTGTTTGAGATTGGAGGTGCTCCTAAATAAAAATAAAATCCATCAGTGTCTCTGAATATATAGATGAGTTTAGGCTCGTCGTCTGAAAGCAAGGCTGTTCCTATAAGGACTTTTTTCAATAGGTTGAAGGTCCATGGGAGGTGATCCTTGAATCTTTCCCACTTCGCAGGTATCCACGGAGAGTATGCATGTGTTACGCCGAAACCTTTCCACTCGGCAGGGTATGAGTGACTCGCAGGAACTTTTTCTGGCGACATGAATATTCTTGATTTTGGGAAGCTATGGCTCAGTTCAGCTTCTAGTTTGCCTGTGTTTATCATGGCCCACTCCTGTATTTGGTGTTTCTAGTAAGCCGTAAAGCAAAGCGGCCTTGACTATTTTTTGCACTGTTTGCATTCTCTTGCCCCGCCGGGCTTGGACGGGCCCATGATGGCGGGGGAGAAGGGGGTGATGGAGGTAGCGCAGTGAGGATACTTCATTGGATAGAATTCCTTGTCTAATAAATAGTAAATATTATATGGGTACTGCAGTCCATTTTTCTTTATGATTGAGTAGTTCTCTTTTCTTGACTTTCCATCCTTCTGGAGTCTCCTGCATGGTTATTCGATATTGGTTTTTGAATCCTGCAGAGCGGGTGTGGGTGTATACTATATTTCTCTTCGAATTTTCGATATTAATTACCTGGTCTGTGTCAAAGTCATAAGTCGTAGGATCTCCTGTGCCGAGATCAATGAGCCTTCCATAGTTTTTCCCCTCTTGAATAACGTACTTCTCTAATATCTCGTTAAGTTTGTGTCTGGCCTTGTTGTCTAGGTTTTCCGTTTCATCGCCATTTAAGATAAGTTTTGTTTTTTCAGTGTGGTATTCGGATTCCCAAAGCTTCATGGCATCCATGACTTCTTTGATTCGGGCTCTGGCTTCGTTTGTTTTGTCCATGCCTGTTCTCTAGTTTGAAAATATTTTATTAATTATCTTCGAATCGTTCTGGTATTCGTCGTAAATTATAGATATTGGACGGGTTCCGCCATTTTTGTATATGAAGGAGATATCAACATCTACTGCGCCGTTTTTCTTTATATAGGTAGCGATATCGCTCTCGAGTGTACTTGCCGCATATTGATACAGGTTGGTTCCGCCCGCTAGAGCTCTAGGATCCTTCCCCACAAACCGCCCCACCACCGGATCGTAGTAGCGGAAGGTGTTGTAGTGCAGCCCCGGCTCCGCATCGAAGTACTGCCCCTGGAACCTCAGGTTCTGCTTTGTATAGCGTTCCACTTCCCCCAGGCCTTGTAGGTGGCTTGCCGTCCTCGTCGGAGATGTCCAGCTGTGTGCCGATCTGGTCGGTGTGGAAGTAGTAGGTGCGCTCGTCACCGCCTTGCCGGTTGGTGCTTTTCGTCGTGCCGTCGCGCTCCATGGCCTTGGCTACCCGGTGGCCGCCATGGTAGGTGCGGCGGCGGATTAGGTGGTCTGGTTGCTTCGTCGCTGTTCTTTTTATCTTGTTGGTGGCGGTAGAGGTACGCCACTGAATATAAAGCCTTTGGATTCGTCCCAGTTTACGCCTGTATTGAAATAGATTATGAGGCGTTTTCTTATTTTTTCTGGATCTCCAACCATTCCGCAAAGTTCGTTATCATATATTTCGGAAATATCTGTTGTGATGGATAAGTTGTCTTTTATGATTTTTGCTTGGTAGCTCGAATAGTTATCTGTCAGTTCGATTAGCTTAGCTCCGCCCTTGGGACCTTGACCAAATATGGCGCTCAGCATCTTCTTTTTGATCGGTCTCTTGTTGGGTGACACCTTGCTCGCGTCAACGATTGAGGAAAAGATTGGCTTGATCTTTTTTTCTGTTACGAATAAGCAAAAAATAATATTTTCTTTGTTGAGGTCTATATTTTTCCATGTATCGCTGTCTCGGCGGACATCGAAGAATTCCATTAGTGAATTTTTCCGCATTTGGGCTAGGGAATAAATTCCTTCGTCGATCTTTATGCTTAAAATCTGATCTTCTACCCATTTGACTGATTTCAATTTCTCACAACTCCTGTTTGTGTGTTTGTCCGGGTGTCTTCTATAAGGAGCTTGTCATGATTATTCGTATGAGTTAGGCAGTTCAGATTTTCTGCATACAGTTGAAGAGAATAAGAAGGTGCGCTGTTTGATTTATTGCTAAAGTTGCTCTATGCTCGCTTTTTCTATTTTTGTCTTGTGCAGCGTAACAAGGGCGTTTTCGGAAACCACCAGGCGAAAATCATCAGCAATCCCAAAGTCTTGCTGTCCAGCCTTTCCAGTTATTTTTAGCCAATAGAATTTAGGGAGATTTTTTCCTTTGTAAGTCTTATTGAAATTTTCGGATTTGGTTATCTCCGCTGTATCAAATTTGAATCCGGACAAGGCGCTTTTTTCAAGCTGGCTTTTGAGGTTTTCAGAAGCAATAAAGCAGGGGAGCGACTCTATAAGGTCATCACCCAGCCATCCGTCAAATTCGTAGTCTAGTCTGGTGACAAGAGGCGGGTGTACTGATGTATCAATTAGCGAGTTTCTGCCGATCCCGCCGCTGACTTCAGGTTCTATGTAGTAGTACATTTGTCAGTCTCTTATTGATGGATTAAATAGATATAAAAATTTTCCATCAATTTTTCAAATCGACAGGGTATGAATAACTCGCAGGAACTTTTTTGATATAAATATTCTTGATTTTGGGAAGCTATGGCCCCGTTCAGCTTCTAGTTTTCCTGTATTTATCATGGCCCACTCCTGTGTTTGGTGTTTCTAGCAAGCCGTAAAGTAAAACAGTCTTGACTATACCAAGTCCGGTATAATCTTCAGCGAATTATTAGAGAGCAAACTGAGGCATGGCTATAGCATCCGCTGGCCTTCGAAGGGATTCCAGCCTTGCTGGCCTTTGACCTGCTTGAGGTAGTAGGCGTAGTTGGTGATGACGGCGTAGCAGGCGGCGAAGCCCATGCCGATGCCGTTATCCAGCGCGCGGGGGATCTCGATGCCGGTCAGTATCTCGAACAGACCCTCCAGGATGCCCACCGCGAAGATGATGCCGAGCATCGCCAGGTTCTTTTTCCACAAGCCGAGGACGAACCAGTAGATGGGGCCGAAGAAGAAGGCCAGGAGGCTGGCGTTGATCAGGATGCGCTTGCCGAAGGGCAGGGCGCGCAGGGCCTGCTTGTAGGTTTCGCTGCGCGGGCCGCCGTGCTGGTCATAGAAGGCGAAGCGTTCCTGCCATTTCGGCTTGAGGTTGCCTTGGCTGGGTTGGGTTTGCGGGATGCTTTCCATGGGACCTCCTGTCATGGTTATCCGTGTGGGTGGCTGTGGCTCAGGCCTTCTTCAGCCGCGCCGCGGCGAGGAAGGTCACCAGTACCGTGGCGAAACCCCAGAGGGCTGGTCCTACGGTTGGAATGGGGCGCAGCACGAAGAAACCGACTACTGCCGTCGCTACGGCGGCAATCACGGCGATTTTCTTGTCAGCGGTGATGCTGAACTTGTTGTTGCACTGTTTGCATTCCCTTGCCCCGCCGGGCTTGGACGGGCCCATGATGGCGGGGGAGAAGGGGCTGATGGAAGTGGAACAGTGAGGGCATTTCATTATGAAATCCTTTTCTTAAATAATAGCTTTGAACTGAGTTGGCAGTTTCTAGTCAGTGATTTCCCCCCATGGGTCATAGCGATATTTTTCATCTATTGGTTGGAATGTTATGTTTGAGGCTTGTTGCTGTTCTAGTTTGTTTTTAAATCTTTCGCTGCAGGCGAGGCTCATTGTTTCTGTGCAGCGAAATAGATCTAGCTTTGTGCTTAGTGGAGAGAATTTCTTTATCCAGCTATAAACCGGTGTTGGGGGGAAGAGATTGTTTATCATCGGCCTTCCAGTCTCGATATCCTTCTCTTCTTGGAAAATGGATCTCTCTGTGTCAAGAAGAGAGAGGTTCTGGGCGGGAAGAAATACGTAATAATTCTTTGGAGGGCGCTCTCCGTTGGAGAATTTGATTTCAATCGGGATTTTTCTATACTTGACGTTCAGTTCATTACAGGCTTCTATGAATTTTTCTGATACGAAATAAGTATTGGTTCCGTAGAAGTCTGCATTAAATTCTTTTATATGTCTGTCAGTAATTTTTATTTTGTAGTCTTTTTGGATTGTAATTGACTCTGGGTGGGGTTCGTACGTGTTCCACTCCCATTCTGGATGGTTTATCTCCATTGGGATGTGTTCAGAGTTTCCTTTGTTGGCAGCGTAAGTTATGAAGTAGTAAGTGGGATTATTCATAGAAGTCTTCCAGTTATTTTGTCGATGACAAACTTTCCACTCTCTAGCCCTTCTTTTGCCATGCTCTGAATTCTGCCTACTCCCAAAGCTAGCTGAGTGTCACTTAGATTTCCGGTGCTAAAGAGTCTATTTAGCTTGTCCAGTTCGGTTTTTATTGTGCCAGTGTAGTTTGAGTGATTTGACCAGTGGCCGGGAAGTCCAATTTTTTTAGCTAAATCAGAGCTTCCCGGCAAGAAGATACCATTGGATGCCCCGTCTCCATCGAAGCCCATACTTTTTAGACGGTTAAACATAGGGGCATAGTCTGCATGTTTCATTAACTCTTCAGGGATAAGATGGTGATTGGCCATCCCATCCCCTGGTCGTGCCCCCATATTGTTGCCAAGCTTAGTAGAGCACCACCCCAGCGGGTCTATCCACTGAAAGGGATTTGGTCCATATAGGTATATGTTTATTCCTCCGCCCAACCCAATCGGATCCTGCCCCACAAACCGCCCCACCACCGGATCGTAGTAGCGGAAGGTGTTGTAGTGCAGCCCCGTCTCCGCGTCGAAGTACTGCCCCTG